>JBDSRN010000114.1:0-17244 GCA_039929265.1 Steroidobacteraceae bacterium | reverse complement strand
TCCCACAGTACGGCGCGCGCGCCCTGTGTCACCGCCTGCTGTGCGAACTTCAGACCGTGCGTTGTCGCGCCCTTGCACGCGAGGAACGCGGCGCCGGGGCGTACGTCCCGGCTGTCGAGAGTGACATCAGTGATCGCAATGTCGGGCGCATCGATGACTCCGGCGAGTAGTGCGCGCAGGCTCATCGTTGCGCCATCCGTCGCACGCCGCTGAGAGGATCGCGCGACTCACCTAGCGTCGCATCGGGGGCGACCGCAAGCAGTCGCAGTGCGCCACCAACCACCGACGCGAACACAGGCGCCGCGATGTCCCCCGCGTAGTACTTGCCCGCGCCTGGATCGTCGATGACGATCACCGCCGCGAGGCGCGGATTGCTCGCCGGCGCCACACCACCGAACACCGAGACGTAGCGATCTTCGGCGTACGAGCCGCCGCTCGCCTTGCGCGCAGTGCCCGTCTTGCCCGCAACGCGATATCCGGGAATCGCCGCGCGCGCGCCGGTTCCATCCTGCGCGACCACCGACTCCAGCAGCGCGACCAGCGACCGCGACACGCGCTCATCGAGCATGCGCTGCCCCGGCACGCTGCCTTCGACTTTCAGCATCGAGGTCGGACGCGAGATGCCGAACGCGCCGAGTGTCGCGTATGCGTGCGCAAGCTGCAGCGCCGTGACCGAGAGCCCATAGCCGAACGACAGCGAAGCCACGCTAATGGGGCGCCAGTGCGAGTAGTTCGACAGCAGCCCGGCAGATTCGCCGGGGAAACCACTGGTGGTCACCTGCCCGAAGCCCAGATGCGACAGCGTCGACCAGATATCCTGCGGCGGAATCGACAACGCGATCTTCGTCATGCCGACGTTCGAGGATTTCGCGAGGATGGTCGCTAGATTTGCCGCGCCCAGCGGATGCTCGTCCTCGATGACCTTGACGCCGACCTGCACGAAGCCGGGATTGGTGTCGACGACGCTGCTCGTATCGTAGCGACCGGAGGCGAGCGCCGCCGCCACCACGAACGGCTTGATGCTCGAGCCCGGCTCGAAGATGTCGGTTGCAGCGCGGTTGCGATACGCCGCGGGCGAACGTTGCTCGCGATCGTTCGGGTTGTAGGTTGGCTGGTTCACCATCGCCAGCACTTCGCCGGTGACGACGTCGAGCACGACGATGGAACCGGATTTCGCACGCTGCTGCTGGATCACGGCCTTCAGCTCGCGATACGCGAGGTACTGGATGCGCAGGTCGAGGCTGAGCTCGAGGTCGCGACCCTGGCGCGTCGGTCGGATGCTCTCCACGTCCTGCACCCGACGCCCATATCGATCCTGGATCACGCGCTTCGCGCCATCCTCGCCCGAGAGCCAGTGGTCGAACGCAAGCTCCGCGCCTTCCTGGCCTTCATCGTCGACGTTGGTGAAGCCGAGCAAATGGCCGGCGACTTCACCGGACGGATAGTAGCGGCGGTACTCGCGCGTGAGATTCACGCCCGCGATGTTCAGCTTGCGCACGGCCTGCGCATCCGCGGGCTGCAGATGGCGCGCGAGATACAGGAACTCGCGATCCGTGCTGCTCGTCACGCGCCGCACGAACTCCTGCTGCTGCGGCCGTGTGCGTTTGAGAGCGCGCGCGAGTTGCGGCAGCTGCTCGGTCGAAGTGGCGAGAATCTGCGGATTCGCCCACACCGATTCCACCGGCGTGCTGACCGCGAGCGGCTCGCCGTTGCGATCGACGATCGTGCCGCGATGCGCGGCTATTTGCATCACGCGCGAGAAGCGTGCATCGCCCTGTTTCACCAGGAAGCCGTGATCCACGAGCTGCAGGTCCACGGCACGACCCACAAGCCCCAGCGCGGCGAGGCCAAGTACGACGAACAGGCAGGCAAGTCGATTGCGGAACATGCGCGGATCCGAAGCTGTGCGCGAGCTCATGGCGCCACCACTTCGATGTCGCTGGGTACTGGTGTTGCCATTTTCAAGCGGCTACTCGCAACACGTTCGACGAAGGCGTGGGTCGACCACGCGCTCTGTTCGAGCTGCAGCTGGCCCCATTCGACTTCGAGCGTGTCGCGACGCGCGTTGAGGCGCTCCAGCTGCACGAACAGATCGCGCGCACGATGCTTGCAGTACACCGCTCCGGCGGCGGAGCCGAGCGTAACGAGCCACAGCAGCGGCACCAGCAGCACCACCGTACGACCACCCAGGGTCATGCCCCGCCTGCGACGAGCTTTTCCGCCACGCGCAGCACCGCACTGCGCGCACGTGGATTAGCCTGCGTTTCCGCGGAAGTGGCTTTGATTTTCTTGCCGACCAGCCGCATGCGCGGGGCGTAGCTGGCAGGCAGCATGGGCAGGCGCGCAAGCACCCGATCGGGGCTCGACTCGCGACGCAGCAGGTTCTTCACCAGCCGATCTTCGAGCGAATGGAAACTGATGACGGCGAGACGCCCGCCGACGCAGAGCGCACGCAGCGCGCCGTTGAGTCCGCGCTCGATCTCGCCGAGCTCGTCGTTGACGTGCATGCGCAGCGCCTGAAAGCTGCGCGTCGCTGGATTCTTGCCGGGCTCGCGCGTGCGCACCACGCCCGCGACGATGCGCGAGAGCTGTGCGGTGGTCGTGATCGGCGCTGCCTCGCGCTCGCGCACGATCGCGTCGGCAACCCGGCGCGCGAAACGTTCTTCACCGAGGCGGGCAATCACGTCGCGGATCTCATTGTGCTGCGCTTGCGCGAGCCATTGCGCTGCTGTCGGACCGCTCGTGGTGTCCATGCGCATGTCGAGTGGACCGTCCTGCTGGAAACTGAAGCCGCGCGCAGCCTGGTCCAGCTGGGGAGAAGACACGCCGAGGTCGAACAGAATCCCGCGACACTCACGCCCGCCGCCATGTGCCGCGACCAGTGCTTCGAGCGCACCGAACGCAGCATGGACCACCACAACGCGCTGATCCGCCGCGAAGCGGCGGCGTGCTTCAGCAACTGCCTGCGGGTCGCGGTCAATCGCGAGCAGGCGCCCTGTGTCGGCAAGTCGCGCGAGTATCCGCGCCGCGTGACCGCCGCGACCGAAGGTCGCGTCGACGTACAGTCCGTCTGCGGGTTCTTGCGTGCGGGATTCATCGAAGCCGAGCGCAGTGAGCGCTTCTTCGACAAGCACCGGTGTGTGCTCATCCAATTCTTTCGTCCCCGCGTGGCATCCATCAGAGCGACAGTGATTCGGGTGCGGCGACAGGCGCATCGGCGTCCTGCTCGCGCTTCAACCATTCATCTCGACGCTCGTACCAGCGCGCTTCGTCCCACAACTCCAGGTGCGTGCCCTGCCCGAGCAGCATTCCCGCGCGCGTGATACCGGCGTATTCGCGCAGCTCGGCGCTGAGCAGCAGACGACCCGAGCCATCGAGCTGGATGTCGGTGGCATGGCCGACCATCAGTCGTTGCAGACGACGCGCCTGTGGCTGCAGGGCGTTCATCTCCATGATCTGTTTCTGGATCGGCTCCCAGTCCGGCAGCCCGTAGATAAGGAGGCAAGCGTCGCGGTGATCGGTGGTGACCACCACCTGGCCCTCGCCACGCGATTTCAGCCGCTCACGCTGGTGGGTAGGGATAACCACGCGGCCCTTGTCATCCAAAGTCACTTTTGTTGCGCCGCGGAACATCTTGGAATGGGTCGCTGGACCCATTTCTCCCCACTTGGACCCACTTCGCACCACTATATGAACCGCCGCCCCCTTATGTCAACGCTGGCCTACGTTAAAGGCCTTTACGGCACAACGACTTACGATTGGTGCACAGTTCTGTGACGAGAATCACACTGTATGGATTCTGAATTTCCGAGATCAGGCGGAAATTTCGGCCATTGTGCTAGTTACGGTGGTTATCTTCGCAGTATCTGCAGACAGACCCAGGAAAAAGGAGGAGTCGGCCTGTAAGCCGGGTTCTGTCGAGAGCAGCCATTCCTCTGGGACCGACGTCGCCGTCAGCCTCAAGCGGCCTACCCGGAAGCGCGCGCAGACTTCGCTGCGGCCCAGCCTCGCGGCCGATCCGCTGCTTCCCTATTTGGCCTTGCTCCAGGTGGGGTTTGCCATGCCACCGAATGTTGCCACCGGCGCGGTGCGCTCTTACCGCACCCTTTCACCCTTACCGGCAATCTTTCGACTGCTTAGGCGGTTTGCTTTCTGTTGCACTTTCCGTGGGCTCGCGCCCCCCAGGCGTTACCTGGCACCTTGTCCGCGAGAGCCCGGACTTTCCTCCATCCTCACCGAAGTGAGAACAGCGGCTGCCCGGCCGACTCCTCGCGCGGCACCTTACGCGCTGCGGGCCCGCTACTCAACGGACTTTCTCCTGGCGATCAGTTCGTACACGTCCGAGCGCTTGCGGCCGGTGAGCTGCGCGGCAAGTGCCGCGACTCGCGGTGGCGGCAACTCCTCGAGCAGCAGGGTCAGCAGCCGACGCAGGAACTCATCGGCCTGCGGCACGTCCTCGGGGGCGCCTTGCAACACGATCGTGATCTCGCCGCGCGCGAAATTAGCATCCTGCGCCGAGTTTTCTATCAACTCGCCGAGCGTGCCGCGGTACACGGTTTCGAACGTCTTGGTGAGCTCGCGCGCCACCGCGGCGCGGCGCTGCGCGCCACACGCGGCAGCCAGATCGTTCAGCGTCGCGACGATCCGATGCGGCGCCTCGAACAGTACAATCGTGCGCAACTCCGCGGCGATCTGTTGCAATCGCGTCTCGCGCTGTCGTCCGCGCACCGGCAGGAAGCCGTCGAAACAGAAGCGGTCGGTCGGCAGTCCTGCGCTCGCCAGCGCGGCCAGCACCGCCGAGGGGCCAGGAATCGCCTGCACGAGGTGCCCGCCGTCGATGGCTGCCTGCACCAGGGCATAACCCGGGTCCGACACCAGCGGCGTGCCGGCATCGCTCACCAGCGCGATCCTGCCACCGGCCGCCAGTCGCTCCAGCAACGGGGCGAGTCGCGCTCTTTCGTTGTGATCGTGCAGCGAGACCAGCGGGCGCGAGATGCCCAGCAGCGTGAGCATCTGTCCGGTGCGGCGCGTGTCCTCGGCGGCGATGAGATCGGCCGCGAGCAGCGTGTCGCGCGCGCGTTGTGAAAAATCTGCCAGATTGCCAATCGGCGTCGCGACGATGTCCAGTCTGCCAACAGTCGCTGCCATTATAATTCGCCCTGACCACGTGAACCGACCCGGAGAGTGCCCTTGCCCATGACAGCGACGCAACAGCAAGCCGCGCGCGCTTTCCGGTTCGCCCCCGTCCTGCTCTTTGGGGCGCTGTTGCTGCAGGCGGGTTGCAGCGGCACGGGCGGCGTAGTGCGGGGCGCACCGGCGTCAGTGGATCGCGCGGAGCGCCTGCAGCGCCAAGGCAATCATCTTGCTGCCGCGCAGATGTACGAATCACTTGCGGGCGAGAATCCCGCCCCCGCCGGCAACGACTACGCGCTAAGTGCCGCGCGCGAGTGGCTCGCCGCGAGCCGCCCGGCCGATGCGCAGCGAGTACTAGCCGCGTTCACGGCGGGCCTTACGCCCGCGCAGAGTTTCGAGCGCGCGATGCTCCACATTGAAGTGCAGCTCGCGAGCGGCGCGGCGGCCGATGCCTGGCGCGCGCTGCTGGCGCAGGGCGAGCCACGTGCGCCGCTGCAGGCGGCTCGCTTCCTCGGGCTGCAGCGGCGCGCGGCGTTCGCGACCTCGCGCCCGGTCGAGGGCGTGCGCGCGGGCGTCGCGCTCGAACGTCTCGCCAACACCGACACGGATCGTCTCGCCGTGCGCAAGGAACTGCTCTCGCAGCTGCGCGCTGCGGCCGACAACGGCGTGAAACTCGAGCCCACCGCCACGCGCGAACCACTGCTGCGTGGCTGGCTGGAGCTCGGCATCATCGCTGCCAACGCCGGGCGTAACCCGCTCGGTGCAGCAGGGGAAATCGAGCGTTGGCGCGCGCGCTATCAGGGGCATCCCGGCATCACGATCGCGCAGGCGGAAATACTGGGCACGCCCTCCCCCACAACCGGCACTGCGATGACGGGTAGCGCGCCGGTTGGTGGTCAAGTCGCATTGCTGCTGCCGCTCACCGGTCCGCAGGCCACCGCGGCGACCATCGCCCGTGATGGTTTCTTCTCCGCCTGGTCGCAACTGCCGCAGAGCACTCGCCCGTCGATCAGCGTGCATGACACAGGCGCGATGAGTGTCGAAGAAGCGCTGGCACGTGCCAGCAATGAAGACGCGCAGTTCATCGTCGGTCCGCTCACGCGCGACGAAGTCGCCGTCGCCGCCAGCTCGCTGGGACGTCGCACGCCGATGCTCGCGCTGAATTTCCTGCCTGTCGGCACGCCGACCGCATCGAATCTGTACCAGTTCGCGCTTTCGCCGGAAGACGAAGCGCGGCAGATCGCGCGTCGCGCGCTCGCCGCCGGTCAGCGACGCGCGATCGTCATCGCACCCACGGGCGACTGGGGCACGCGTGTTGTGGCGGCGTTCCGCGAGGAGTTGCTCGCCGGCGGCGGTGATGTCATCGCGCACACCAGCTACGACCCTAAGCGCAACGAATTCACCGCGGGCATCACCGATGCGCTGCGCATCAATGAAAGTCGTGCGCGCCACAAGCGTCTCGAAGGAGTGCTCGGCACCAGCCTGCAGTTCGAACCGCGCCGGCGTGCGGACGTGCAGTTCATCTTCGCGGCAAGCCAGCAACCCATCGCGGCGCGACAGATCCGCCCGCAGCTGCGCTTCTACTACGCGGGCGATGTGCCCACGTACATGACCTCGGATGGTTTCGAGGCGGATCCGTCCGCGAACCGCGATCTGGAGGGCATGGTGTTCCCGGATATGCCGTGGATCCTGCAGGAGTTCGGGCCCGTCGCCGAGACGCGCGCCGCCACGCAGCAGGCTGCGAATGAGCACAGCGCGCGACTGCCACGGCTGTTCGCGTTCGGCTTCGATGCGTTCAATCTGATGCAGGCGCTGCGCGGCTCTGGCGGCAAAGCGGTTGCTGTCGACGGAATGACCGGCAAGCTCAGTATCGATCAGGACCGCCACGTGCGCCGCGATCTGGACTGGGCGCAGCTGCGCAATGGCGTGCCGAAACTGATTGGCGTGGTGAACTAGGCCAGCGACGAGAAATCGTTCAAGCCTGCCAGTTTTCCTCCACGCGCTCGATCACGTCGAATGCGAACATCTGCAGCTTCTGATACTGAAACGATTCGGATGTGGTCCAGCCCGCGGTGAACGTGGCGCCGCGCGATCGGTAGCGCACCTTCCCGTCTTCGATATTCTCAACGTAGCGCACCCAGTTGTTCTGGGTTCGATAGCACTCACCGGGCTTGACTTCACTGGCTTTCATTCACCACTCCACAATTCTGGCCGTCCAGTTTAACGGCTCGGGCACTCTTCGATTCGCCAAATGGACAGACGGTAACGCCATGGCGCTCAACGGCCGTCAGGCACTGGGACGTGCAGCGGAAGATGCGGCGGCCGCACTGCTGCGATCGCAGGGTGTCGCGATCCTCCTGCGCAACTATCGCTGTCGTATCGGCGAGCTCGACATCATCGGCACGCTTGCACCTGATCTGCTGCTGATCGTCGAAGTGCGCGCGCGCAGCCGCGCGGACTACGGCGGCGGCGCAGCCAGCGTTGATGCCACCAAGCGCCGTCACATAGTGCGCACCGCACAGCACCTGCTGATGACGCATCGCGAACTGCGCAGCCGGCGCGCGCGATTCGATGTGATTGAGGTGCAGGTGCGGGACGGCGCCCTGCTCTGCAACTGGATCAAGGCGGCATTCGGCTGCTGATTCAGGAAGGTCTTGTGTAGTGCGCTTGAACCGCGCCGATGCCTGGCGCGCCCGTCCTGCTGACTGGCACCAGTCCTGATATTCAGCCCTCGGTCTGACCCTATAATGGGCCACCAAACGCGAGGGGTCCGCCATGATTCGTTTCGAAGTGAATGGCAAGGCAACAGCGGTCGAGGGCGTCGCCGATGACACCCCGCTGCTGTGGGTGCTGCGTGACACGCTCGGGCTGCCGGGTACAAAGTATGGCTGCGGCGTGGCGCAGTGTGGCGCGTGCACCGTGCATCTCAACGGCGCCCCCACGCGCTCCTGTCAACTTCCCATCTCCGCGCTCGAAGGCGCGAAGATCACGACGATCGAAGGCCTCGCCGGTGCCGACGGCAGCCTCTCTGCCGTGCAGGCCGCGTGGATGGAGATCGACGTGCCGCAATGTGGTTACTGCCAGGCGGGCCAGATCATGAGCGCGACAGCGCTGCTGAAGCAGATCCCGAAGCCCACCGATGCGGACATCGACACGCACATGGCCGGCAACATCTGCCGCTGCGGCACCTATCCGCGCATCCGCAAGGCGATCCATTCCGCGGCCGCCAAACTCGCCGGCGGTGCCGCATGAGCGCCGATCCGTACGAACAGCTGCTCACCGATACGCTCGATGTCACGCGACAGTCGCTGCGCGTGAATCGCCGCCGCTTCATCCAGATGGCCGGCATCGCCGGCACGCTCACGATAGGTGTGCGCGTCGTGCACGCGGGCGAAGGCCAGGAAGGTGTGGCGAGTGCTGCGCAGCTCAATGCCTACATCCGCATCGCGCCGGACGACACCATCACGCTCGTCGCGAAAAACCCCGACATGGGGCAGGGCACGCGCACTTCGTTGCCGATGATGCTCGCCGAAGAGCTGGACGTGGACTTCCAGCGCGTGAAGATCGAACAGGCGCTCGCCAACGCCACGCTGTACGGTCGTCAGACCGCGGGCGGCTCGACCTCCACGCCGAGCAACTGGGATCTCCTGCGCCGCGCCGGGGCCACCGCGCGCTACGTGCTCCTCTCCGCCGCCGCGCAGCAGTGGAGTGTGCCGCGCGAGCAGCTCACGACCGACAACGGCGTCGTCTTGCATGCGGCGAGCAATCGCCGCGCTACCTACGGCTCGCTCGCCGGCTTCGCCGCCAGGCAGACGCTGCCAGATGACAAGGCGCTGAAGCTCAAGGACCGCAAGGACTGGAAGCTGCTTGGCAAGCCGCAGCCGCACATCGACAATCTCGCCGTGGTCACGGGCAAGCCGATCTATGGCATCGACCAGACACTCCCCGGCATGCTGTTCGCCGTGTACGAGAAATGCCCCGCGTTCGCTGGCAAGCCGGTGAGCGCCAACTTCGAGGAAGTGAAGGCGCTGCCCGGCGTGAAGGATTGCTTCATTATCGAAGGCAGCACGGATTTCTTGGCATGGGCGCGCGCGGGCGCGCAGCCCGGCGTCGCGATCGTGGCGGACTCCACCTGGAATGCGATCTCCGCGCGCAAGCGACTCAAGGTGCAGTGGGACGAGAGCCAGGCTTCGAAGGACAGCTGGAGCGCCGCGCGCAAGCAGGCGTACGCGATGGCGACGCAGCCCGCCACCGTCACCGAGCCGATCAAGTCATCCGGCAATGTTGATGCCGCACTCGCGGGCGCCGCGAAGAAGATCACGAGCACGTATGGCTTCGCGCACGTCTCGCACGCGCAACTCGAGCCGATGAACGCTACCGCGTGGGTCCGCGACGGCAAGATCGAGCTGTGGGCACCGACACAGGCGCCGGACATTGGCCTGCCGCTTGTGGCGACGGCGCTCGGCATTGAGCCCACCGCCGTCACGCTCAACATCACTCGCATCGGCGGCGGCTTCGGTCGTCGTCTTGCGAACGACTACCTGGTCGAGGCCGCGCTGATCGCGAAGAAGATCGGCGTGCCGGTGAAGCTGCAGTGGACGCGCGAGGACGACATGGCGCACGACTTCTATCGTGCCGCCGGTTTCCATGCGTTCACTGGCGCTCTCACGAAGGAAGGCCGAATCGCTGCGTGGCAGGACCACGTCATCTCGTTTTCACTGGACGGCAAAAACGCGGTGCAGGCCGGCTCGATCGGCCCGAACGAGCAGATCGGCATGCTGCTGCCGAACTATCGCGCGACGCAGTCGTTCCTGCCCGCCAGGATGCCGTTCGGCCCGTGGCGCGCACCTGGCTCAAACGTTGCCGCATTCGCGACGCAGAGTTTCCTGCACGAGCTCGCAGTTGCCGGCAAACGCGATCACGTCGAGCTATTGCTCGAAGTGCTGGGCGAGCCGCGCTGGCTCGATCCGGGCAAGGGCAACTCGCTCAATACAGATCGCGCCGCAGCGGTAATCCGCAAGGCCGCCGAGCTCGGAGGCTGGGGCAGGAAGCTGCCCATGGGCCAGGGTCTCGGCATCGCGTTCTATTTTTCGCACCAGGGGCACTTCGCGAATCTCGCGCACGTGAGTGTGGATGCGAAGAAGAGGCTCACGATTCATCGCGTGGTCGTCGTCGGCGATGTCGGTCCGGTGCTGAATCCGAGCGGAGCCGAACAGCAATGCGTCGGCTCGGTGATCGACGGCGTGTCGGCGATGCTCGGGCAGAAGATTACGGTGGAGAACGGCCGCGTGCTCGAAACCAACTTCCACCAGTACCCGCTGCTGCGCATGGACAAGGCGCCGAAGAACATCGAACTGCACTTCATCCAGAGCGACTACTCGCCAACGGGATGCGGCGAGCCGGCGTTGCCACCGCTCGCCCCCGCGATCACGAATGCGATCTTCGCGGCCACGGGACATCGGATAAGGACGTTGCCGATCAGCGAGGAAGGGTTCTCGATCTGAATGGGGCAGGGCGTTCCCGGAAAGCTCACTTCACAATCTTGAGCTGCGGCCTCGCGCGCGGTTCCGGCGAAGGTGACGCAGGCGGCCCATCCGGCCCATCCTTCGGCGGCGTGTCCGGCGGATCCGTGGGCGACGACGTCTCATCACCATCCTCCGGAAACACCATCCCCTGCCCCGTCTCGCGCGAGTAGATCCCGAGCACAGCGCTTTCCGGCAACTGGATGTGATGCACCACGCCCGAGAACCGCGCGCTGAACATGAGCCACTCGTTGCCGAGGGTGAGGTTCTGCGTCGCGCTCGGTGAGAGATTGAGGACGATGCGATCGTCCTTCACGAATGCCCGGGGCACTTCGACGCCGGGGCGAGTGGCGTCGACGATCACCTGCGGGGTGTAGCCGCAGTCGATCATCCACTCGTGCATCGCCCTAAGCAGGTAGGGCCGGCGCGAGTGCTCAGGCAACCCGCATCTCCTGCTCCAGATCCGACAGTGAACTGCGGAAACCGAGGCGCGAGAACACCAGGTTCGCGTAGCGCATCAGGGCCTGCGCTTCCTTCGGCAGGGGGATCTCGTAGCGCGGGAGGCGCCACAGGATCGGGGCGATGCTGGCATCCACCAGCGAGAACTCATCGCTGAGAAAGAACGGCTTTACCTTGAACACATCCGCGCACTGCAGCACCAGGTCCCGCAGCGACTGGCGCAGCACCTGCCCTTTCTTGCGGTCCGGCTCGGCTTCAATCTGCTGCGCGAGCGTGTACCAGTCACGCTCTATGCGGTAAAGCGCGAGGCGGAACTGCGCGCGTGTCACCGGATCCACCGGCATCAGCGGAGGATGCGGGAAGCGCTCGTCGAGGTACTCGATGATGACGCGCGAGTCGTACAAAACCAGGTCCCGGTCCACGAGCGTCGGCACGCTGTGATACGGGTTGAGGTCCAGGAGATCCTCGGGGAAACGCCCCGGGGTGACGCTCACCACGTCTATGCCGATGCCCTTCTCGGCAAGAACGATACGCGTGCGATGGCTCGCAGGATCGTCCGGCGCAGAGAACAAGGTCATGATCGAACGGCGACTCGACAAGAATCACTCTCCTCGAGGCGGGTATCCGCGTTGGGCGATCAGTGAACGTCCTTCCAATACTCACGCTTCATCAGCCACGCAAACCAGGTGAACACGAGCAGGAAGAGCACGACCCAAATTCCCATGTGCACGCGCTTGAGCTGAGCAGGCTCACCGGCGTAATCCAGGAAATTCACCGTGTCGCGAACGAACTCGTCGAACTGCTCGTCGCTGAGATGCCCGGTGGAGACGCGCTCGAAACCGGCGAGGCGCTTGCCATCCACGTGACCGCCGGCTGCTTCGCCCTCGTGGAACACGGCGCGTTTCACGCCCTCGAGCTCCGACAGAACCGCAGGCATGGCGGCCCCATCGAGCGCGAGGTTGTTAGTGCCGGTGGGCTTGGTCTCATCGACATAGAAGGTCTTCAGGAACTGATACACGTAGTCCGGGCTCTTCGCGCGTGCGATCAGCGACAGATCCGGCGGCGCACGACCGAAGAACGCCTCGCCGTCCGTGTGCGGGAAGTTGCTCATCATGTAATCGGTGGGTTTATCACCGGTCAGGATGAGGTTGCGGCGCAGCTCCGCGTCGGGGATGTTGAGGTCGTTCGCCATGCGCTCGTAGCGCAGGTACTTCAGCGAGTGACAACCAAGGCAGTAATTGACGTAGTTGCGTGCGCCACGCTGCAGCGACGCCGTGTTCGCGACGACATTGCCGGCCTTCCAGGCCTTCCAGTCGTATGGATCACCGTGGCCGCCTTCGTGCTCCGCGGAGATGCCGGGAGTCGCAACCAGCAGCCACAGACTGGCCGCAAGCATGCCCAACAGTTTACTGGTCATGACCTTAGTCATGGGACACCGCCGGGATTCGCTCGGGCACAGGTTTCACCGGATCGATGCGGGTGTAGAACGGCATCAATAAAAAGAACGCGAAGTACGTGATGGAGAAGAAGCGCGCAGCGAGCGTGTAGGTGCCCTCCGCCGGCTTGAGCCCCAGATAACCCAGCGCGACGAACGAGATCGCAAAGATCGTCAGCGCCAGTTTCCAGATCCAGCCGCGATAGCGCGTGGACTTCACCGGCGAGCGATCCAGCCAGGGCACGAACAGGAACACCACCACCGACAGCGCCATCAGCAGCGCGCCGATCTTCTGATCCGGCACAGCGCGCAGGATTGCGTAGAACGGCGTGAAGTACCACACCGGAGCGATGTGCTCGGGCGTCGACACCGGGTTCGCCGGCTCGAAGTTCGGCCCTTCGAGGAACAGCCCGCCGAAAGTAGGAATGAAGAACACGACGATCACGAACAGCGTGAGGAATACGCCCACGCCTACGACATCCTTCACCGTGTAGTACGGGTGGAAAGGAATGCCGTCGAGCGGCTTGCCATCGGCACCCTTCTTTTCCTTGATTTCGATGCCGTCCGGATTGTTGGAGCCGGTCTGGCGCAGCGCGATCAGATGTAGAGCCACCAGCAGCAGCAGGACCAGAGGAATCGCGACCACGTGCAGCGAGAAGAAGCGGTTCAGTGTGGCGTCGGCGATGCCGTAATCCCCGCGGATCCACTCGACCAGACCAGGTCCGATGACCGGGATGGTGCCGAACAGGTTCACGATCACCTGCGCGCCCCAGAACGACATGTTGCCCCAGGGCAGCACGTAGCCCATGAACGCCTCGGCCATCAGCGCGAGATACAGCGCCATGCCGAACAGCCACAGCAGTTCGCGCGGCGCCTTGTACGAGCCGTACAGGAAGGCGCGGAACATGTGCAGATAGATGACAATGAAAAACGCGGATGCGCCGGTGCTGTGCAGATAGCGCAGCAGCCAGCCATACGGCACTTCGCGCATGATGTATTCGACCGAGTCGAACGACGTCGCCTCGCCCACCTTGTAGTGCATGGTGAGGAAGATGCCCGTGACGAGCTGCATGACCAGCACCAGCAGCGCGAGCGAACCGAAGAAGTACCAGATGTTGAAGTTCTTGGGCGCGTAGTAGCCCGTGAGCTGCGACTCCATCATCTCGTCGACGGGCAGGCGCTTGTTGAGCCAGCCCATGAAACCACTGCGCACGGGCGCAGTCTTGCTCGGAGTGGCAGCCATTACGCGGCTCCTTTCTCGGCAGCGCCGCTATCGACGCCAATCACCAGGGTGGCCTCACCATTGAAGGAATACGGCGGAATGCGCAGGTTCACCGAGGCGGGTGAGCCTTCGAACACACGACCGGCAAGGTCGAAGCGCGAACCATGGCAGGGGCAGAAGAAGCCGCCGGGCCAGTTGGCGCCCAGCTCGGGGGCAGCGCCGTCGAAGCGCGCTTTCGGAAGGCAGCCCAGGTGCGTGCAGTTGCCAATGATCACGAGGTAGTCGGGACGCAGGGCGCGCGCATCGTTCTTGGCGTACGTGGGCTGATCGGACTCCTGGGATTCCGGGTCCTTCAGCTCACCGTCGTGGCCGCTCAGCTTGGTGACCATGTCCGGCGTGCGATGCACCACGTAGATCGCCTGCTTGCGCCAAGTTACCGTGATCATCTGTCCCGGCTCGAGCTTCGAAACATCTACCTCGACGGGGGCGCCCAGAGCGCGCGCGCGTTCGGACGGTGCCCAGGAGGCGATGAACGGCACAGCCGCAAAGGCGGCACCGAGTACCCCGGTGGCCGTCGTGGCGAGCGTGAGAAAATGACGTCGGCTATCGTCCGCCGGGCCCTCGGTCTTGCCGGGGTCGCCCAAGGTTCCGCCCAACGTTGCCCCGGTTCCGGCTCCTGCGCTATCGCTCATCAATCAGCCTCTAAGACGTCCAACAGTAATTAAGCCGCAGATCCACCCTCGCCGGATTCACGCGAGACTACGTAGAACCACGGGAAGTGCCGCATTATACACAATCGTTTATACGCTTAAGGCGACACCAACGATGGCGGGGAGACAAATCGGGCGCGTGCTGGGTTTCATGGCAGCTTCGATCGTGCTCGGGCTGGCGTTCGCCTTCCTCATCGTCGCATGGCGCCCTGAGCTTCTGCGTCGCGGAGCATCAATTCCGGCTGTCAGCGCGCAGGCACCCCCCGTGTTCACGCCACCGCCGGGTCCGCCCGCCACCGCGACCCCCGAGCCGGTTCGCGCGGAACACGCGGCACAGTCCTATGCCGACGCGGTGCAGGCGAGCGCACCTGCGGTGGTGAATATCTACACCGCCCAGGTGGTGAAAGAGCGCATTCCGACGATGGGTTTCGAGCAGTTCTTCGGGCCCACCGTGCCGCAGTACCGCCAGCGCACGCAGTCCGGGCTGGGGTCGGGCGTGATCGTGGATCGCGAAGGCCACATCGTCACCAATCATCACGTGATCGCTAATGCTACTCAGATCAGCGTGCAACTCGCCGACGGACGCGCCACGCAGGCCAAGGTGGTGGGGCGCGATCCGGACACCGATCTGGCGGTGCTCCAGATCGCCATGAAGACGCTGCCGGTGATGCCGCTCGGGCGCTCCGACCAGGTAAAGGTGGGCGACGTGGTGCTCGCGATCGGCAGCCCGCTGGGCCTGTCGCAGACGGTGACGCACGGCATCGTCAGTGCCACCGGCCGCGCACAGCTGGGCGTTGCCACGTTCGAGAGCTTCATCCAGACCGATGCGGCAATCAACGTGGGCAATTCCGGCGGCGCGCTGGTGAACTCACGCGGCGAGCTGATCGGCATCAACACCGCGGTGCTCGGCAAGAATCTCGGCGCCGAGGGCATCGGCGTCGCAATCCCCGTGGACCTGGTGCGCGGCGTGATGCGCGAGATCCTGGATCACGGGCGCGTGATTCGCGGCTGGATCGGCATTCTCCCGCGGGACATCACGGCGACGCAGGCCCAACAATACGGCCTCGCACAGGGTGGCGTCGTCGTCGTGAACCTGTATCGCGACAGCCCGGCATCCTCAGCAGGTGTAGAGCTTGGCGACATCGTGCTCACGGTCGACGGGCGCGATGTAAAGAACGCGCAGGATGCCTACGCTCAGATTGCACGTCACAAGCCCGGCGAAAAAGTGAAGCTGTCGATGCTGCGCGGCGCGGACAAGGTGCAGCTGCAGATCGGCGTCATCGAGCCGCCCGGCAGCGATCAGCGATAAGCGCTAGTTCGGTACGCGCCGGATCTGCGCGCCCAGTCCCGAGAGCTTTTCCTCGATCGCCTCGTAGCCGCGATCGATGTGATAGATGCGTTCTATCTCTGTGGCGCCCTGCGCGACGAGGCCCGCGAGCACAAGGCTTGCGGAGGCGCGCAGGTCGGTTGCCATCACCGGTGCGGCGGTGAGTTTTTCCACGCCCTTGATGATTGCGGTGTTGCCCTCGAGCCGGATCTCTGCGCCCATGCGCCGCATCTCGAGCATGTGCATGAAACGGTTCTCGAAAATGGTCTCGACGATCGTGCCCGTGCCCTCGGCTACAGTGTTCAGCGCGGCGAACTGCGCCTGCATGTCGGTGGGGAATGCGGGGTATGGCGCGGTGCGCACGTCCACGGATTTGGGCCGCTTGCCGCGCATTTCGACTTCGATCCAGTTCTCGCCGCGACCGACTTTCGCACCCGCTTCTTCGAGCTTCAGCAGCACGGCGTCGAGATGCGCGGGGCGGGAGTTCTTGATGCGCACGTGTCCGCCGGTGATCGCACCGGCGACGAGAAACGTGCCACCCTCGATTCGGTCGGGCAGCACTTCGTAGCTGCAGCCGGCAAGTTTCTTCACGCCGTTGATCACGATCTTTGGCGTGCCCGCGCCTTCGACCTTCGCGCCCATCGCGATGAGAAAGTTTGCGAGGTCGACCACTTCGGGCTCGCACGCGGCATTCTCGAGAACGGTTTCGCCCTCGGCGAGCGTCGCAGCCATCATCAGGTTCTCGGTGCCCGTGACGGTGACCGTGTCGAGCACGAGTCGCGCGCCCTTCAGCTTGCTCGCGCGCGCCTTGATGTAGCCATTCTCGATGTGGATGTCCGCGCCCATCGCCTGCAGTCCGGCGACGTGGATGTTCACCGGGCGTGCGCCGATCGCGCAACCGCCGGGCAGCGACACGTCGGCATGACCGAAGCGCGCGACAAGCGGGCCGAGCACGAGTATCGAAGCGCGCATCGTCTTCACCAGATCGTACGGCGCGAAATATTCCTTGATCGTGCTGGCATCGACCTCGATGCGCATCTTTTCATCGATCGTCACCGAGACGCCCATGCGACCGAGCAGCTCGATCAGCGTGGTGACGTCGTGCAGATGCGGCACATTGGCAATGGTGCACGGCCCATCGGCGAGCAGCGCTGCGGCCAGAATCGGCAGGGTCGCGTTCTTCGCGCCGGAAATGCGCACCTCGCCCTCGAGCGGAATTCCGCCCTGGATCAGCAGTTTGTCCAAGTTCATTTCCTTGTCGTCGATTCTTCGGGCGTCAGCGCGTCGATGGACAGCGCGTGGATCTCGCCACCCATCAGCTCGCCGAGCGCGGCATAGATGAGCTGGTGACGCTGCAGTGCGCGCTTGCCGGCGAACTGCTCCGCGACGACCCGTGTGTTGAAATGCACCTCGTCGCCGGACTGGACGATGACGCT
>JBDSRN010000113.1:0-11350 GCA_039929265.1 Steroidobacteraceae bacterium | reverse complement strand
CGGCACGGCTGCTGCGATTGCGGCAGGCGTCGTACCCGCGGGTCTTGGCACCGACACTGCCGGATCGGTTCGCATGCCGGCTTCACTTTGCGGCATAGCAGGCCTTCGTCCCACCCTCGGACGCTATCCGACTGCTGGCGTGTTGCCGCTGTCTCATACCCGAGATACGGTCGGTCCAATGGGACGCACAGCCACGGATGTCGCATGGATGGACAGCGCGCTGCGGGGAGTGGTTGACCCGATACCGAGTGTGTCACTTCGTGGAGTACGCCTCGGGTTACTGCGTGATGTGTTCTATCACGAACTAGATCCCATGACCGAGCAGGTGATCGAGCAGGCGCTGAAGAAACTCGAGGAAGCCGGAGCCGAGCTGATTGAAATCAGCGGCGATGAAATCCGTCGGTTGAATGAAGCCATCTCGGGTACGCTGCTGGTGTATGAAATGATAGAAGACATTCCCGCCTACCTGCGCACCTCAGCGCGCGGTGTCGAATTCGAGTTCCTCATAGATCGAATTTATACAGGCGATCTCCAGAAAATGTTCCGCTCGCAACTCGCCGGGCATGCCAGTCTTGAGCCAGCGTATCGGAAAGCTCTGGATGTCCAACGCCCACAACTGATCGCCGCCTGTGACGCGCTATTTCGCGACCATCGACTCGACGCATTCGTGCTGCCCGCTACCCCGTTGCCTGCCCGTCCCATTACGCAGAGCGATCAGGTGGAATTTCGCGGTGCCAGTGTTTCGGCTTCACAAACCTATACACGCAATGCTGATATTGCGAGCAATATTGGCCTTCCAGGACTCTGTGTCTGCGCGGGCTTGACGCCTGATGGTCTTCCAGTCGGTATCGAGTTCGATGGTCCGCCTGGCAAAGACCGGCAGCTTCTCGGCCTGGGGGTGGCCTTCGAGCAGATCCGCGGCGTGTTACCCGCGGCGACGTCCCCCCGCATTTGACTAGCAGATCATCTCGACTGCTGATCCTGTCGAGCAATCACTCCAACCGCCTTGACGACGACGGGCCGCATCAATTTCACGGCTCGCACGCCGAGCGCGGTCATGTGCTGCCTGCACAGATCTGGAACGGCACCAACGCCCAGACCGGGATGCTTGGGAACCGCGCGAGAAAGTCTGCCAGCTCTCGCGCGTGAACACGACAAAATGCCGGTCGGCCGGCAGCGCTGAGCGGAGATGGTGCAAGGGCGAGGGCAAGTGCGCATCGGGTTGTGACATTCATGGAGTTACTGCTGTGCTGGCGTTCCATTGACCTCCAGTGCCTCGCGGGCGACGCAACCACTGATAGACGACAGGCAAGATAAGCATTGAGAGCAGCGGGGCCGTGATCATTCCGCCGATCATCGGTGCAGCGATGCGCTGCATCAGTTCCGATCCTGTGCCGTGACTCCACATGATCGGCAACAGGCCTGCGAAAATCACCGATACCGTCATCGCCTTGGGGCGGACGCGCAGTACTGCGCCTTCCCGGATGGCCTCGCTCAGAAGGGCTCTGGTGGGAGCGAGCCCGGCGGCGAGCCGCGTCTCCCAGGATTGTTTTAGATACAACAGCATCACCACACCGAACTCGGCTGCAACACCAGCAAGTGCGATGAAGCCCACAATGGTTGCGACGGAGACATCGTGCCCCAGCAGATAGACCAGCCACACGCCGCCGCAGGCAGCAATTGGCAGGGTTGCCATGATGAGCAATGCCTCATCGACGCGCCGGAAGGTGAGACAGAGCAGCACGAAGATGATGCCGAGCGTCACGGGCACGACGAGTTGCAATTTGGCGCGGGCTCGCTGCAGGTACTCGAACTGCCCGGACCAGGCGATGGAATAGCCGGCAGGCAACCTCAGGTCGTTGGCAACTGCCGCCTGCATGGCGGCGACGGCTGAGCTCAGGTCACGGCCTCGAAGATCCACGTAAACCCAGCCTGACAGCCGCGCATTTTCGCTGCGCAGCATTGGGGGGCCGTCGGCGATGCGCAGTGTGGCGACGGTTCCCAGTGTGATCTGCGCGCCGGATGGCGTGGTAATCGGCAATGCACGCAGGCCCTCGATCGAGTCGCGCAGTTCGCGGGGATAACGCAGCGTGATCGGAAAGCGTTGCAGGCCCTCGACGGTCTCGCCCAGCGATTCGCCGCCCACCGCCGTGCTGATCAGCTCCTGCAGGTCGGCTTCGCGAAGTCCGTAGCGTGCGGCCGCGACTGGGTCGCGGTCGATCTGGATATAGCGGCCACCGGCCAGGCGCTCCGCCAGGGCCGAGCTCACGCCGGGTACCGCGCGCACGATACGTTCGATGTCGCTCGCGACGCGATCGATGACGGTTGGATCCGCACCCGCGATCTTGATGCCCACCGGAGTCTTGATGCCGGTCGCGAGCATGTCGATGCGATTGCGGATAGGCGGTACCCAGACATTGGCGAGCCCCGGAATAGTGAGTCGTTGGTCAAGCTCTGCGAGCAATGCATCGCGGGTCAGCCCAGGACGCCACTGTGATTGCGGCTTGAGTTGGACTACCGTCTCGGTCATCTCGATCGGCGCCGGATCAGTAGCTGTTTCCGCGCGCCCCATCTTGCCGAACACGCGCTGTACCTCAGGTACTGTCCTGAGCAGCCGGTCCTGCTGTTGCAGAAGCTGACTGGCCTTTCCCACCGACAGGCCCGGCAGGCTCGAAGGCATGTAGAGCAGGTCTCCCTCGTCCAGCATGGGCATGAACTCGCCGCCGAGTTTCATGGCGGGCAGGGCGGTCGCGGCGATGAGCAGCAGCGCCACGACGAGCGCCGTGCGCGGCGCGGCCAGCACCCGGTCGAGCACTGGCCTGTAGATGCGTATGAGTGCGCGGTTGAGCGGGTTGCGTTCTTCCGTGGGTATGCGACCGCGAATCAGATAGCTCATCAAAACCGGGACCAGCGTGACTGAGAGCGCTGCGGATGCTGCCATCGCATAAGTCTTGGTGTAGGCCAGCGGTGCGAACAGTCGTCCTTCCTGTGCCTCCAGTGTAAAGATCGGGATGAACGACAGTGTGATGATCAGCAGACTGACGAAGAGAGCGGGACCAACTTCGATGCTTGCCTGACTTACCAGCTCCAGGCGCTGGCCGGCAGTGGGCGCAAGCCCCGGATTTGCGTGCTGCCAACGCTCCATGTGCTTGTGCAGATTCTCGATCATCACGATCGCGGCATCGACCATTGCGCCGATTGCAATTGCAATACCGCCCAGCGACAGGATGTTGGCGTCCACGCCCTGGTAGCGCATGGCGATGAACGCTGCCAGCACTCCAACAGGCAGCGTAACGATGGCGACCAGCGCAGAACGAAGATGGAGCAGGAATGCCAGGCACACGAGCGCGACGACGATGAACTCTTCGACGAGCTTGCCGGAGATGTTGTCGATGGCGCGCCCAATGAGCTGCGACCGGTCATAGGTGGGCACGATTTCGACGCCGGCGGGCAGGCTTCGTTTCAGTATTTCAATACGAGCTTTGACGGCATTGAGTGTTGAAAGCGCGTTCTTACCGGAGCGCAAGATAACGACACCGCCAGTGACTTCGCCCTCTCCGTCGAGTTCCGCGATGCCACGCCGCATTGCCGGGCCCCGCTGCACGCGGGCCACGTCACGCAGGTAAACCGGTACGCCGTCGGCCCCGGCCCGCAACACGATTGCGCGGAAGTCATCGAGATTGCGCAGGTAACCCGTGAGCCGCACAGCGTACTCCGCTTCGCCCAACTCCAGCACCGAGCCGCCAGCCTCCTGGTTGGAGGCTCGAACTGCGTCTGCTACTTCTTGCTGGTTAATGCCATAAGCGCGCATACGGTCGGGCAGCAGCATGATCTGATATTCGTTGACCATGCCGCCGACCGTGGCCACCTCGGCGACATCCGCGACGGTCTTGAGCTCGAGCTTGAGGAACCAGTCCTGTATTGCACGCAACTGCGCGAGGTCATGACCACCACTGCGATCCACCAGCGCGTATTCATAGATCCAGCCAACACCTGTTGCGTCCGGGCCGATCGTCGGCGTCACACCGGCAGGCATCCGACCCTGCACCTGGTTCAGGTACTCCAACACACGCGACCGCGCCCAGTAGAGATCGGTCCCGTCTTCAAAGAGCACGTAGACAAAGGAATCCCCGAAGAGTGAATAGCCGCGTACTGTCTTCGCGCCCGGTACCGAAAGCAGGGCGGTCGTGAGCGGATACGTCACCCGATCCTCGACGATTCGCGGTGCCTGTCCCGGATAGGGGGTACGGATGATGACCTGCACATCAGAGAGGTCGGGCAGAGCGTCCATGGGCATATGGAGCAGTGACCAGCCACCCCACGCAATCACGCCGAAGGTTGCAATCAGCACCAGCAGCCGATTGGCCAGGGCGTAGCGGATCAGTTTCGCGATCATGGCGTCGTGTCCGACGCGGGTGCCTGCAGGCGATCAACACCTGCCTTGAGATTCGCTTCCGAGTCGAGCAGGAATTGTCCGGAGAGAACGACCTCATCGCCTTCCGCAAGTCCGGAGAGGATGCTCGTGCGCCCACCGCTTTCGCTGCCCACGCTCACGTCGGCAACCTCGAAGCGTTCGCCACGCCGCAGGATGACGACGCTACGCGTACCGGTGACGATCACCGCTTCGCTGGGAATCAGGAGCTGTGCAGCAGGCGTGGCCTTGGCGATCTCCAGGGAAACCGACATGCCGGGCACCAGTCTGCCGTCCGGATTGGCGACTTCCATCCGCACACTGATTGTTCGCGTTGCCGGATCCAGCTGCGGGAGCAGCGCCGTGACGCGACCTTTGAAGTGTTGTCCGGGCCAGGCCACTGCCATCACATCCACGGGTGAACCCGGTGCTGCGAGACTCGTCTCGACCTCCGGCAACTGTGCGATCACCCAGACGGTGGCCAGCCCGTTGATCCGGAACAGGCTGCTGCCTGCGATGAATGCGCTGCCCTCGCGCACCAGGATCTCCGTCAGCACGCCATCACGCGGTGCCAGCAAGGACGTGGTGACGTATGTCTTGTGATCGCGTTCGATCGCCGCAACAGTTGATTCCGGCACACCGAGCACGAGGAGTCGCTGACGCGCGGCGTCCCGCACGGCCTTGCCGCGATCGGATTGCGCATCCAGGAGGGAGAGATATTCCTCCTGCGCTGCGATCCATTGAGGCGCGGTGATTTCGGCCAGCGGTTGCCCTTGTCGAACATGTTCGAGCGGGGCCTTCACATGGAGACGCTGCACATAGCCATCAACGCGCGCAGGTAGCAGGGCCAGCAGGCGCTCATCGAACGCCACACTGCCCACAGCCTTGAGCGATTGCGCAAATACCGCACGTTCCACCTTGCCCGTACGCACTCCCAACGTCTGGGACATCGCAGAATCGATCCGCACACCCGGGCTTGCGTTAATTTCATCTGCGTAGACGGGCACCAGCTGCATATCCATGAACGGGGACTTGCCCGGTTTGTCGAAGCGCGTGCCTGGCACCATGGGGTCGTGCCAGTAAAGTGGTTTGCGGTCAGCCGAGCCTGACATGTCAGCCATCGGTTCATCGGATGCGCGGTGTTTCGCGTACCAATAACCGGCCGCAGCCCCGGTGACGATCAACAGAAGGGCCCCAAACGTCAGTCGTGGCGTGGAAGTCATGGCTTGTCTCCGCTGAGCGTCTGAGGGGTTTTCGATTGCAGAGTGCGCAGGTAGGCCCAGGCCTCACCGCGCTCGCGTGTGAGGCGCGCCTGCTCGATCAACAGATCGCCGCGCGTGGTGGCGGCGTCAATCACGGCCTTCAAGTCTCCGCGTCCACCACTCAACCCTGCCATTGCCGCGCGATGGCGCTCCTTCGATAACGGCAGCAACTCTTTGTCGAAGCGTGTGAGCTGCACACCCAGGCTCTGCCATCGCGCCAGCATTTCCTGAATCTGCGTGTCGTGCATGCGCACTTCGGATTCGCGCTCGGCTTGCAGGCGTCGCAAATCAGCGCCCTTCGCTGCAATCTGTGGATCCTGGCGGTCGCGCGCGAAGAGCGGCAAGCCGATACGAAACTGCAGCGAAACCATGTTCGAGTACGGTGCTCCCCGCAGCGCATAGGTCAGCTCTCCGCTCCAGTCTGGTCGCTTCTCGGACTTCGCAAGTTCAACGTTCGTGTGTGCTGCAGCAATGCGCGCTTCCAGTGGTAGAAGGTACGCATGCTGATGAATCGAGGACCGCAAGGCATCGCCTGATGCAGGCAGCTGATCGAGTGCAGGCATGTCTGCCTGAGGGCGAGCCGCTGCCTGGCCAATCCACCGCGACAGCTCCGCTTGTGCGATGTGGGCTTCTGTTTCAAGAGCCAGCAAGCGATTGTCAAACTGCACCACCGCCATCTCAGCCATCAGCGCGTCGGCACTGGAATCCCTTCCCGCCGCCAGCGAGCTGCGCGCGGAGCGGGCTTGAAGTTGCACATCCGCAAGCAGGGCGCGAAGTTCCTGCAACGCCGTGTCCGTGCTTGCCAGAGCAATCCATGCCTGCGTCACCCCGCGCGTTATCTCGAGACGCGTCTGCTGCAGTTCAAATTCCGAAGTGGTCACGTTGGCACTGGCGAGTTCTCGCTGCAGCCGGCGTTTGGTTGCATTCGGGAAGTTCTGTGCGAGGCCTACCTTGCGCATCGTCATGAAGTCCGATGTCAGCGAATACGAGTCCGGTCCGTTTGCGGGCAGGTTGTCGATTCCCGCAATCAGCTGTGGATCGGGCAATCGGCCAGCACTGCGGAGCATCGATTGTGCGGACATGAGGCCTGCCTCGCCTGCGGAGATTTCGGGTGCCTGCTGCAGCGCGAGCGCGATCGCCTCATCCAGGCTGAGCGCGGCATCCTGCGCAAAGCCCGCAGAGGGAAGCAGCAGTATCAGAAGCATTGCCCGGCGCCACGTTGCTTGTGGCACCACGCGTGATTTCGACAAGACGGAATCGGTCATGGCGCTTTTCCTCCAACCAGATTCAGAGCGCATCCCATGGATGCGTCGGTAGTCAGGCACAGGTCGCAGGGACCCGCAGGTCGGGAAAAGCTAGATGCGCAACCGGGCGGTGCGCAGGTAGGTCAGCGAGCAGTCAGGCCAGTCGTGCGCGGAAGGGGGCGCAGGGCCTGCCCTGGCCTGCGCGTGTGGGCGGGCTGGCAAGTGCAGGGTGGTGGATAGCAGTGCGGCTGGAATGTCGTCGACTGCGCCGAGGTGCGGCCTGGACGCGAGCACGACCGTCGCGCCGATCGCGGGAACCGACATACAGCAGAGGCTCGACGAATCCGTTTGCTTGCCGGGAGCCGGGTGATCGGGGCAGCAGTCCATGGGCATCGGGGCGGCGCACACGACCGCCGCACCCGTTGCGGCAAACAGCAGGCTGATCGAGACAATGAATGTGGTGAGCCAGCGTGTGAGCATGATTTCAGGCGAAACAGGTAACCCGTGATTTGCTGGCCAGAACTGTCTATAAAAGGGCAAGTTGCGCACTCGCCAGTCGATCCCATTGCCGGACACTGGCACTGGTGGCGCTGAAGTCACTTCAGCAACAGATGCCCCTCGGGAAGCTGACGGGCGTGCCAGTTGGCGAGCCTGTGCCGAATCGATTTGTCGCTAACCTGCTCTTCAGGCATCGGAGAAATCAGCTTGTCGTGCACCAACAGGCGATAGATAAACAGGGCCCTCTCGCTAGCGGAGTCTGTCGCTTCAAATTCAGCTGCCTTGCGGTCCTGCGCATACTTCATGCCGGCCACCAAAGCAGCTTTGAATAGTTCGGCCTCGTGCCTGAGTTTTTTCATGGGTCCAGTTTCCGCCAATGGACGCAATTCTCCAAACGGCCAGACCATCCCGACACTGACAGGCAGTACTGGCCGGTTCACCGCAGCGCCGCACTCGGGAAAGTTCCGCGTGCGCTGTCCCGACTACGAGGATACTCAATGAATGAGGGTTCCGAGCACGAAGCTGATCGGATCCGTGCGATTCGGCTGGCAGCTTGTTGTGGCCTGCCTCCTGACCACACCGCTCGTCATGGCGGCTGATTGGCCTTTGAGCCCAGTACAACGCGTTTCGCTTTCACGAGGCGAAATACTGGTCGATGCCGACGTGAACTTCGAGCGCAATCGGGGCGACGTGCGCGCCGCAGTGCGCATTGCCGCGCCGGCCAGCACAATCTTTGCTGTCATGACCGACTGTGCCGCAGCGCTGAAATTTGTGCCCCACTTGCAGCGTTGTGTAGTGCTTGAGACTGGCCCGGACCGCTCGTGGGAACTGGTCGAACACGTCGTCGACCTGAGTTGGTATATACCAAGAACTCGTTATGTGTTCCGCGCCGACTACGATCCCGGCCACAGTGTAAGTTTCCACCAAGTGCGCGGCGATCTTCGTGCAAACGAAGGGCTTTGGGAGTTCGTGCCAGAAGATGCCGGCACGGCTACGATCGTCACGTACCGAGTACACATTGTTCCGCGCTACTATGTGCCGAGATGGCTCGTCCGCTCGAGCTTGAAGCGCGAACTTCCCGCCCTGCTCGAATCCCTGCGTCGTTATTGCGAAAGCGGTGCTGGCGTTGCGGCCGAAGGCGGGGCGAAATGAGAGGCGGGTCGCCCTGACTGCGCGCCTGCCGTCATGATGATGCGGATCCACCGAATGTTGACAGGCAGCACATTTGAGTGGGAGGGAGGGCCGGTTAAGGCAGGTCTTTCCATCGTTCACAGCCCCTTGTGCTATCGGCGACGTTCATGATCGCGCGCGTTTCGATACCTTTCCTGCGGCTGCTATGCAATCTGCGCTGGCTGGCTGTAGCAGGTCAATCGATCACCGTGCTGGTGGTCACCGGTCCGATGCAGGTCGCACTGCCAGTAGCGCCGCTGTGGGGCTGCATCGGGCTGCTCTCGCTCTTCAATGTCTACGCAACCTGGTATGTGCGGCAAAGTCGTGAGGCGAGTGCAGCGCAGATATTCCTGCATCTGTCAGCGGACATCCTGGCCCTTACGTGGCTGGTCGTGTGGAGCGGTGGAATCGACAACCCTTTTGCCTCGCTATTCCTGCTGCCCATTGCGCTTGCGATCGTGGCGCTCCCCAGGCGTTGGGTCTGGGCAACCAGTGTTGCCTGTGGCGCGGGGTACGCCGTATCGACCTTGATCGGTCGACAGTTGCCGCATGTCCACGCGTTCATGGGAGATGCCTTCAATCTGCACAGGCTGGGCATGCTGGTGAACTTCCTGGTGTCAGCGGTCGTCCTGCTGGTGTTCCTGTCACGCATGGCCGCCGCCTCCCGTCTGAATGAACGGGAGGTGGCAAGGTTACGTGAGCAATTTGCACGCAACGAAGGCATCGTCGCCCTTGCAACGCACGCCGCTTCCGTCGCGCATGAACTCAATACACCATTGGGAACACTCACCCTGATGGTCGAGGAGCTGGCCGGCGACGCGAAAACGCTGGTTCAACAGGAGTCCTGCGCAACGATGCAGGCCCTGCTGGGCATTTGCCGCGATCGCGTGCGTGAGCTCGCCATGCCTGCGGACGCGGCAGGCAGGGCCCGGGCAGATGCCGATGTGGATCTGCGTCAGATCATCGAGCGGTGGCGCCTTATTCGTCCTGCCATCGATCTACAGCGCACAATTGCGATTGCAGGCTACGAAAAGGTGGAGTCGTCTGTGGGGCATCTGCTGCAAGCGCTTCTGAACAACGCCGCGGATGCCGGGGAGCAGCAGGGCACACCGCGTGTTGACCTGAAGCTGCTGGGCGATGCCACCGGTCTTAGAGGTGAAATCCGCGACTACGGTGCCGGGTTTGATGTGAAGGAGCCTGTTCTGCCGAGCACGCTGTTCATGAGCGGCAAATCGGGCGGTCTTGGTATCGGCCTGGCTCTTTCCCACGCCACGATCGAACGACTGGGCTGTGAGCTTTCCATGCAGGCCGCAGCCGACGGAAATGGCGTGCGTGTCTTTTTCCGCTTGCCCGCCCGAGCGCGCGCATGACTGATGCGATATTGGGTCCCGGCAGCCTGGGACTGCTGGTAGACGATGATCTGCTGTATTTGAGGACGCTGCAGCGTTCGCTGCAGCGCCGCCATTTCAAAATTGTCACTGCGCAGACGGCTGACGAAGCCCTGAAGGTGGCCCAGGCCGAGCGCCCCGATTTTGCACTGGTCGATTTGCGTTTGGCGCAGGAATCCGGCCTTGATCTCATCGCGCCGCTGCGCGCAATCGATGCGGATATGCGCATCCTGCTGCTCACCGGCTATGCCAGCGTCGCAACGGCGGTGGAAGCCATGAAGCGCGGTGCAGATGACTACCTGCTCAAGCCCGTGACCGCGGAGGCCATTCTGCGGGCGTTGCGCGACGAGGGCCTTGCGTCTGAAGAAGGCGTCAAGACGATGATTCCGCTAAGCCGCCTGGAGTGGGAGCACATCCAGCAGGCGCTGAGCGAAACGCAAGGCAACATCTCAGCTGCCGCGCGTCTGCTCGGCATGCATCGCCGCTCCCTGCAGCGCAAGCTGGCCAAGCGTCCGGGTCCTGAGCGCGCGCCTGCGGAGCAGCGCGACTAGCGAGTAGAATCAATGGAAATGCGAATGCGTCAGATGTGTCGTTTGTTGCTCGTAGTGGTGCTGGCCTGGACGGTGGGCTGCAGCTCCGGGGTTGCGACTCCGGACGAAGCCGCGGATGCCAGTTCGCTGCGCGTTGAAAAGGTCTGGTCTCGGGCGACGCCGCCGGGTGCGTCGGTGGGCGTGATGTACCTGCAGATCTACAATGACGGCGCCGCAGACCAGCTGCTCAGTGTCCAGAGCCCCGTCAGCGAAACCGCATCAATTCATCGCACCGTGGTTGATGAGAACGGCATCGCGAGGATGGAAATGGTCGCGCAGCTCGACTTGCCTGCCGGAGCCCATGTTGTGTTCGAGCCGAGTGGCATGCATGTGATGCTGACAGGTCTGCGGCAGCCTCTGGTGGAAGGTGCAACAGTTCCGCTGACACTGGAGTTCCTGCACGCGGGCCGCAGGCAGATCGCGGCCAAGGTATATGGCATCGGCGCCCTGTCGGCGGGCGAGCAAGCGACGGATCACGCCATGCACCATTGAGCGCGGTCACGGCTGCCGGCTGACTGCGTCAATTGGTCGCATCGCCAGCCCGCGCCAGGTTGCGCAGACTGCGCGCCTCGACACAGGCCACTGGATGATCCCCACGATGACGCCCCACGCTGACCTCTCGGGCCAGCTTTCACGCGCCGCAATGACCGTCCTGGCGGGGTCACGGTGCTGAAAGGCGATGATTTTGACCGCCGTGCTGTCAACAACGTCGCAGACATGCTGCGTCATGTTCCGGGTGTCTTCGCCGGTGCGGTCGATGGCGGCGCTGGAACTGGCGCCGCCAGTT
>JBDSRN010000112.1:0-21264 GCA_039929265.1 Steroidobacteraceae bacterium | reverse complement strand
TTCGCGACATTCGTCGCGGTTTGCGCGCTCGCATCGCAACAGGCAGCGACGAGCGCTGCGAAGATTATTGCCCGCATCGATTCTCCGTGTGGTTTCCACAACTAGCAGCGCATATTAAGCGAACTTCGTTGCCTAAGTAACCCGGATGAGTCGAAAGGCCCGCGTGTGCACCCATCCTCGAACGTGCTGGCATCGCCTGCCGCGGGGGATTAACCCTTGTGATCTTCCTGATTGCGGGCAGTCGTCGCGTGTGTTGGTTCCGGCTCGCATGGTGCGCGAGCCGCGAGTCCTGAATCTCGTTCAGAGGTTCGTTTTGGCAGTGCGCCAGACACAGGCGAAGCCGGAGTCGTCCACCGCCTGACTCGCGCGAGACTTCGGGCAGCACACAGCACTGATCCGTAGCAGAATGCGCGGCATGGAATTCAAGGACTACTATGCGACCCTGGGGGTGGCGGCCTCGGCGCCGCAGGATGAGATCAAGCGGGCCTATCGCAGACTCGCGCGCAAATTCCATCCGGATGTGAGCAAGGAGCCCGATGCAGAGGCGCGTTTCAAGGAAGTTGCAGAAGCTCACGAGGCCTTGATAGATCCCGAGCGTCGCGCCGCTTACGACCTCATCGCACAGCGGCGGGCAAAAGGAGAGGCCTCGGGACCATTGCCAGCGGGCGACCCCGGATTCGAATTCAGTGGGCGCGGTGCGCAAGGCGACTTCAGCAGTTTTTTCGACTCACTGTTCGGCAGTGGCGCGGCAGGTGGTCGGGGTCAAGGCAGCGATCATCACGCCCGCATCGACATCGACTTGCGCGACACCTATGCCGGCATCAAGCGCACGATATCCCTGCGCATGCCGACCGTGGATGCGCGCGGCCTCGCCACTTTTCAGGAAAGGGAGCTCGAGGTCAGCATCCCAAAAGGCATCCGCTCGGGACAACACCTGCGCTTGAGCGGCCAGGGCGGGAAAGTCGCCAATGGCCCGGCAGGTGACCTGTATCTCGAAATTCACATCCGGGAGGATCCTGTGTTTCGGCTCGATGGCCGCGATGTGTACTTCAATCTTCCGGTGGCGCCGTGGGAGGCTGTTCTGGGGGCATCGGTTGCCGTCACGACTCCTGCTGGGGCCATGCAAATGAATGTGCCGCCGGGATCTCCAGCGGGCCGGAAGTTGCGGATGAAGGGCAAGGGGCTTCCGGGCAAGGAGGCGGGGGACCTGTATGCAGTGCTCACCGTCGTGGCACCGCCAGCGATTACGGACGAACAGAAAGCTGCGTATCTCGCGCTGGCAGGCACATTTGCGGACTACCATCCCAGAGCCGGACTGGAGACGGACACTAATGATTGACCGCCACATATACCCGGAAGGTCTCGTTGTCGAAGAGCATGTGGTATTCAGGCTCGCCGACCTCTGCCGCGCCAGTGGAGCCCAGCCGCAACAGGTGCAAGGGCTGATCGACGAAGGGATACTCGTTCCATCGGGCGCACAACCCGACGATTGGGAGTTCCATGGCAACTCTCTGGCGCGGGCGCGCATTGCGATCCGCTTGATGCGTGACCTCGAGCTGAATCTCGCGGGCACCGCCATCGTGCTTGACCTGCTCGCGGAGATCGAGCTATTGCGATCGCACCCGCAGCGCGACTGACCTTCCGATCGAAATGGCGATGAGCGCTCAGTTCGTTTTCTCGACCGGAGCCGCTCCCCAGTTCCAGTCACGAACCTCCGGCATGTCCTGGCCATGTTGCCGGATGTACTGGTGATGCTCGACGAGTTTCTGCTGCAATTGGCGTTTTACGTACAACCCCTGGTCGCCCGTCTGAGGCATGCGATCGATGGCATCGATCGCCAGATGATAGCGATCAAGATCGTTCAGCACCGTCATGTCGAAGGCCGTGGTGATCGTGCCTTCTTCCTTGTAACCGCGGACGTGGATGTTGTGGTGATTCGTGCGGCGGTAGGTGAGCTGGTGAATGAGGCGCGGGTAGGCGTGGAAAGCGAAGATCACCGGCTTGTCGCGTGTGAACAGCTCGTCGAACTGCCTGTCCTCCAGCCCATGCGGGTGTTCGCTCGATGGCTGCAGCTTCATGAGGTCAACGACATTCACAACGCGTACGCGCACATCCGGGAGATGTTTTCTCAGGATCGACACCGCCGCCAGCGTCTCGAGAGTCGGAACATCACCGCAGCACGCGAGCACCACGTCCGGTGCGTGCGCCCCCGAATTGCCGGCCCAGTCCCATATACCGATGCCGGCGGCGCAATGTCGCGTAGCGGCTTCCACCGACAGCCACTGCGGCGCCGGATGCTTGCCCGCCACCACCACGTTCACGTAGTTTTGACTTCGCAGGCAGTGATCCATCACTGACAGCAGGCAGTTGGCGTCGGGCGGAAGATACACCCGCACGATCTCGGCTTTCTTGTTGACGACCAGATCGATGAAGCCAGGGTCCTGGTGCGTGAAACCATTGTGATCCTGGCGCCAGACGTGCGAGCTGATCAGGTAGTTCAGTGAGGCAATAGGGCGCCGCCACCGCAACCTTGAGGTGACCTTCAGCCACTTCGCGTGCTGATTGAACATCGAGTCGACGATATGTATGAAGGCTTCGTAGCAATTGAACAGCCCGTGCCGTCCGGTGAGCAGATAACCTTCCAGCCAGCCTTCGCATTGATGCTCGCTAAGCATCTCCATCACGCGACCCGTTGGGGCAAGGTACTCGTCGTTCGGCAGAGTCGTGGCCTGCCACTGTCGCTCAGTCACTTCGAACAGCGCCACCAGCCCATTGGAGATCGTTTCATCCGGTCCGAACACCCTGAAATTGCGCTGCGATCCATTCAGCGCCACGACATCGCGCAGGAAGCGCCCGAGCGTACGAGTGTCCCCCGCGCCCTTCGTGCCGGGTACGGGTACGTCGACGGCATAGTCTGCGAATTCCGGCATGCGCAGTTCCCGCAACAGCAGCCCGCCGTTGGCGTGGGGATTTGCTCCCATGCGGCGCAGTCCGGACGGCACGAGGGCGGCAAGTTCCGCAACGAGTACACCGTCGGCGTCGAACAATTCTGCCGGTCGATAGCTGAGTAGCCAGTCTTCGACCAGTTTCAGATGCGCGGGATTGCTGCGCGGATCCGTGATAGGCACCTGATGCGAACGAAAGGTGCCTTCGTTCGGCACGCCGTTGATCGATTTCGGCCCGGTCCAGCCCTTGGGCGAGGCGAGTACGATCATCGGCCAACGCGGCCGTACGGTGGATCCGCCAGTGCGCGCTGCGTGCTGAAAGCTGTGTATCTGCTCGATCGCGTGATCAATGGCGCTCGCCATGGCCTCGTGCATGGCTGCGGGCTCATGACCCTCGACAAAGATTGGCGTCCACCCATAACCACGCAACAGCTGCGCGAGTTCGTCGCGATCGATGCGCGCAAGCACCGTCGGGTTGGCGATCTTGTAGCCGTTGAGATGCAGGATCGGCAGCACTGCGCCGTCGGTCAACGGATCGAGGAATTTGTTCGAGTGCCACGCCGTGGCCAATGGTCCCGTCTCCGCTTCGCCATCCCCCACCACGCAGGCGACGATCAGTCCGGGGTTGTCGAACACGGCGCCGAACGAATGACTAAGCGAGGAGCCGAGTTCGCCGCCCTCATGGATTGAACCAGGACACTCCGGTGAAGCATGACTCGGAATACCACCGGGCCACGAGAACTGCAGAAACAGCTTCTGAAGTCCTGCTTCATCGCGGCTGATATCGGGATAGATCTCGCTGTAGCTCCCTTCGAGATAGGTGTTGGCAACCACGGCAGGACCACCGTGCCCCGGCCCGCTCACATAGATCATGTCGAGGTCGTACTTGTTGATGGCACGATTCAAATGCGCGTAGATGAAGTTCTGGCCCGGTGTGGTTCCCCAGTGACCCAGCAGCATCGGCTTGATGTCGGCGGGGACCAGCGGGCGTCTCAGTAGTGGGTTGTCGCGCAGGTAGATCTGACAGACAGACAGGTAGTTGGCGGCGCGCCAGTAGCCATCGATCGTATGTAGCGATTCGCTGGTGAGCGTGGGGGAGGAGCCGTTCATATGTGAACCTCGTCGGATACGGGTAACTGAAGAGCACGACAGACGTAACGGGCGATCATCCGCTCTTCATCCGTCGGGATGACGCGCACAGTCACTCGTGCACCGTTCCTCGAGATGATTGCGGCATTTACGTCATTGGCTGCCGTGTCGAGTTCGATGCCGAGAAATGCAAGGCCTTCGCAGACACGAGCGCGCACGAGCGCTGCGCGCTCGCCGATGCCACCGCTGAACACAAGGGTATCCAGGCCGCCGAGCGTCGCAGCATAGCCACCAACGCATTTCTTCACCTGATAGCAGAACAAGGCAACGGCCTCAGCGGCGCGGGCGTCCGTCGCTTCGCTCACCAGAAGCTGGCTCATGTCACTACTGGTCTCCGATATGCCGAGTAATCCGGATTCATGGTTCACGAGTCGATCGAATGCCTCGTTCGTCAATCGCTCGGTGCGCTGCAGATACGAGAGCACTCCGGGGTCGAGGTCGCCGGAACGGCTGCTCATCGGGATCCCTCCCGCCGGCGTGAAGCCCATGCTCGTGTCGATGCTCTTGCCGGCGCGAACCGCAGTGAGACTTGCGCCATTGCCGAGATGCGCGAGAACGATGCGCTCCGCAGCCGCCTCAGCTCCCGCAACGCGCGCGAGTTCCTCCACGAGATACGCGTAAGACAGGCCGTGGAAGCCATAGCGCCGGACGCCCTGGGCAAGGAAACGCCTGGGTATCGCGAAGGCGCGCGCGACTGCAGGCAAGTCGCGGTGAAATGCGGTGTCGAAGCAGGCGACATGTGGCCGATCGGGCAGCCTTCGGCGCATGGCTTCGATCAGCTGGATTTCCGAGGGAATGTGGTTGGGGTCCAGCCATTGCAGGCTGCGAAGTTCGTTCAGCAGGGATTCTGTGATGAGTTCCGGCTCGGTGTGCGACATGCCGTGCACCACACGGTGACCTACGGCGGAAATCGTCGGCAAGATTCCTCGCTTGTCCAACCACTGCGCGAGCAGATCGACGGCAGACCCCAGATGGGAAGGAGCAGGCCAGGGTTCCTCGTGAAATTCGTTGTCGGTATCGGAATAGCGCAGGACTGGTTGACCTACCCCGACGCCCGCGACCTTGCCATGCAGGTGTTTCTCGAGCTTACCCGCCAGTCGGTAGACGCTGAACCGGATACTCGAAGATCCGCCGTTGAGACAAAGAATTGTCGGCTGGTCCATTTCGCAGTATGGACTCACGTTCAGCGAGGCGTTGCGCTATTCAGCCTGCAAATGCGTGCTGACATTCTGGCCGTCAATGCGCGAGAATGCGATTCAGTTCATGCAGGGCTGGATTGCTTCGCTTTTTTGTCGACGACGTGCCGCCCTTGGTTGTCATTGCGGATTTCATCCCGCTGATTCCTGCACTTTTTTCACCTGTGCGTCGGCGCGCTGACGTTGCTGATCGAGCAAGGCATCTGTCACTTGGTGCTGTGTCCCTGCATGAAGCGCTATTGGGGCGGTCCTCGTACGACCAGCGTGTCGCAGGGAAGTGACGACAAGATGCTTTTGGCGGTACTGCCAAGAAGGGCCTCAAGCACGGCGCCTCTGCCATGTGTGCCTAACACCACCAGATCGGCAGCATGCATCTGTACGTATTCGCGGATGATCTGCTGGGGCCGCCCCGGTTCGATCACTGGAACAAGGCGTTTGCGCTCATCCTCGGGCAGGAAAATCCCGCCAAGAAACGTCTCGAGCACCGCAGCACTGATTTGGGTGTAACTCTGCGCGTGCCGGTCCGCATCCGATACGTGCCCCGCGTAAGGCGTGTCGGAGGCATGCAGCAGGTACAGCGTCTGCATCGGGAAGTATCGCAGTGCCGCCTGTAGCGCGTGGGCGGAGGGCTCTGAAAAGTCCGTAGCGACGACGATATGCTGATACGCAGTGCGGGCGCGGTTTCTGACGATGAGAATCGGAATCGGCAGTTTGCGCAACAATTTCTCGACGGTTTTGCCGAGAATCACTGCCCGGCTTGCAAACAGGCTCTCCCGCGCGAGGCCGACAACGACGAGGTCGACGGCTTCAGACCTCGCAATCCGTTCTATCGCTCCCGCCGGGTCTCCTTGTTCGATCAACACAGTAGCGGTCTCGACGGCATCACCCAGATCGGTGCGCAATCCCTCACGAATCCGAAGCTTGGCCATCGCCACGGCATCCGGAGGACGCCGCCATGATGGAGCGGAGTGTTCACCATAGGACAGGGTGGCTTCCTCGAACTCCTCGAAAACATGCACGATTATCAGGTGCGCCTGTTGGCTCGCCGCAATCGCAACGGCACGTTCGAGCGCCCGATCACCCCGAGCACTCAGGTCAGTTGCGAGCAGGACTTTGCGCGCAGCAGTCGGGTTGGAAGGTGAAGGTGTCATGACGGATCCTCCCTGATTCTCAGGCGATAGCTGCCCTTCTGACTCTACGCTGCCTGAATTCAATTGGGCAGCGGGAGATTCGCAAGGAGTCTGCCCCTGAGCGGCATTTAAACTCGGCCGCCGGGGGATCTGTGCACAGCCGCGCGCATCAATATCATGGCCGACATCGGAGCGGTGATCACGATGAACACAGTAATCAGGATTTCATGCATGACAGGGCGGTTCGCGAGCGCCGTGGACACGAAAATGGATGCGATCAATACGCAGCCGGTGCCCAGTGTGTTGCCCATCGAGGGTCCGTGCATGCGCTGAAAGAAGGTGTCGAGGCGTGCAAGTCCGAGAGACCCGATCGCGGTGCACAGTCCGCCGAGTATCAGCAGGAGCGCGGCGGGTAACGCAGCCCAGGCGGGAAGGGTTTGGAGAGTCATGGTTCGATGACTTCGCCGCGCAACAGAAACTTTGCGAGCGCCACCGAACCCACGAACCCGAGAAGCGCGATCAACAGCGCAATGTCGAAGTACACCACCGTGGCCGAGCGTATGCCGAGCACCAGCAACGTCAGCATGCCGTTCATGTAGAAGGTGTCGAGTGCCAGCACGCGATCCTGCGCGCTCGGACCGCGCAGCAGCCGAAAGGCTGCGGCGAGCATTGCCAGCGCGAAACAGAATTGCGCGAAACCGATCGCGAATTCGAGCAGGACGTTCATTCGAAGATCTCCATGAGCAGACGTTCGTAACGTTTCTTGATGGTGTTGATCCAGGTCTGCTCATCGAGCAGATCGAGCACGTGCAGCGTTAGGGTCGCGCCATCACGCGAGAGATCCACCCAGATCGTGCCGGGAGTGGAGGTGACGATGGTGGCGAGTGCGGCCAGGCCGTGCGGGTCGCGCAGATCGAGTGGGATTTCGAGGAATCCTGAGCGGATCGTCGGCTTGGCGTGCAGGCCAAGTATGATGCGGCCCACGGCGAAGTTGGAGCGCAGGATGTCGACCAACACTCGCCACAGCAGCAGCAAGATCAACTGCGGTCGGTGTAGCCGCGGGCGCAGCGGACGCACGGCACGGAAGCCGAGCACCATCAGCAGTGCAACCGAGAGTCCGAGCAGGAACTGCCCGATCGAGAGCGTACTGTTGAGCAGCAACCACATTCCGGTCAACGCGAGGACGAGCAGCACGTGCGATCGGGATTTCACGGCGCTGTCTCGCGTGAGCGCTGCAGGACACTTTGGATGTACAGCTGCGGATCCGCGAGGCCTGCAGCGGCAGAGTCGAGGTAGGTCATGGTTTGGCCGGCAGCAATCGTGATTCCCATGCACACGAGAATGAGAAACGCCACCGGTCCGGCCTCGGTGATCGACAGACGCGGAGTCTGGCGGCCGGCGACACTCCAAAAAAGGCGCATTCCGACACGCAAGAGCGCTGCCAGCCCTGCGAACCCGCTGGCCAGCAGAACGATGACGAACAGCCCCTCACGACCGACGGCGCTACCCCTCGATATTGCGTCGATCGCCGCTGCCGCCAGCGAGAATTTGGCGATGAAACCGGCGAGCGGCGGCATGCCGGTGACCAGCAAGGTACAGGACACGAATGCCAGGCCGAGAAATGCCATCGCCGCCGGCAGCGCCACGCCTACTTCATCGTCGGGTGCGTAAGGATCGGGCGGCTCGCCGACCGCGAATGCGGTGTAGGTAGGCGGCGGCGTTGCGGCGCGGTCGCTGAGGTCTGGTAACGCGGTGCGCATTCGCTCGGCCATGCCGGTGAGCAAGAAAAATGCGGCGGTCGCGAACACCGACCCGAGCATGTAGTAGAGGGCGGGCGCAATCATCGACGGCTCTCCGGACCCCACTGCCGCGAGAATGGTGCCGGAGGAGATGATCACCACGAATGCCACCAGGCGCGGCAACTGTCGTGACGCCAGCATACCGACGATGCCGAAAAGCATGGTGGCAATGGCAACGTAGAACAGCCATACCCCGCCGAATGGTGCGGACGGGTCTTCGAGCAAGGAGCCGGCACGCAGCACGGCGTACACGCCGACCTTGGTAGCGATGGTGAATATTGCCGCGACTGGCGCTCCAGCCGCGTGATACGCACCAGGCAACCAAAAGTCGAGCGGCCACGCCGCCGCCTTCACGAGGAACGCAATGCCGAGAATCGACGCGCCAACCTGGGCGATACTGCGTTCATCGGACGGCATCAAACGCCACTTCCAGGCGATCTCAGCCATGTTGAGTGTGCCCGCGACGCCATAGATCATCGCGATGCCGATGAGGAAGGCGAACGACGCGGTGAGATTGACCGCGATGAAATGCAGAGACATCTTGGTCCGCTGCGGACCACCGCCGTGCAGTAGCAGCGCATACGAGGCTGCGAGCAGGATCTCGAAGAACACGAACAGGTTGAACAGGTCGCCGGTGAGAAACGCGCCGTTGAGGCCCATCAACAGCAACTGCAACAGCGAGTGGTAGTGAACACCCATACGATCCCAGCGGCCGATCGAATACACGATGACGGCCAGCGCGAGCGTGATGTTCACGGCGATCATGAGCGCTGAGAGACGATCGACCACCAGCACAATGCCAAAGGGCGCGTCCCATCCGCCAATCGCATACACGCCGATGCCGCGCGGCCAGATCTCGGGGACTGAATCGGTGGTGAGCCATACCATCGTGACTGCGGCAGCAAGTTGCGTGAGCGTCGCAGCAAGCGTGATCAGAAGGCGCGGCAAGCGCCGCGTCTCGGCAAACAGCAGCAACAACGCCCCGGTGAGCAGCGGCACCACGATGGGCAGAACGGGCAAGTGTTGCAGCCAGGCACTCACGCGTCACGCTCCCGGCCGTCGACATGGTCGGTGCCAGTCATGCCGCGCGCCGCGATGATCACCACCAGAAACAAGGCCGTGGTCGCGAAACTGATGACGATTGCGGTCAGCACCAGCGACTGCGGCACCGGGTCTGCGTATTGCGACGAATCGATTGGTCCATTTCCGGCAATGACCGGAGGCGCGTCGACCACCAGGCGGCCCATGCAGAAAATGAACAGGTTGACCGCATACGACAGTAACGACAGGCCCATGATCACCTGGAAGGTGCGTGGCCGCAGCAGCAGCCATACACCCGACGCCGTGAGCACGCCGATGGCGAGTGAGAGAATGAGTTCCATCAGCCTGGGCCCGTCGCAGCAGGGCCCGGGGTGGCGGCCCGCATGCGAGTGGTGCTGGTCTCCACCTGCTGGCGCTGGCTGCGTAACGACTGATGAGCGAGTGCAATCAGAATCAGAATGGTTGCTCCCACCACGAGCAGGTAGACCCCGAGATCGACAAGCAGCGTAGTCGACAGGTGCAGTTCCCCGAGCAGGGGCACGTGCCCGTGCCACGTGAGATTAGCGAGGAAGTTGCGCGAGACCAGCCAGGCGGCGCCACCTGTGCCGCCCGCGAGCAACAGCCCTGCGCCGATTGAATACTGGGGGTGGATGCGCATGCGGGATTCGATCCACAGGGTCCCGTTCATCATGTATTGCACGAGGAATGCGGTGGCCATGACCAGTCCGCCGACGAAACCGCCGCCCGGCGCGTTGTGGCCGCGTACCAGGAAAAAAACCGAGATCACACCGGCCACCGGTAGCAGCAAACGGCCGAGCACTGCCGGCACGAGCATGAAACCTCGTGGCAATGAATCGTCGGTCTCGCTGCGCACCGCGTCTTGCGCATCGACTCGTTGTGCCCACGGCACGGACATGCTTTCCGGTGCGGGGCGGAAGCGGCGCAATATCTTGTATGCGGCGAGCGCGACGATGCCGACCACGGTTATCTCTCCCAGGGTGTCGAAGCCGCGGAAGTCGACGAGGATAACGTTGACCACGTTGCGCCCGCCGCTGTCGGCCAGCGCGTGCTCCATGAAGAAGCGCGCAATGCCTTCGCGGCGAGTCCGCGTCATGATCAGGTAGGCGAGACTGGCCAGCCCGGCTCCGGCGACCACGGCGAGCACCACGTCGCGCGCGCGACGCAGGCGCTCCCGCCACGTCCTGCGACTGGGGTCGTCGGCTAGCTGGCGCTTCGGCAGCCAGCGCAAGCCAAGCAGCATCAGTACCAGAGTAACCACTTCTACGCTGATCTGCGTCAGCGCGAGATCGGGCGCCGAAAACCAGGCGAAAGTGAGGCAGGTGATGAGCCCGGCGCCGCCCGACATGATCAACGCAGCCAGACGGTGAAACTTCGCCTGCAAGGCCGCACCAACGGCGCAGGCTGCGCCAATGGCCCACAACAATGCGAACGCCGGATCAAGGGGTGTCAGAGGTAGTGGGTCGGGCGCTGCGATGTTCTGCACGGCGGTCAAACCAGCGATTACGACTGTGGCAAGAACGATCAGCGCGAGCTGCGGCTGGAGGCGTCGCGTCGACAATGTGTTGAGCAGGCGGTCGGCGCCGCGCATGAGCACCACCATGCCTACTTTGAAGCTACGCCGGCCATCGATACGCCGCGAGAGCCGAAGCGGTGCCAGCGACCCGTCCCGTTGGCGGTACAGCAGCGAATAGAGCGCGATTCCGCCGGCCAGCGCGACGGTGCTCATCACCAGCGGGAGCGTGAGGCCGTGCCACACAGCCAGGCTGTACACCGGCACTTGTACACCCAGCAGCGAGTGGGCGGCGCCGTCGAGGAATGGGCCGATTGTGCGCGCCGGAAGAATGCCGACCAGGATGCACGCCGATACCAACAACGCACTGGGGGCCAGCATCCAGCGGTTGGGATCGTGTGGCGCGCGCGGCAATCCGTGAGACGGTGGTCCAAAGAACGTGCGATGCGCCAGCCGCAATGAATACGCCACGCTGAAGACGCTCGCGAGAGTCGCGATCGCTGGCATTCCGATGCGCAGCCAGGGGGCTTCGCGCGCAAATATAGTCTCGGCGAAAAACATTTCCTTCGAAAGGAAACCATTCAGCAGAGGAACTCCGGCCATCGCCGCAGTAGCCACTATGGCGAGAGTGGCAGTGATGGGCATGGCATGCCGGAGACCACGCAACCGATGCAGATCGCGTGTGCCGGTCTCGTGATCGACGATCCCCGCAGCCATGAACAACGAAGCTTTGAAGGTGGCGTGGTTCATCATGTGAAACACGGCCGCGACCAGCGCGAGCGGGCTGTTCATGCCGATCAGCAGCGTGATCAAACCGAGGTGGCTGATGGTGGAATAGGCCAGCACCGCCTTGATGTCTCTCTGAAAGAGCGCCGCAACGGCACCCAGCAGTAGCGAAGCAAGTCCCGCCCCGCCCACCAACATGAACCACAGGTCAGTGCCTGCCAGCACGGGCCACAGCCGCGCCAGCAGGAACACCCCGGCCTTGACCATGGTCGCCGAATGCAGATAGGCCGACACGGGCGTGGGCGCCGCCATGGCGTGAGGCAGCCAGAAGTGAAACGGGAACTGCGCGCTCTTTGAGAATGCGCCAATGAGCACCAGTACCAGCACCACGGGGTACCAGGCGTCGTTGCGGATCAGCGCGCCGGATTCGAGGACGCGATCAAGGTCGTAACTGCCGACAATCTCGCCGATCAACAGCACCGCTGCGAGCAGGCACAGGCCGCCCGCGGCGGTGACCGTGAGCGCCATGCCCGCGCCGCGCCGCGCCTCGGCGCGGTGATACCAGTACGCGATCAACATGAACGAGGTGAAGCTGGTGAGCTCCCAGAACACCACAAGCTGGATGAGATTGCCCGACAACACGATTCCCAGCATCGCGCCCATGAACGCCAGCAGGAACGAAAAAAAACGCGGTACTGGATCGGCAGGTGAGAGGTAGTAGCGCGCGTAGAACACCACCAGCGCGCCGATACCGGTGATCAGCAACGCGAACATCCATGCGTAGCCGTCGATGCGTAGCTGCAGATCGAGCCCGAGTTGCGGCATCCAGGGCAGGCTGGCGCGCACCACGCCGGCGGTCTCGATCTGTGGGTAGATCAGGATCAGCAGGGCGCTGCTGGCGACTGCGAAGGCCCCCGCAAGCCAGGCTTCCGTGTTGCGCGCCGCGGATGGCAACAGGGCAGCGCAGAGGCTGCCGATGAATGGCAATAGCAGGATCAGGGCGAGGGTCATGTGGCAATTCTAGGGAGCGAGAGCGGCATGTCGAGCGTCGCTCGCGCAGCATGCTCGATACTGGTATTCGACCAGATCAGGAGGGTTTACAACCTACGACGCCGCCACTCGATACAAGGATAGTTGAGCACAATGGTCTGGGGGTGGTATCAACCGAAACCGAATCAGCTCAATTCAGCGGGAGCTATGGCGAGCATGTTTTTCACAATCTGTCATACCACGCGGACGCTTGAAGAGTTCGTTGATGTTCGCTCGATGCCAAAAACTCGCACCAATTCGCAGTTCAATCTCGAAACCTTGCCGGTGGAATTGGCGCAGCGCCAAGTCGGCTACGAGCACATCGTCGAACTCGGCGGGTTTCGGGGCATGCGGCGTGTTCCGAGGCATCCCTCAATGCCTATTGGCGGGTTCGTGGCTTTCGAAATCATGCAGACTACGCTCTGACCGGGCCGTTTGCCACGGGCCTTGAGCGGCTCCCCGATCATGACGCAGCGGCGCTAAACCTTGCGCGGGTGGAAGACGACGTCGCCATCGCAAAGGATCACGGTTGGACCAAGCCGGCCGAGATGGGCGACGACCTCGAGCGAGCGCGGATGGAGGCGGTCGGCGAAAGGATAGTCGATCAGAAGCTCGACATCGAGAGCAGTCGCTGGCCGGCGCCTTCGATCGCCTCGAGGTCGAGGCGGTAGCACTGCAAAGCACCAAGGTGGTCGGCGTAGCCAAGCTCGCTGCGCAAGGTCTCGAAGAACGGTGTCGGCGACCCTATTGCGGCTTGCGAAGTGCTCTCCGCCCCGTGACTAGCGTCCTCTGCGACACTGGACGCCGTGGCGGTTCCACTTTGGGATTCCTCAATTTGTGGATCTCATTTACGGGTTCTGCATGGGATGCGACATGAAGCTTCAGTGCCATGCATCACAGCTTGATGTCAGGGAGCTTCCCGCGCGTCCAGCACGACGCGTACCAGTTCCGCAACGGATTGCACACCGACTTTTTCCATGAGGTGCGCACGATGGATCTCGATGGTGCGCTGTGACAGATCGAGAGCCGCAGCCATGACCTTGTTCTGCTTTCCCTGGACCAGAAGTTCCAATACCTCGCGCTCGCGAGGCGTCAGTGATTCCAGTCGACGACGACTGCGACCTTTCTGCTGCAACGACTTGCGCATGTCTTCATCCTTGCGCAGCGCGCGTTGCACGCGATCGATGAGTTCCTGATCACGGAACGGCTTCTGCAGGAAATCAAACGCGCCCCGCTGCATGGCTTCTACGGCCATGGGAATGTCGGCGTTGCCGCTGATGAAGATGAGAGGCATGGGGGCGCCACGGACGTTGAGCTGTTGTTGCAATTCGAGTCCGCTCATGCCGGGCATGCGGATATCCAGCAGCAGACAGCCGGGATGATCCGGATAGGGTGAGTCGAGAAATTCCTGCGCGGACGCGAGCGGTACCGAATGGATGCCGACCGTCCTGAGCAGCAGGCGAATCGCGGACCGAACGCCACTGTCGTCGTCGACGATGAAAACAGTTGCGGCGTGTTGGTTCATGGCGTGCTCGACGCCAAGTTATCACGGTCGCGACTCGCTATACGCAACTACTGCATCAGACGAATGCCGGGCCAGTCGCAACGCGGAAGCGAGTTCCCCTGCTCGCCCGCTGAACTTCGGTGGCGAATCGTCTGGATTTCACGATGAGGATGTCGCAGGGCAGCACATCGAGAACTTGCTCGGCGGTGTTGCCGATGAACAGGCGTTTCAAGCCTGTGCGCGAAACGGCGCCCATGATGACGATCTGCGCGTGCAGTTTCTTCTGCATGCTGCGCAACGCGTCCTGCGGCAGTCCCGCGTACAGGTGTGCGCGTGATTTTGATATCTCGTGGCCAGCAACAGCCTTGTCCAGCTGCTTTCGGGCGTTGTTGGCAGCAAGGGCCTGCAGATCCACATTGATGCCCCGGTTGCGCAGTTGCGCAGGGCGAACATCGGCAGGTAACGGGGAATATGCGTGCACTGCGTGCAGCATCCCGCCGAGCAGGTGACGCAGCTCCTCTCCCGCATCGAGAATGCTGTCATCGAGCTGGCCTGGCTTGGCAAAGGCGTGCGACGGGTCGACCGCGGCCAGCAGTACGGGTCTGTGGTAGCGTCGAGCCGACTTCACGAGCAGCACCGGCACTGGGCTGTGCCGCAGCAACTCCCAGTCGGTCAATCGCATGAGCGATGCGAACTTGTGCGAACTGCGATGACAATCTGCAATGATGAGATCGGCTCCGGTATTGCGCGCGTGCCTTATAATTGCTTCGTAGGCCGGAAAGTCCGCCGTGACAGTTGTGCTGACGTCCACGCCACTCTTGCGAAGCCTGGCGCTCATTTTCTCTAGACGTTGCTGGCATTCATCACGCTCCTGTTCCCTGTACGCGGTAACGCTCTTGTTTTGCATCGCCACAAGATCCACATAGACGCTGGTCGTGAGCGCATGAAACAGTTCGACGGTCGCGCCGCCCTTCTGTGCGATTTGTCCTGCTTTGACCACCGCCGCAGGGACACCGCGTTGTCCGGGAGTTCTGATGGCAACGAGGATTCGCTTGATGGTTCGCATGGCAGGCCTGCTATAAATTGCGGAGGGATGACTACGCCGCGAGTCTGCCCCCGACGCGATCTCGCGTGGATTCGGTCTGATGCGTAGCGGGTCAGGACAACTACGTAGCGCCGGCGATCATCTCCCCAGCACCTCATCGATCAGCCTGATCAGCTCCCCGGGCTTGATCGGCTTGCTCGTCATTCGCACTGCCAGGTCCTCGTTCTGCGCCCGAACAGCGGAAGAAGTATCGCCGGTCATGAGGATCACGTGCAGGTCCGGATTGAATTCCTGGCGCAGAACACGTGCCACGTGCAGACCCGTCTCGGCGTCGGCGAGGTGGTAGTCCGTGAGCAACAGCTCGATGTCGCGGAATTCCGACGCGCGCTGCCGCGCCTCGTCGATCGTGGCGGCGGTGGTGACGCGATAACCTTCCACCTTGAGCAACAGACGTGTGGCATTGCGAACACCAGGGTCGTCTTCCACCAGCAGTATGTGGTGCGCCTGACTTGCCTCATGTACCACTTCCTGGAGCGCCGGCGTGACAGCGGCATCTTCGCACTGAGCATTTTCTCCGGCCGGCACGAGCAGCGAAAAGTTCGAACCCCTTCCGGGAGCAGAGTCGACATCGAGCTTGAGCCCGAGAAGCCCCACCAGACGGTGGACAATACTCAGGCCGAGTCCATAGCCGTTGCGCGAAGAGTTGGCTGCGATGCCGACCTGGAAGAACTCATCGAATATGTTGGCCAGAGCGTTCTTTGGAATACCCACTCCAGTATCGACAACCTCGAGCCGTATGCCGGTTGACACTTGCACAGCGCGCAACGTCACACTGCCTTGCGACGTGTATTTGATCGCGTTCGTGATCAGGTTGCGCAGGATCTGCTCCACCAGCCCCATATCCGTATGAATGGCAAGAGCTGGCCAGTCGATCTCTAGTCGCAGTCCCTTTTCGGCGGCCATGCCTGCAAAGTCGATACGCAGCCTGCCAACGAGCTCGGAGGAATCGAAACTGGTCAGATCGGGCTTGACTGCACCGGATTCGAGTTTGCCGATGTCCAGAAGCGCATTGAGCATCTTGACCATGCCATTGATGGCAGCTTCTTCTTCAAGCAGGATCTCCCTTTGTTCAGGGTCGGTCACCATCCGGCGCATCGCACCGTTCAACAAGGCTAGCGTCTGTACAGGCTGACGCAGATCGTGGCTCGCGGTGGCGAGGAAGTGACTCTTGGCCTTGTTTGCACGTTCGGCGACGAGCTGCGCTTCGTACAGCGCAATCTGCGTGTGACGCCGCTCTGTGATGTCGCGGATGGCGGCAACCACCATCACTTCCTCTTCATCCCTGATCGGACTGAGGCTTATTTCAACGGGAAATTCGCTGCCATCCTTGCGCCTGGCGAACAAGTCGAGGCCTTCACCCATCTGACGCACGCGCACGTTCGAGAAATAGTTCTCGCGATGCTTGATGTGTCTGTTCTGAAAACGCACCGGCAACAGGGTTTCGACAGGTCTGCCTTTCAGCTCCTCGGGTGAATAGCCGAACCATGCAGTGACCTGGTAATTCGCAAATCGAATCGCACCGGTGCAGGTAATGATCACCATGGCATCCGGTGCGGAGTCCAGCACATTGCGTACGAGTTTCGAAGATAGCATTCGAAGAAGTCTATACCCATGGTCGGTCGCCGATGCGCTCAGAGCACAGCATGCGAGGCCTGCCTTGCTCGTGTTGCTCTGCAGGCAATGACCAGTTTCCGCCGTTGCACGTGAGTTCACCCTGCGTAGAAATGCGGCTCGTAAAACTACGTAAGTGGCCGCGAGGCGTACTGATGCCAGAACCATCAATACGCTTCAATCTCCGGCAACGCAGCTACCCGGTAGTAATGAGCAGCTACGTGGGTTGTGAGCATGGCGCTCCAGATCGAACAGGACAATCACAATGCAAATGCAAGAGTGGATTGAAACCGGTACGCGCGCGGATGCGCTCGCCAGCACCGCGGCAGAGGTGGCGCACGATGTGCATGCGGGACGCGAGAGCGCACGCATGCGCGTGATTGCGGAAGCAGCGTATTTCAAGGCGCTGCACCGCGGGTTCGCATCAGGCCATGAACTGGAAGACTGGCTGGCTGCTGAATCCGAGACGCGACGTCTGTTACGCGAAGAGTTGTGAGCGCAGGCGTGCAAGCGCATCCCGCAACAGTGGCTTGGCGTCTTCGGGAGCACAACGCTCACTATCCATGGGCCGTCGTCTGGATCGACCATCAGGAGGCACGAATCCTCCGTTTTGATGAGACAGCAGGCGACCGTACGATGATCAGATCGCGCTGTGGGCATAAGCACACCTTCCTGCAGTCGGTCGCTGAATCCATGCGCGGCGCGCAGTCCGTGCTGATTGTCGGGCCATCGATGTCGAAACACGAGTTGCTCAGTCACGTGGAACGATCGGAGCCGATCATGTGGAAGCGGGTCGTGGGCGTGGAAGCAGTAGACCATCCAACGGATGAAGAGCTGCTGGTTTACGCCCAGCAGCATTTCAGGGTGAAGTCCGGATTGCATGTGGGGGTGTGACGCGCATCCGCCCCATGCGTGTGGCGCAAGCGCAGCGGGCGACAGAGTTTTGGGCTACCGTCTGTGGAGCTTTACGGGAGAAGCAGACATGAGCAAGACGAAAAGGCGTGCACCTGTTGGAGAGACCTTGCGCAAACTCGCAGAGGCGGTGAGCGTGAGGTGTGCCGCGGTAGCTTCGATTGCCGCGTAGACATCTGTTGGCTGGCTCACCTCGCTCATCAGCCGATTCCTCCACCGAAGAGGTTGATGCAGTCGCACACGAACTAGGTACGAACCTCGATACCGGTCTGACTGCTCAGGAAGCGGCGCACCGGCTGGTGGTCGACGGACCCAACGAGCTGCGAGCGACGCCCCGGCTCGCAGAATGGCGTCGTGTCCTCGAGCATTTTCAGGAGCCACTGGTCTACCTGCTGCTAGTCGCAGTCGCCATTTCGCTGGTGGCCTGGGTGGTCGAGGGACGTCCAGGGTGGCCTGTCGACGCAATCGTGATTGCGCTTGTCGTGCTGATCAACGCTGTGCTGGGCTATCTGCAGGAAGCCAGGGCTGAGCAAGCCGTGGCCGCACTTGCGCGCATGACGACGGTGACCTGTTCGGTGATGCGGGACGCGACGATACATCGTATCCCCAGCGCCGCCGTCGTGCGCGGCGATGTGCTCATGCTCAACGAGGGCGACGCGGTACCGGCGGATGCGCGCCTCTTCGAGGCGACGGCGCTGCGCGTTCAGGAGGCCTCACTTACCGGCGAGAGCGAAGCCGTGCTCAAGGACCCGGGGATCCTGCCGACCCAGGCCGCGCTCGGCGATCGGCTGAACATGGTGTTCAAGGGTACTGCGGTCGCGCAGGGTGTCGGTCGCGCCATCGTCACCGATACCGGCATGCGCACTGAGATGGGGGCGATCGCGGCGATGCTGGAGACCACCACGGAAGCCCCCACACCGTTGCAGAAGGAGATATCACGCATCGGCAGGATGCTTGGCGTCGTTGTCGTTGGCATCGCGGTCGTGGTGGTGACGACCATATTGCTGACCTCCGACATCGACGAGGTCGGCCAGGTCATCGATGTGCTGCTGCTCGGGGTCTCGCTGGCCGTGGCTGCCGTACCGGAAGGACTGCCGGCGATCCTTTCGGTGGTGCTGGCCCTGGGCGTACAACGCATGGCGAAGCACCACGCCGTTGTCAAAAAACTTTCGTCTGTCGAGACGCTGGGTTCGGCCAACGTCATCGCGTCCGACAAGACTGGCACTCTCACCCGAGGAGAGATGACCATTCTGCGCGTGATGAGCGCTTCCGGCACCACCGAAATCACCGGTGTGGGCTATGCTCCAGAGGGCGAAGTGCAGGGCACAGGATCGGACGATTTGCGCGTCGAGCAGATTGCGGTGCTCAGCGGCGGCAGTCTTGCCGGCAATGCTGAACTGCGGCAGCAGGAAAACGGTCACTGGAGCATTCTCGGCGATCCGACGGAAGCGGCCTTCCTCGTGGCCGAACGCAAACTGGGAGTCAGCGAGCGACGCATGAAGCGCTTCGAGCGCATCGGTGAAGTGCCGTTCACTTCCGAACGCAAGATGATGTCGACGATCGAGCGCGATCACGAACAAGACGACCGGCTCGTCATCATCACAAAGGGTGCCCCCGATGTGCTCCTGCGTCATTGCACGCGCGTGCGCACGGGACTGGATGTTGTTGAGCTCGATGACAGGTTGCGCGAGAGAATTCTGGCCGACGTCGACACACTGACGGGCGCGGCGCTGCGAACATTGGCAGTGGCCTATCGCCCGCTGGATACCGGGGATACGGCGAGCGCCGTCAGCGGTTCACAAGAACGCGACCTGATCTTCCTGGGCACGGTGGGGATCATCGACCCACCTCGCAAGGAAGCCGCGGTCGCGATTGCAGTGGCCCACCGCGCTGGTATCCGCGTGATCATGATCACGGGTGATCATCCTCGTACTGCCGTGCGTATCGCATCGGTGCTGGGGATCGTCGAGCACGGCGCCACGGTTCGTACCGGGCTCGAGCTCGACGCGCTGAATGATCTGGCCTTCGCTCAAGCGGTACGCGAGACCTGCGTATTCGCCCGCGTCGCCCCGGCGACTAAACTACGCATCGTAGCGGCACTGCGCACGGACGGGAATGTAGTTGCGATGACCGGCGACGGAGTCAACGACGCACCGGCGCTCAAGTCTGCGGACATCGGCATCGCGATGGGCAGGACTGGCACTGAGGTGACGAAGGAAGCGGCAAAAATGATTCTGGCTGACGACAACTTCGCCACGATCGTCGAGGCCGTTCGCGAAGGGCGCGGCATCTTCGACAACATCCGCAAGTTTCTGCGCTACCTTCTGAGCTCGAACATGGGAGAGGTACTCACCGTTTTCTTCGGCGTGGTCGGCGCGAGCGTGATTGGGTTGTCCGGTTCTGGCGAATCCGTGGTGTTGCCGCTGCTCGCGACTCAACTGCTGTGGATCAACCTGATTACGGACACTGGCCCCGCGCTTGCGTTGGGCCTTGACCCGCCTGCCGCAGACCTCATGGATCGCAAGCCGCGAAGGCTCGGCGACCGCGTGATCGACGCCCGGATGTGGGTCGACGTAATGCAGGTGGGCAGTGTCACCGCGGCGGCGGCATTGCTGACGATGGACTTCTACCTGCCCGGCGGGTTGCTGGAAGGCGGGGGTGATTTCACCACGGCACGCACGGCCGGATTCACGACGCTGGTCTTCGCAAGCCTGTTCACCTGCCTGCATGCGCGTTCCCACGTCGCGAGCGCGTTCACGCAATTGTTCGACAATGCATGGTTGTGGGGTGCGATTGGACTATCCGCATTGCTGCAGGTTGCGGTTGTCAACCTTGGCTTCCTGAACATTGCCTTCGGCACGTCGCCGCTCGCCGGGACGCAGTGGGCCGTGTGTATCGCGCTGGCCAGCTCGGTGTTGTGGGTGGGCGAGCTGCGCAAGCTGGCGGAACGGCTGTGGCTTGCCAGAGTTCGATCGACCAAGAGTTGTACGATGTGATCTCCGGATTCGAGGCGCTGCGTGATACGAAGCGCCGCCGAGCGAGGATATCGTAAGCGTGAAGCAGTCACTCGCCCTGGACTTCGGGCTCCCCTGAAACGGGGGCGGCCTTATGCCGTTTGATATCGCGCCTGCGACCGAGACTACTTTCGATCGATCTGGCCATTTTTTTCGCGCTGCCTTCCACCGCCAGAATCAGCGTGGCCGCCAGGTCGCTCACAGCGATCGGCTTGCGACCCTCCAGGCGAGCCTCCAATAAGCAGCGCTTGTCGTCTTGACCGTGCTTGATGCCGTTCTCGTCACTCAGGTGGATCTCCACGCGCGTGATGTGCTGTTCGAATCGACTCAGAGCGTCCTGAACTATCAGGCGAAGTTCCGCCGCTTCCGAATCGCGCACAGACAGGTTGTGGTCGGTATTGATCTGGATTTGCATGTAGTCCTCTGAGAAGGTTCGTGCACCATTTGAACTATCACGTTGTGATGACCCGAGGTTTGAGGCTAACAGCATCGAGAATAATCATCTTCACGAAATTGGTGCGCGAGGTGACGCCGCCGTCGTCGGTGGCGTGGGTTCATTTGACTCCGTCCTG
>JBDSRN010000111.1:0-4826 GCA_039929265.1 Steroidobacteraceae bacterium | reverse complement strand
TCCTCGCGCACCTCCTCGGACGACTGGTACTCGAAGCCATTCAGGTCGAGGTGATTCGCGAGCACGCGCAGCACCTTCCAGCCCGGACGCGATTCCCCCACCGGCTGCGCAGCACCGGCAAAACTCTGCCAGATGCCTTCGAGGTTCACGTAAGTGCCGGAGGTCTCGGCGAAGCTGCCCATGGGCAACAGCACCGTTGCGATCTCCTTCAGCTGCTCGCTTGCATATGGCGTGATTGCAACGACACTCTTTGCACCGCGCAGCGATTTCAACGCCGCACTGCCATACACGCTGTCGGCCCAGGGTTCGAGGTTCAGCAGCAGATAGCCGGGCAGCCCGGTCTCGAACATCTGCCGCGCGTTCCGGCCGACGCCGTCGGGCACCGCACCGGCGAGCCAGGCCCCTGCCGCATTCGCGCCTTCGGCCAGCACGCCGAGTCGCGCACCCGTCGCCTGCGCGAGTGCGCTCGCGCGCGCCAGCAAGCCCGAGTAATCCGGATGACGTAGTGCCAGCGCACCAAGCCAGATGGCGCGGCGCGTGCCGCTCTTCAGTGCAGCGGCGATCGCGCGATGCGCGTCTCCTGGCCGGGCGTCCTTGGCAAGCGTGCGCGTCGCGGGCGCAACGTCGGCACCGTCGATCGCCGCGGCGAGAATCGCCGCCAGCTCACCAAGCTGTTGCGCTGGCGCCGTCTCGATATAGCTCGCGATCGGGAACAGGTAATCGAAGCTCGCAGGATTCACGAACCCGATCTTCGCGCCGCGCATGGCCGCCTTGCGTACGCGGCTCGCAAGCATCGGAATCTCGTGCCGCAGGTTCGAGCCGATGACCAGCAGGGCATCGAGTTCATCGACGTCCGCCACGCTCATGCCGAGCGCTGGCGGCTGAGCAGGAAAATCACTCTGCCGCAGGCGATGATCGATATTGCCGCAGCCGAGCCCGCGAGCGATGCGCCCGAGCAGATACAGCTCTTCGAGCGTGCTGGACGGGCTGGCGATGAAGCCGGTCTGAGCGGCGTCGCCCTTCAGCGCACGCGTCGCGGCTTCGAGCGCGCTCGGCCAATCCACCTGCTTCCAGGCGCCGCCGCTCTTCACCATCGGCGCATTGAGTCGGTCCGTCGCGTACACGCCTTCGTAACTGAAGCGGTCGCGATCGGAGATCCAGGTCTCGTTGATAGCGTCGTTCTGACGCGGCACGATGCGCATGAGCTTGCCGCGCAGCACGTGTCCGAACAGGTTGCTGCCAAGACCATCGTGCGGCGAGACGAGCGGATGCTGCGTCATCTCCCACGCCCGCGCGCGGAAGCGGAACGGCTTGCTGTTGAGCGCCCCCACGGGGCACAGGTCGATGATGTTGCCCGAGAGCTCGTGATCGACGCTTTTCTCGATGAAGGTGCCGATCTCCATGTGTTCGCCACGACCCGTGGTGCCGAGCTCCTGGATGCCAGCGATGTCCTGCCCGAATCGCACGCAGCGCGTGCAATGGATGCAGCGTGTCATGTCGGTCGACACGAGCGGGCCGAGATTCTTGTCTTTCACCGAGCGCTTGCGTTCGGTGAAGCGGGAGATGTCGCGCCCGAAACCCATCGCCAGATCCTGCAGCTCGCACTCGCCACCCTGATCGCAGATCGGGCAGTCGAGCGGATGATTGATCAGCAGGAACTCCATCGTCGCCTTCTGCGCGGCGATGGCCTTCGGCGATTTTGTGAAAATCTTCATGCCTTCCATGATCGGCGTCGCGCACGCCGGCAAGGGCTTCGGCGCCTTCTCGACCTCGACCAGGCACATGCGGCAATTGGCCGCGATCGGCAGCTTGTCGTGATAGCAGAAGCGCGGGATGTACACGTTGTTCGCGTCGGTAACGCGAATGATCATCTCGCCCTTCTTCGCCTGCATGGCGACGCCATCGACGCTGACATTGACCAGATCGTCGCTCACGCCGCCGCCTTGTGCGCATCCACAATGCTGCGTCCGCCGTGGTCGACCATGTACTCGAACTCGTGACGATAGTGCTTCACGAAGCTCTGCACCGGCCACGCCGCGGCGTCCCCAAGCGCACAAATGGTGTGACCCTCGATGCGGTTCGCGACTTCCACCAGCAGGTTGATGTCCTCTCGACGCCCCTGCCCGCCCATGATCCGGCGCAGCATGCGATCGAGCCAGCCCGTGCCTTCGCGGCACGGGGTGCACTGGCCGCACGACTCGGACATGTAGAAGCGCGCCAGGCGCTGCAGCACACGCACCATGCAGGTAGTCTCGTCCATCACGATGACCGCCGCGGAGCCGACCGACGAGCCCGCCGCCCTGAGCGCGTCATAGTCCATGTTGGTCTTCATCATGATCTCGCCTGGTACCACCGGCACTGACGAGCCACCCGGGATCACGGCCTTGAGCCTGCGGCCGCCGCGCATGCCACCGCACAGCTCGAGCAGCTCCGCAAACGGGATGCCCATCGGTACCTCGATATTGCGCGGCTTCTCGACGTGACCCGACACGGAGAAAATCACGGTGCCGCCGGCATTGGCGACACCCAGCTTCGCGAACCACTCCGCGCCCTTGCGCAGGATTGTGGGCGCAGAAGCATAGCTCTGCGTGTTGTTGATCGTGGTCGGCTTGCCGTACAGGCCGAAATTCGCGGGGAAAGGCGGCTTGAAGCGCGGCTTGCCCTGCTTGCCCTCGAGCGACTCGAGCAGCGCAGTCTCTTCGCCGCAGATGTACGCACCAGCACCGATGAACGTGTGCAGGTCGAAGTCGATGCCCGAGCCCATGATGTTCTTGCCGAGCAGTCCCGCGGCGTAGGCCTCTTCCAGCGCGGCTTCGAATCGGGGAATCGGCTCGCCCAGGAACTCGCCACGGATGTAGTTGTAGCCGACGGTGGCGTTCATGCAAAAAGCGCCGATCGCCATGCCCTCGATCAACGAGTGCGGATTGAAGCGCAGGATGTCGCGATCGTGACAGGTACCCGGCTCACTCTCGTCCGAGTTGCACACCGCGTATTTCTGAATGGGCGACTGCCGCGGCATGAAGCTCCATTTCGTGCCCATGGGGAAGCCTGCACCGCCGCGGCCGCGCAGCCCCGAGGCTTTCACGATCTCGATGATCGACTCACGGGTCGGCATTTCCGCGAGAATCTTCTTCCACGCGTCGTAACCACCGATTTTCTGGTAGTTGACGAGCTTCCACGGCTCTTCGAGCTTCAGCGGCTCGAAGCAGACCAGATTCATCTTGTCGTCCCACTTGCTCATGCCGTGCCTACTTCAGCTCGTCGAGAACCGCGTTCACCGTTTCCGGCGTCAGGTTCTCGTAGAAGACGTGGTCGACCATCATCATCGGCGCACCGGTGCAGGCAGCCAGGCATTCTTCTTCCTGCTTCAGGAAGATGCGGCCATCCGGAGTACTCTCGCCCAGCTTGATGCCCAGGCGACGCTGCACGTGCGCGACGATGTCGTCCGCGCCGCACAGCATGCAGGAGATGTTCGTGCAGATGCTCACATGGTGACGCCCACACGGCTTGGTTTCGAACATCGAGTAGAAGCTCGCGACCTCGTACACCTGGATCGGCGGGAGACAGAGGTATTCGGCAACGGCATCCATCAACTCGGTCGTGAGGAAGCCATCGTTCTGATGCTGCGTGACACGCAGTGCCGTGAGCACGGCCGAACGCTGACGCCCTTCCGGGAACTTCGCGACCCAGTGATCGATCTCGTGACGCGTGTGCTCGGACAGCAACGCGGTTTTGGCCGTCAGCGGCACAGAGCTCATCTGTCTACTTCTCCGAAAACGATGTCCTGTGTGCCGATGACGGCAACGACGTCGGCGAGCATGTGCCCCTCGACCATCTCGCCGAGTGCGGCCAGATGCGCAAAGCCCGGCGCGCGGCATTTGAGTCGATATGGCTTGTTTGCGCCATCCGACACCAGATAGATACCAAACTCGCCCTTCGGTGCCTCGACCGCAGCGTAGGTGTCGCCCTCGGGCACGCAATAGCCCTCGGTGAACAGCTTGAAGTGATGGATGAGCGATTCCATGTCCCCCTTCATCTCTTCGCGGCTCGGCGGGCGGACCTTGCGATCGTCGACCATCACGGGGCCCGGGTTCCGGCGCAACCACTCGATGCACTGCTTCACGATGCGGTTCGACTGACGCATCTCCTCGATGCGCACGAGATAGCGGTCGTAGCAATCGCCGTGCACGCCGATGGGAATGTCGAAATCCATGGCGGCATAGACTTCATAGGGCTGCTTCTTGCGCAGATCCCACGCGATGCCCGAGCCACGCAGCATCGGGCCGGAGAAGCCAAGCTGCAGCGCGCGCTCGGGCGTCACGACACCGATGTTCACGGTGCGCTGCTTCCAGATGCGGTTGTCGGTGAGCAGCGTTTCATATTCGTCCACGCACTTCGGGAAGCGCTGCGTGAAGTCATCGATGAAATCGAGCAGCGATCCGGAGCGCGCCTCATTGAGGCGATCGGCATCCTTCTGTGAACGCCAGCGCGAGGACTGGTACTTCGGCATCGAATCGGGAAGGTCGCGAAATACGCCGCCCGGACGATAATACGTGGCATGCATGCGCGTGCCGGAGACCGCTTCGTAGCAGTCCATGAGGTCTTCGCGCTCGCGGAAGCAGAACAGGAACACGCTCATCGCGCCGATGTCGAGCCCATGCGCGCCGAGCCACATGAGGTGGTTCAGGATGCGCGTGATCTCATCGAACATCACGCGGATGTACTGGGCCCGCGGCGTCGCGGTGATGCCGATGAGCTTCTCGATCGCGAGCACGTACGCATGCTCGTTGCACATCATCGACACGTAGTCCAGGCGATCCATGTAG
>JBDSRN010000110.1:0-12928 GCA_039929265.1 Steroidobacteraceae bacterium | reverse complement strand
CGCGATCGGCGGCTGGACCTTCAGTGGGCAGAAGATGGCACCGAAGTTCGAGCGCATGGATCCCATCGCCGGATTCGGCCGCATGTTCTCGGTCAACGGGCTGGTGGAGCTCGTGAAGTCGATGATGAAGTTCCTGCTGGTCGGGGCCGTGGGCACGATTGTCGTGTGGGCGAATCTGGATGCGATGCTGAACCTGGGTCGCGAGCCGATCGTTGCGGCGATCACGCATGCCAGCTACATCAGTGGCCAGGCGCTGCTTGCGTTGTCCGGCTCGCTGATCCTTATCGCCGCGATGGACGCGCCGTACCAGATGTGGCAGCACCGGCGCGAGCTGCGCATGACGCGCGAGGAAGTGCGCCGGGAACACAAGGAACAGGACGGTTCGCCCGAAGTGAAGGGCCGCATCCGCCAGCTGCAGCGCGAACGCGCGCAGCGCCGGATGATGCTCGACGTACCGAAGGCCGACGTGATCGTCGTCAACCCGACCCACTACGCCGTCGCGCTGCGTTACGACGACAAGAAGATGCGCGCGCCGATCGTCGTCGCCAAGGGTGTCGATCTGATGGCCGCCAGGATCCGCGAAGTCGCCGCCGAGCACAACGTACCGATCTTCGAGGCGCCGCCACTTGCGCGCGCGATGTTCCGCTCTGTCGAGATCGGTGGCGAGATCCCGTCGCAGCTGTATGCCGCGGTGGCGCAGGTGCTCACCTACATTTTCCAGCTGCGCTCGGCAGTTCGCGACCACGTTGCGCCGCCGCCTGCACCCACGATCGATTTCCAGGGGACCTGATAGATGGCATTCGCCCAACCCGTCGGTTCTTCGCCACTGCGTCGCGTGCTGACCAGTGGCATCGGCGTGCCGGTCGGCTTGCTCGCGGTGCTGGCGATGATTGTGCTGCCACTGCCGCCCATCGCGCTCGACGTTCTGTTCACTTTCAACATCGCGCTGTCACTGGTCGTGGTGATGGCAGTGTTTTATGTGGCGCGCCCGCTGGAATTCGGCGTGTTCCCGACAGTGCTGCTGCTGGCAACGTTGCTGCGCCTCGCGCTCAATGTCGCCTCGACCCGTGTAGTGCTGTTGCACGGACATACCGGCGCAGGTGCGGCAGGACAGGTGATCGAATCGTTCGGTCATTTCGTTGTCGGTGGCAATTACGCGGTCGGCGTGATCGTGTTCTGCATCCTGACCATCATCAACTTCGTGGTAGTGACGAAGGGCGCGGGCCGTATCTCCGAGGTGAGCGCGCGTTTCACGCTGGACGCCATGCCCGGCAAGCAGATGGCGATCGACGCCGACTTGAACGCCGGCCTGATCACGCAGGACGAGGCGCGGGCGCGACGTTCCGAGGTGCGTATCGAAGCCGACTTCTACGGCTCCATGGATGGCGCCAGCAAGTTCGTGCGCGGCGACGCGACGGCGGGCATTCTGATCCTGTTCATCAACGTCCTGGGTGGTCTCGCAATCGGCGTGATGGCGCACGACATGCCGTTCGGCGATGCGGCGCGCACCTACACACTGCTGACCATCGGTGACGGCCTCGTCGCACAGCTCCCTGCATTGCTGCTCTCGACCGCGGTCGCCATCATCGTGACGCGCATGTCCGGTTCGCAGGACATGGGCGGCGAAATCGGCAAGCAGCTGTTCGGTCAGCCGCGCGCGCTCGCGGTGGCCGCTGCGGTGATCGCGGTGATGGGTTTGATTCCCGGGATGCCGAACATGGCGTTTCTAACCATCGCGGCGCTGTGTGCGTTCGGCGCCTGGAGCATCAAACGTCGCGCCGCGGCGCGCGCTGTTGCCGGAGCTCTGGAATCCAGGTTGCCCGTGGTGCCCGTGGTGCCGGTCGAATCCCGCGAACTGAGCTGGGACGACGTGCGTCCCGTGGATCCGATCGGTCTGGAAGTAGGCTATCGACTCGTGCCGCTCGTGGATGCGAACCAGGGCGGCGACCTGCTCGCGCGCATCCGCGGCGTGCGCCGCAAGCTTTCCACCGATCTCGGCTTCCTCGTGCCTATGGTGCACATCCGCGACAATCTAGAGTTCGGACCGAATGTCTATCGCATCAACCTTTCCGGCGTGCCGGTGGGAGAGGGCGTGATCTACCAGGATCGCGAACTCGCCATCAATCCCGGTCGAGTGTTCGGCAAGCTCGCCGGCATCGAGACGCACGATCCCGCCTTTGGCATGGAGGCGATCTGGATCGAGCCGTCGAATCGCGATCATGCGCAGACGCTGGGATACACGGTCGTGGATCCGAGCACCGTCATCGCGACGCATCTCAGCCACATCGTGCAGACGCATGCGCATGAGCTCATGGGTCACGAAGAAGCGCAACAGCTTCTGAACTCCCTTGCCAAGAGCGCGCCGAAGCTTGTGGAAGATCTCGTGCCGCGAATCATTCCGATGAGCGTGCTGGTGCGTGTGCTGCAAGGGCTGCTTGCCGAGCGGGTGCCAGTGCGCAACATGCGCACGATCCTCGAGACGCTCGCAGAACACGCGCCGCGCAGCCAGGACCCTGCGCTGCTGCAGGCGCAGGTGCGCATCGCGCTGGGCCGCCAGATCGTGCAGGACATCGCCGGTCTCAAGGACGAACTACCGGTGATCACGCTCGAGCCGGATCTCGAACAATTGCTGCAGAACTCGCTCGCCGGCAACGGTGCGACGAGCCCGGGACTGGAGCCCGGTCTCGCGGAGCGTCTGCAGAAGCGACTTGCGGAGACGACGCAGCGCCAGGAACTGCTGGGTGAGCCGGCGGTGCTGCTGGTGCCGCCGCCGCTGCGCCAGACGCTTGCGCGATTCGTGCGCGCCAGCGTGCCGGGCATGCAGGTGCTCGCATGGAACGAAATCCCCGACAACCGGAAGGTGCGCCTGGTCACCGCCGTCGGTCGCTGACACAGGTTTTTTGCAAGGTAGTACGACATGAAGATCAAGACATACGTCGCCCGCGATATGCGTCAGGCCCTGCGCCTGGTGCGAGAGGAGCAAGGCCCCGATGCAGTCATCCTGTCCACGCGCGCGGTGCCGGACGGCGTTGAAGTAGCCGCGGCGGTGGACATGAGCGAGGCGCACATCGTCGCGGAGCAGGGCCAGTTCGTCGAAGCCGACATACCGCCCGCCGTGCATCGCACCGTGGAGAACGCCGACTTCGCAGCGTTGCTCGGTCGCGCCGCGGCCTCCGCCAGCAATGCGGTGGAGCTGTCACGCACTGTCGAACAGGCGACGCGCCGCACCGATGTCGCCGCGCGCGGCGAACTGCAGGTGAGCTACCGTGAACCGCGCCCGATGGAGGACAAGTTCCCCGCGAACGTGCTGCCCACGACGTTGACACCCGCCGCCAACCCAAACAACGAGCTCGTGGGCGCCGAGCTGCGCACGCTGCGCCACATTCTCGAGATCCAGCTCGCACAGCTGGCATGGAACGATCTGACCCGCCGCGCCCCGGTGCAGGCGGAACTGCTGAAGGAGCTCACGGAGATCGGGTTGTCGCAGGAGATAGCCGCCGACCTCGTGTCGCAGCTGCCCGCGGACCTTGCGTTCGACGAAGCCCAGCGCCGCGCCCTTGCGCTGATCGCGCGGCGAATTGCCGTGACAGGCGATGCCTGGCTCGAGCGCGGTGCGCGTCTTGTATTCGCCGGCCCTACAGGCGTGGGCAAGACGACGGCCCTCGCAAAGCTGGCGGCACGCTGGGTGTTGCGCCATGGCACCCGCGACGTCGCGTTGATCTGCGTGGATTCCGCGCGCATCGGCGCGCAGGAACACCTAAAGACCGTGGGACGACTGCTCGGCGTGGAGGCATTTGCTGCCGATGACGTGAGTCAGCTTCCGGATCTGATCTCACGCCTGGGTGAGCGTCGCCTCCTGTTGATCGATACCGCCGGGGCGGGGCCTCGCGATACCGAGCTCGACACACGCATTGCCGTACTCAATCAGGCTGCCGAAGAGGCGCGCCTCGAGGTCTGCCTCGTGCTCGCCGCCAGTGCGCAGGCCGGTTCACTCGAGGAGGCGGTTACGCGCTTCGGTGCGTTGAAGCCCACGAGCTGCCTCATCACCAAGCTCGATGAGGCGACGAGCCTTGGCGGCACGATCTCCGTCCTGATGCGCTCGCAGCTCCCGGTGAGCTACGTGAGCGAAGGTCAGCGGATTCCGGAAGACCTCAGTCCCGCACGCGCACATCAACTCGTCGCACGCGCGGTACAGGTCGCGCGTACTGCCGGCGCTCTGGCTGGGGAAGATCTCTTGACCCGTCGTTTTGGAGGAGTGGCTCATGTCATCGCGTAAATTCGGTGTGGTTCAGGCCAATGCGGTCACTGCCGGCATCGAGCGCATCACCCGACCCGGCCCCGTGCAGGTCATCGCCGTCACCGGTGGCAAGGGTGGCGTTGGCAAGACCTGTGTCGCCGTGAATCTCGCCGCGGCACTCGCTGCCGCCGGCAAGCGGGTGCTGCTGCTCGATGGCGACATGGGGCTCGCGAACGTCGACGTGCTGCTCGGCCTCACGCCGCGCCGCACGCTCGAGCACGTGCTCAACGGTCAGTGCACGCTCGACGAAGTGATCCTCGATGCACCGCAGGGTTTCAAGGTCGTACCCGCCGCCTCCGGCGTTGCACGACTCGCGGAGCTCAGCACCGCTGAGCACCTCGGCCTCGTGCAGGCATTCAGCACGCTCACCACCGGCCTCGACGTGCTCATCGTCGATACTGCCGCCGGAATCGCCGACGGCGTGCGGCAGTTCTGCCAGGCCGCTCAGAACGTACTGGTGGTCGTGCGCGACGAGCCGGCATCCCTCACGGACGCGTATGCGCTCATCAAGGTTCTGCGCCGCGATCACGACATGCATCGTTTCCGCGTGCTCGCGAACCTTACGCACGCACCCGGAGAGGGACAAACGCTGTTCCGCAAGCTCGAACGCGTGACTACCCGCTTCCTCGACGTCGTACTCGAATACGCCGGTGAAGTGCCCGATGATCCATACGTACGGCATGCGATCCGCGAGCAGCGCACCGTGCTTGAGGCGTATCCGTCGAGCGCCGCAGGTCGCGCGTTCAAGAAACTGGCGCAGCAAGCATCGGAATGGCCGATCGCATCGGGTCCGCGCGGCAATCTCGAGTTCTTTGTCGAGCGCCTCGTGCAGCGGCCCGTGCCGCAACTCGGCGCCGCCAAGCTCGAGGCCGCAAGGTGAGTTCCGTCGGCGCCTACACTTCGCTGCGCGAAGGTCGGGACGCCGAAGGCCTGGTCGTGCGCCATGCGGAACTCGTCAAACGCATCGCATATCACCTCGCGGGCAGGCTGCCCGCATCGGTCGAAGTCGATGATCTGATTCAGGCAGGCATGCTCGGACTGCTCGAGGCGGCTTCGAACTTCGCATCCGATCGCGGGGCGAGTTTCGAGACCTACGCGGGTATCCGCATTCGCGGCGCGATGATCGACGCCCTGCGCAAGCTTGACTGGGCGCCCCGTTCGGTGCATCGCAAGGCGCGTGAAGCCGCAGCGGCGATGCGTCAGATCGAGGCCGAACATGGCCGCGAGGCGCGCGACGTCGAGATCGCCGAGAAGATGGGCGTGTCGCTCGATGAGTATCACCGCGTCGTGCAGGACGCCGCGGCTTGCCAGCTCGCGAGCTTCGATGAAGCGCCCGATCTCAAGCAGGCAGCAGACCTGAACGCCGATCCCGCACGCGAGGCGCAGGACGGGGACTTCCGCAATGCGCTGGCCGAGGCAATCGGCGAGTTGCCAGAGCGTGAGCGACTCGTCATGTCGATGTACTACGACGATGAACTGAATCTGAAGGAGATCGGCGCAGTGCTGAGCGTTTCTGAATCGCGTGTGTGCCAGTTGCATGGTCAGGCGCTCGTGCGACTGAAGGCGCGACTTGCAAGCTGGCGGGAGTTCTCTGCCTGATGGGCGACAAAAAAAACAGCCTGGATATCCTGAGCATTCTCGGCATCGTGCTGGCGCTGGTCGCCGTACTCGTGGGTGCCATGCTGAAGGGTGCTGGCCTCAACGCACTGGTATCGTCTGCGGCGTTCATGATCGTGATCGTGGGCACGTTCGCTGCGATCTTCGTGCAGACACCGCTGAACGTGTTAAAGCATGCGTTCAAGATTCTGCCGTGGATCTTCCGTGCGCCCGCGCTCAATGCCGCTGATCAGATTCGCAAGATGGTCGAGTGGAGCAATGTCTCGCGCAAGCAGGGACTGCTTGGCCTCGAGCCCCTGATGGATCGCGAGACCGACGAGTTCGTGCGCAAGGGACTACAGCTCGTGGTCGATGGCAGCGAGCCCGACGTGATCCGTGACGTGATGGAGGTCGAGCTCAACACCCGCGAGCAGGCCGACACGCGTGCAGCGAAGGTGTTCGAAGGCATGGGCGTATATGCGCCGACCCTCGGCATCATCGGAGCGGTACTGGGTCTGATGGCCGTGATGCAGAACCTGGCCGATCCGAGCAAGCTCGGCCAAGGCATTGCTGCCGCCTTCACCGCCACCGTTTATGGCATTGGCTTTGCGAACCTGTTCTTCTTGCCGATCGCAAACAAACTCAAGACGGCCGTTGCAGCGCAGAGCCATGTTCGAGAGATGATCATCGAAGGCATGATCTCGATTGCGCAAGGTGAGAACCCGCGCAGCCTCGAATCCAAGCTGGACGGCTATCTTCACTGACCGCCATGGCCAGACGACATCGCCACAAGCACGAAGAACACGTCAACCACGAGGCGTGGGCCATTCCGTATGGCGACCTCATTACATTGTTGCTCGCCTTCTTCGTAGTGATGTATGCCATTTCGTCGGTGAACCAGGGCAAGTATCGCGTGCTGTCAGATTCGCTGATCTCCGCATTCCAGGGACGGCCGATGACGCTCAAACCCGTGCAGGTCGGCGAGAAGCAGGTCGGCTCGGGTTCCGACCTCAACATTGAAGTCACGCAGAGAATGATCGAAGGCCAGCCGCGCGAGCTGCTCGAGACCGAGCAGCATGTGAAGCCCGACCTCGATCGGGCGGGGACACAGGACGAAGGCGCCGCCCAGGCGCTCGAGGAAGTGGCCGGTGCTTTCGAACGCGCGATGTCCGGCCTTATCGAGAAGGACCTCGTGGTCATCCGTCGCCACGGGCTGTGGGTGGAGGTGGAGATCCGCACCGATCTGCTGTTCTCGAGCGGTCTCGCGAAACTCAGTGATGGCGCGACCCAGGTGCTGCAGCAGATGGCAGACACCATCAAGCCCTTCCCGAATCCGATCCGAGTCGAAGGTCATACCGATGACGTGCCGATCCGCAACTCCGCCTACCAGTCGAACTGGGAACTGTCGGCCGCGCGGGCCGCGACCGTCGTGCACCTGTTCACCGATCGCGGAGTGGATCCGAAGCGCCTTTCGGTGATCGGTCTGGGTCAGTACCGTCCGCTACAATCCAACACCACACCTGCGGGGCGCAACGCTAATCGCCGCGTGGTGCTCGTGATCCTCAGCGGCGGCTCACCGCCGGAAGGCGAGTACGCCAAGGATCGAGGCAAGGACGAGCAAAGCATCGCAGCCCCCGCAGCGACGCCGGTGCAGTAAAGCACGCATGTCAGCAAACGAAGCACCACTGGAGCATGCACTCACAGGCAATGAAGCGTTCGACTTCGTGAAGATGCTCGCGGCAGAGCTTTCGCGCGGCAAGGTGCAGCTGCCCAGCTTTCCGGAAGTGGCGCTGCGCGTGCAGCGCGTGCTTGCGAACGAAGAGGTCAACGACAACGATCTGCTGCGAGCAGTTGGTGCCGAGCCCGCGCTCGCGATGCGCATCTTGCAGATGGCGAACTCCGTCGCGTTGAATCCGATGGGCCGCGCGGTGACCGAGCTGCGCAGCGCGATCGCGCGGATCGGTCACAACATGGTCAGCGCGGCTGCCGTCTCTTTCGTGATTCAACAGTTGCGCAGTTCCGAGGAGCTGCGTCATCTGAAGCAACCGCTGCAGCGGCTGTGGCTGCGCAGCGTGTCGGTGGGCTCGCTGTCGATGGTGGTGGCGAGGCGCTTCACGCAGGTGAATCCAGATACGGCACTGCTCGCCGGCGTACTGCACGGGGTGGGCAAGCTGTACATCCTGGCAAGTGCCAGCAAGCACCCGCGCTTGCTGGCCGATTCGAAAACGTTCGATCAGATCGTGCGCGACTGGCACGCGAGCATAGCGCGTGCGCTGCTCGAGAACTGGGAGATCTGCGACGAAGTGCTCAATGCCGTGCACGACTTCGAGGATCTCGATCGCGAGATGCGGGGGCCAATCGGCCTGGGAGACGTGCTCACGGTCGGCAACATGCTCGCCTCGTTCAAGGAACATCACGCCTCGAGCGAAGAGGCCGATGCGCACATGAACCGCATGGGTGTGGATGCCCTTCGCGTCTGGCAGCGGCTGCGAATCGATCGTGATGGCTGCGAGGCCGCGCTCGAGGAAGCAGCCGAGGAAATAGCGGCACTACGTCACGTCCTCGGATGAGCCGAACAGGTAAAAAGCTCTGGCATGGTTCCTGCTACCCGTATCCACTGCAAGTGCAGATCGTCGGAATTCCGGCGCTCGCGCAGTGTGAACTGGTTCACAGGAGTCAATGGAAATGCCATCGGTGTCAACGGATTTACTGCTGTTTGGCGGACGCGCGCTGATCCTGCTGCTGGGGTTCGCGGCACTGGTCGTGTGCTTCATGCGCTGGGAGAAGGCTGCGCGTCAGCAGACACAGGATGCGGCAGCAAGACTCGAAGTGGCACTCGGCGAGATTCGCTCTTTGCGCGAAGTCGGCGAAGGCACGAACGCAGCGCTGCAGGCTCTGACCGAACAAGTGCAAACGCAATTGCGGCTCGCGAAAGCAGCCAGTGCGCCGAGCGCGACAGGTTACGACGTGGCGATCCGCCTTGCGCGTAATGGCGCGTCCACGGACGAAGTGGTGTCAACGAGCGGTGTGACGCGACAGGAAGCCGTGTTGCTCGCACGATTGCACGGACCCGATACGGCAAGACACAGGATGACCGCTTGAGATGAACAACCCAGCCACAGCACAAGCCGACACAGGCGCAACCAAGGCGGACGCATTTGCGTTCGTACAGTCCCTCGCGACCGAACTGTCAGGCAAAAAAATCGATCTCCCTTCGTTTCCCGATGTGGCTATTCAGGTTCGCAAGGTCCTGTCGGATGAGTTCGTGAGCTCGAAGCAGGTCGTGCGCGTCGTGAGCACGGAGCCCGCGCTCGCCGCCAAACTCCTGGCGATGGCAAACTCCGCCGCAATCAATCCATCCGGGGCGAAGGTCGTGGAGTTGCGTACCGCGATAGCGCGCATCGGCTTCAACATGGTTCGCAGTGCGTCGCTCGCGTTCGCCATGGAACAGATCCGCAAGTCCGAATCGCTAAAGACATTGCGCGCGCCGCTGAATTCGCTCTGGGAGCGCAGCGTGCTGGTCGCAGCGATGTCATTCGTAGTAGCCAGGCGCGCCACACAGGTGAATCCCGATACCGCACTGCTCGCAGGCCTGTTGCATGGCGTGGGCAAGCTGTACATCCTCACGCGCGCAGCGAAGCACCCGAAGCTGTTCGCCGATCAGCCGACCTACAGCCAGATCGTGCGCGACTGGCACGCGAGCATCGCCAAGGCAGTGCTCGAAAACTGGGAGATCTCGGAAGACGTGTCCGGTGCCGTCGAAGAATTCGAAAACCTCGATCGTGACCACAAGGGCGTGTGCGATCTCACTGACGTCCTCGCCGTGGCGAACCTGCTCGCCTCGTTCCACGAGTTCCCGGACTCGCTTGAGCTCAACATGCAGGGTGTGAAGGCCTGCACGCGCATGAACCTGGATCGCGCCGGTTGCGAGGCGATCATCAAGGAGTCGGGAGATGAAATTGCCCAGCTGCGGACCGCGCTGGGGAACTGAAGCGCCAAATTGAGGACATTCGGTGACGGCCGCTTGACACTCCCCGCCGCGCGCCCGGACAATCCGCGGCCCCCACGATGGCTAGGTAGCTCAGCTGGTTAGAGCACGGCACTCATAATGCCGGGGTCGAGGGTTCGAGTCCCTCCCTAGCCACCATTCCATCTTTCCCACGACGCGTCGTCGCGTATCACCGTGCACGTTCGTTGCGCGGAAATGGCTGGAAAATAAGCCTATTTCGATCGACGCGTGTCGCAGCACGTATCGCCCTGTCTCGTCCGCAACCAGGCTTGCCTGGGGGCACCGCTGGGGGCATCGTTGGGGACATCGGGCGTGCGGTGACACAAACCGCACTTTTCCCGCGGAATTTCGCACAAGGCGGCGCCCCCAGATGCTCAGTGATGTCGCAATCAGGACTCTAAAGCCGGAAGCGAAGCCCTATCGGATGGCCGACGAGCGCGGCATGTACCTTGAGGTACGACCGAACGGCGCGAAGCACTGGCGGCTCAAGTATCGGCTGAATGGACGCGAGCGCCGGGTCGCGCTCGGCTCCTATCCCGAAGTGAGCCTGCACAGGGCGCGCTCACGCCGTGACGAGGCGCGTGAGCTGATCTTGAAGGGAACAGACCCCTGCGAGCACCTGCGTACCCGAAAGCGAGCAGCCATGCTGGAGGAGACCAATCGTTTCGAAACGGTCGCCACCGAGTGGCTGGAGAAGCGCGGAGCACTCTGGGTTGCGGCGCACGGAGACAAGGTACGAAGCCGGTTGGCGCGAGATATCTTGCCCTGGCTGGGATCGCGCGCGGTCAATTCCATCGAGGCGCCGGAGATCCTGGAGGTCCTCAGGCGGGTAGAGTCACGCGGCGCGCACGAGACGGCGCATCGCGAGCTGCAGTACATCAGCCGAATCTTCCGCTATGCGATTGCCACCGGGCGCGCGAAGCGCGACCCCGCAGCTGACCTTCGTGGCGAAGCCCTCGTGCCGGTGGATCGCAGCAAGCACCACGCGACGATCGTCGATCCCGTGCAGATCGGGGCGCTGTTGCGAGCGATGAAAGAGTATTGCGGGTCGTTTGTGGTGAAGACGGCGTTGCGGCTGGCGCCTCTCGTGTTTGTCCGTCCGGGGGAGCTGCGGCAGATGGAGTGGGCGGAGATTCGATGGGAGGACAGGACGTGGCATATCCCGGCCGAGCGGATGAAGATGCGCGCGGTGCACATCGTGCCGCTGTCTGCTCAAGCCATCGCGCTTCTGCGCGAGTTGCTGCCACTAACCGGTGATGGGCGCTACGCGTTTCCTGGAGCACGCACGAATTCCCGACCGATGAGCAACAACGCTGTGACTGCGGCCTTGCGCGCGATTGGTTACGATAAAGGGCAGATGACGGGGCACGGATTCCGCGCCATGGCCAGCACCTTGCTGAATGAGCAGGGTTGGAACAGGGATGTGATCGAGCGGCAATTGGCGCATGGCGAGCGTGACAAAGTTCGCGCGAGCTACAATTACGCAGAGCATCTGCCCGAACGGCGAAAGATGATGCAGTCCTGGGCGGACTATCTAACCTCGCTTGAAGATGGCGCGACTCTCGTGGCGTTCTTTCGCGCCGCGTAGGTTCAGCTGTCACCTCTCCGCCGTTCGCGACGCAGCGCCACACGAAGCAGGCGGGATTCCAGCGGAAGGTCCAATCGAATAATTGGAAGACAGCGTGCAAACGAATGCTGCCCCCGGATCAATGCGCAGCTCGGACGTGTCAACCTCGGCGAGCCACCATTTCGCTGAAATTTCAGAGTGGTTTCGCCGCTCGAATCGACGCAGCAGCCGGAGCCCATATACGGATGCGAGGTTGGCGGATGGACGGGCTGTCGTTGACTGTTGGTGGATCAACACTGCTCAATGACTGATTTGAGAATGACCGCCGAAAGCCGGGTTGACCACATGCGAAGTTCGCCGATGGGAACGTCCGGGCAGATGCTCCACTGAACAGGAGCGAGGGAAATGGGACGCGCGGTTTGCGCTTCGCTGGCGTCTCTGGGGCGGCTCAGGCAGTCTGCTGGCATGCGCAGCGTGCTCGGTGTACTAGGCGGTTCCGGGCTATATGAGCTCGACGGCACTCAGCACAGCGACTGGCAATGCGTTCACAGCCCATGGGGCGAACCTTCTGACGAACTGCTGTTCACGGAATTCGACGGCCTGCCGTTGCGGTTTCTGCCGCGGCACGGCCGCGGTCATCGCCTGCCGCCCGGCGATATCAACTATCGCGCCAACATTGACGCACTCAAGCGCGCGGGTGTCACCGATCTCATCTCAGTGTCGGCCTGCGGCTCGCTGTGCGAACAGCTGCCACCTGGCACGCTTGTGCTGGTCGACCAACTCATAGATCGCACGGTCGGGCGTGCCGCAAGTTTTTTCGGGCCCGGTCTGGTGGCTCATGTGTCGCTCGCCGAACCCATGAGCCCGGGTCTGATGGACAGTATTGCTGACGCGGCGACGGCCGAAGCAATAGAACTGCAGCGCGGCGGGACCTACGTCGCGATAGAAGGCCCACAGTTTTCAACCCGCGCCGAGAGTCGCCTGTATCAATCGTGGGGCGCACATGTTATCGGCATGACCAATTTGCCCGAGGCACGTCTCGCCCGCGAAGCGGAAATCTGCTACGCGAGCATTGCGATGGTCACCGACTACGATTGCTGGCGCGGCGCCGGCGCAGCCGTGCCAGAAATGTTGCGCGTCATGGACGCCAATCTCGGGAGCGTGCGACGCCTGCTTGCGCGGCTGTTCCGCGATTTTCCACGCGAGCATCCCACCTGTCCGATCGGCTCCGACCGCGCGCTCGAGCAGGCCATCGTTACCGCGCCGACGGCCCGCGACCCTCAGCGTGTGCAGATGCTCGATGCGATTGCCGGAAGAGTGCTGCGGCCCCGACGCGAGTGAGCAGCGGGCGGCTCATCGTGTTTGCGCGCGCGCCAGTACTCGGGCAGGTCAAGACGCGACTCGCTTGCCACATTGGCACACCCGCGGCACTGCAGCTGTATACCTCGCTGCTGCAGTC
>JBDSRN010000109.1:0-6456 GCA_039929265.1 Steroidobacteraceae bacterium | reverse complement strand
CCTCCATGACCGAGGCGTTGTCCTTGTACGCGACGACGGTGCCGTGGCCGTTGACCGCCTCGGTGTGACGGATCATCCCGAACAGGGACTTGTCCTGCGCGATGCCGTCGACCACGAAGTCGGCGTTGAAGATCTTGTGGCGGCAGTGCTCGGAGTTCGCCTGCGCGAACATCATGAGCTCGACGTCGCTCGGGTCACGATCAAGGCGCGCGAAACTCGTGGCGAGATATTCGATCTCCTCGCCCGACAGCGCGAGCCCCAGGCGCTTGTTCGCCTCGGTCAGTGCGTCGGGGGCGCGACTCACGAACTGCATCGCGCGCGGTGCCTGCTGTGCGAACAGCGTCGAGGCAGCGCCGAGCGTCGGCAGTACCGCCTCGGTCATGCGATCGAACAGCGGTGTGGCCAGGGCAGCGCGCCCTGCTGACTCCCCGACGCTGCCGCCCGCGATGCGATACTCGATGCCGCGCTCGATGCGTCGCACCGCGGCAAGCCCGCAGGAATGCGCGATGTCGGTGGCCTTGCTCGACCACGGCGATGTGGTGCCCGGTCGCGGGGTCACGAGGACTGCGGTGCCCGCAGCGCTCGACGCCGCTTCGTAACGCGGACCATAGGTAAGCAACTTCTTCAGCACCGCGGCCTCGGCCGGGGTGAGCGAGCGTTCACAGTCCACCAGGTGAACGAAGCGCGCGGTCAGATCGGAGACCGCCGGATTGATGCCGCGCAGGCGCCCCAGAAGCTTCGCAAGCCGGAACGGGGAATGGGCCGGACCGCCCGGAATCTCCAGCATTCGGCGGCGGCCCTAGCGGCGCGAACCTGGCTTCGGGCCAGGATCGGCGGCGGGCGTGTACAGAGGGCCGGGGAATGCCGTCACATTGCCCTCGTACTGGGTAATCTTGCTGACGCCTTTCTTGGTCACTTCATCGATGCGCAGCACCGAGTGCAGGGGCAGGAAAGTGCGCTTTACCCCGGCGAATTCGCTCTTGATGTGTTCCTCGGACGGGTCGAGCACCACCGTGGAGCGCTCACCGAAAACCAGCTCTTCGACCTCTATGAAACCAAAGATTTGACCGTGCGCAACCTTGCGGGCGTATATCTCGTAAACCTTGCCCTGGTTCACGAACAGGACCTTGTAGATATGATTCGATGGCATTTGGACCCGAGCGGGCAGCTGAATTGGGTCGGGGAGTATTACAGGTCAGGAACGGGCGAGCCATGGCACTGCAACTGCGCGTAATCAGCGACCAACGGGACGTGCTGGGCGAACGCGCCCGTATCGTCCTGGGCGTTGGTGGCGGCAGCATCGGTCGCGCCATGGACAACGACTGGGTGCTCCCTGATCCGCAGCGCTACCTTTCGGGTCGTCACGCCCGGGTGCACTTCCGCCAGGGCGCCTACTATCTCGAAGACACCAGCACCAATGGTGTCTACGTCAACGGCTCCGATCTCCCCGTCTCGCGCAGCGGCGCGTACGCGCTGCGCGACGGCGATCGCATCCGCATCGGCGACTACATGCTCAGCGTCGCGATCGACCTGGTGCCCGACCTGCAGCAGGACGGGGGCTCAATCGTGCAGCTCGAAAACATCGTCCCGGTCGCGCACAACGCGCCCGATGATCTCGGTGCGTCACTCAACTTCGAAGCCCTGATCCACGCCGACGGTTCGTCGAGCGACAGCTTCGGCCCCGCGGACGAGTACGGCAACCGTATACGCGGCGCACCGCGACTTGCCATTGCAGCGAAAGCGGATACGGGTCAGCGCCTGGTGAATTTTCGTGAGGCCGCCCGAAAGCGCCGCGCTGCGCAGGCACCCGCGCTGCAGGACATCCAGGCAGGCCTGCAGGCGTTCTGTCGCGGTGCCGGGATCGATGTCGAGAAACTGCCCGCCGATGCGCAAGGCAGGCTGCTGCATCTGGCCGGACAATTGTTCCGCGAAGCCGTGGTCGGTCTCAAGGAGAACGATCGTGTGCAGCACGATCTGCGCAACCAGTTCCGCATCGAGCAGCTGCAACGCGATGCGGACCGGCCCGCACCGGGCGACCTGGGTGTCGAGGAATTCGCGGTGCGGCTGTTCGAAGGACACGAGAAGCGTGAGTTCGATGCGGTGCTGTGCGTGCGCGATGCGTTCCGGCTGGGACGACATCACGAACAGTCGCTGCCCGAGGCAATCGGTGCTGCGTTCCGTAATTTCATCGCGCGACTGGATCCGGCCGAGCTCGAGGCGCGCTTCAAGGTGGCCGACAATCCCAAGGCGCGCAGCGGCGAACAGAACTGGGCGCTGTACAGCGAGATCTATCGCAATCTCACGCAGATGAACGAGGGGCAGCTGCCGCACCTGTACGTCGAGGCGTTCGCGCAGGCCTACCTCGAAGCGATGCGCGGACCGGATTCGCTCAAGTAGAACGCAGGCACCGTCGCGCCGATATCAACGAAACCGCGACAGAACCTTCTGCAGTCCCTGTGAACCCGGGTGCAGCGTTGCGTACGGCAGCGTGTTGAGGGCCACGTCAGGGGTCGCCCCGAGCTGATGCATGCTGGCCTGTCCCTGCGTGATGTAGAGCAGGCCAGTGAGCACTTCGCCCGCTGCCACCGCCTGTTGCACGCGCGCCGATGCGGCCACCCGATCGGAGGGGTCGTAGTCGGGGTCGAGCTTGCGCAGCCGGATGCGGCTGCCGTCATGCATCGTGACCGGCAGCAGCTCACCTGGCGCATAGTCCACCGCGATCTCGCGCGCGTGCGGCACGAAATCCGCCTGATTCACCTCGTCCAGGTGCTCGCGCGTGTAGGCATAACTCTTGGTGGAACCTTCGTGATCATTGAAGGTGACGCACGGGGAAATGACATCTACCAGCGCGAAACCCTCGTGCTGCATGGCCAGCTGCAGCAGCGGCACGAGCTGCGCTTTGTCGCCGGAAAAGCTGCGTGCAACGAACGAGGCGCCGAGGCTCAGCGCGAGCTGCACCGGATCGATGGGCGGCTGGTTGTTTGCCTCGCCTTTTTTTGCCTTGCTGCCAAGGTCGGCCGAGGCGGAAAACTGTCCCTTCGTCAGGCCATAGACGCCGTTGTTCTCGATGAGATAAAGCATGTCGAGATTGCGCCGGATCGCATGGCAGAACTGGCCGAGCCCGATGGACAGGGTGTCGCCGTCGCCGGAGACGCCCACGTAGTACAGATTCCGGTTCGCGGCGTTGGCGCCGGTCGCGATGGACGGCATGCGGCCGTGGACGGAATTGAAGCCGTGCGCGCCGCTGATGAAATACGCCGTGGTCTTCGATGAGCACCCGATGCCGGAAAGTTTGACCACGTCCTGCGGCGCCACCGAAATGCCCCAGCAGGCTTCCACCAGCGCCGCCGTGATCGAATCGTGCCCGCAGCCCGCACACAGCGTCGACATCGAACCCTCGTAGTCACGACGCGTGAGCCCGCGTTCATTCTTCGGCAGCGAGGGATGGACGACGCGCGGCTTGCTGATGAAGCTCATACGGCCGCCGCCGTGAGCGGGCGCTGCGCGGATCGCAGCTCTGCGAGTATCGCGCCGACAATGGGAGTGGCGGCGAGCGGCATGCCGTTGTAGTGCAGGATCGAACGCAGCTTTGCCTTCTCCACCTGTGTTTCGAGCGTCAGCAATGCGCGCAATTGCGCATCGCGATTCTGCTCGACGACGAATACCAGTGGCTGCTGGGCGAGAAATGCCTCGACCTCCTCGCCGAAGGGAAAACCGCGGATGCGCAGATAGTTCAGGCTGACACCCGCACCGGCGAGCACTTCGAGCGCCTCGCGCACCGCCCCATCGCTGCTGCCCACCGCGACAATGGCCGCCTCCGCGCGCGGGTGATTCACGATCACCGGCTTCGGCACGAGCGTGGCGGCGGTGTCCCACTTGCGCCTCAGCCGATCCATCACCACCTGGTATTCGACCGAATCTTCGGTGTAGGTGCCGTATTGCGTGTGGCCGGAACCGCGCGCGAAGTACGCGGCCTTGGGGCTCACGCCCGGCACGGTGCGCCAGGGGATTCCGTCACCATCGGTATCAATGTAGCGTTGGAATTTCGTGAGTGCCGCGATCTGCTCCGCGGAATGCAGCTTGCCGCGATCGGGCTGGTAGGTGTCGTCCCACTGCAGGTCGCGACACATCCAGTCGTTCATGCCGATGTCCAGATCCGAAAGCACCAGTACTGGGGTCTGCAGGCGCTCGGCCAGATCGAATGCTGCCACAGCAAAGTGGAAGCATTCGTACGGATCGGCGGGATACAGGCAGACGTGGCGTGTATCGCCATGCGAGGCATAGGCGGCGGGGAGAATGTCGCCCTGCTGCGTGCGCGTCGGCATGCCGGTGGAAGGACCGACCCGCTGGATGTCGAACAGCACGGCGGGAATTTCCACGTAATACGCCAGCCCCAGAAATTCGCTCATCAGAGACAAGCCCGGTCCCGAGGTCGAGCTGAAGGCACGCGCGCCGTTCCAGCCCGCGCCCACCACGATACCGATGGCCGAGAGCTCGTCTTCGGCCTGCACCATAAGGTAGTTCTTGCGACCGGTGGCCGCGTCGAGACGCCACTTGTCAGCGAAGGTGCGATACGCATCCATGACGGATGTCGACGGGGTAATGGGGTACCAGGCCGCGACGGTCGCCCCCGCATACAGACAACCGAGGCCGGTCGCGGTGTTGCCGTCGATCACCACGTGGTCACGGGTTGCATCCATCTTGCGGACACGCGTGGGCAACGGGCAGTCGCAATGCGCCCGCGCATACTCGTAACCGAGCTGAATCGACTTCATGTTGCTGTCGACCAGCTGCGGCTTCTTCGCATAGGTCTCGGCAAGCAGCTCGCGGATGCGTTCGAGATCAAGGTCGAGCAAAGCCGCGAGTACGCCCACGTAACAGATGTTCTTCATCAGGATGCGCGTGCGCACGCCGGCGAAGTTCTCGTTGCAGAGCCGCGCCAGCGGCACGCCCAGGATCGTGATGTCCTCGCGGGTCAGCAGCGCCGGGCGGGGCCAGGTCGAATCGTAGAGGAGCACTCCGCCGGGACTCACTTCGCGCAGGTCGCGCGCGTAGGTCTCGGCATTCATGGCGACCATGATGTCGATCTGGCCGCTGCGCGCCGAATGGCCCGCGTGCGTCACGCGGATTTCATACCAGGTCGGCAGGCCCTGGATGTTCGAGGGAAAGTAGTTCTTGCCGACCACCGGGATGCCGCTGCGGAAGATCGACTTCATCAGCAGGCCATTCGCGCTGGCCGAACCCGTGCCGTTCACGCTGGCGATCTTCAGGGTGAAATCATTGCAGCGGTCTGCGGCGGTGGCGGGCGTCATGGCGTGACCACATCCGCGGCCTGCGGCCAATGGATCGTGGACTTCTGCATGTCCCAGGCGGCGGTCGGGCAGCGCTCCGCGCACAGCCCGCAGTGCACGCACAGGTCTTCGTCCTTGACCATCACCCGGCCGGTCTGCGGCAGCCCCGCCGACACGTACAGCGGCTGTGTGAGATTCAGCGCCGGCGCCTTGAGGCGCAGGCGCAGTTCGGGCTCCGCGGCGTTGCTCGCGATGGTAAGACAGTCAACGGGACAGATGTCGATGCAGGCATCGCACTCGATGCACAGTTTCGCCTCGAACACGGTCTGCATGTCGCAGTTGAGACAGCGCTGTACCTCCTCCTCTGCCTGCTCGAATGAGAAGCCGAGCTCGACCTCGATGTTCAGGTTCTTGAAGCGCTCCTTGAGCGACACATGCGGCATCAGGCGGCGTTCGGCCGGCGTGTAGTCGTTGGCGAACGACCACTCGTGCATGCCCATCTTGCGACTCTGCAGGTTCACGCCACGCGCCGGCCGCTGCGCGACATCCAGGCCCTGGCAGAAGCTGTGAATCGAGATCGCGGCCTGGTGCCCGTGCTCCACCGCCCAGATGATGTTCCTGGGTCCTTGTGCCGCATCGCCGCCGAAGAACACGCCGGGGCGGGTGGACTGGAAACTCGCCGCATCGATCACCGGCACATCCCATTTGTCGAACTGGATGCCGAGATCGCGCTCGATCCAGGGGAAGGCATTCTCCTGGCCAATGGCGAGGATCACGTCATCGCAGGGGATGACCTCCTCGCCCGTCTCGCGTTCAGACACGATCCGGCCGTCGATCAGCTCGTACTCCATGATCCCGAACAACATGCCGGTGAGGCGGCCCGCTTCAAGCACAAAGGCCTTGGGTGAACGGTTGACGATGATCTCGACGTTCTCCTCTTCGGCGTCCTCCAGTTCCCACACTGAAGCCTTGAAGAACCCGCGCGGCTTGCGCGCCATCACCTTCACGCTGTGCGCGCCGAGGCGCAGCGAGCTGCGGCAGCAGTCCATCGCTGTGTTGCCTACGCCGATGATGAGTACGCGTGCGCCGATCGACTCGATATGGCCGAACGCGAGTGACTCAAGCCAGCTGATACCGATGTGTACCCGGTCGCTGGCATGACGTC
>JBDSRN010000108.1:0-10402 GCA_039929265.1 Steroidobacteraceae bacterium | reverse complement strand
ATGTCAATCACGGTGGATCTCGTTGCCGAGATGTCGGTGCTCAATCCGTTCGATTTCTTCCTGACGCCCAGCGCGGAAAACTATCCGTTCAACTACGAGCCGCTGGAGAAGCGCGAGCTCACGCCGTATCTGATCAAGCCGCCCGCGACCAGGCTGGTCGGTGAGTACCTTGCGAGGATCTCGCGCGAGCGTCGGCGCACCATCGACTTCATCGTCGAGGTGAATCGCCGGGTCGCAAACGACATCGGCTATCTCATTCGCATGGAGCCGGGCGTGCAGTTGCCCGAGGAGACGCTGGTGAAAGCGTCGGGCTCGTGCCGCGACGCGGCTGCGCTCGTCGTGCATCTGTTCCGTCACCTGGGGCTCGCGGCGCGCTTCGTATCCGGTTATCTCATCCAGCTCACGCCGGATGTGAAATCGCTCGATGGCCCGGCGGGGCCGACCAGGGATTTCACCGATCTACACGCGTGGTGCGAGGTGTATCTGCCGGGCGCCGGCTGGGTCGGGCTCGATCCCACCTCGGGTCTGCTCGCGGGCGAAGGTCACATTCCACTTGCCTGCAGTCCCGAGCCGGCGACGGCAGCGCCGGTCAGCGGTGCGGTCGACAAGAGCGAAGTGGATTTCACTCACGAGATGAGCATCCAGCGCATTTGGGAAGCACCTCGCGTGACACTACCGTACACCAGCAAGCAGTGGGCGCAGATCAATGCGCTCGGCGAGACGATCGACAAGCAGCTCGTCGCGGACGACGTGCGTCTCACGATGGGCGGCGAGCCCACCTTCGTGTCGATGGACGAGCCGGATCACGCGGAGTGGAACACCGCCGCGCTCGGCCCTACCAAGCGCCTGCGCGCCGCGCAGCTGTTTCACAAGCTCAAGGACAAATACGCGCCACACGGCCTCGCGCACTATGGCCAGGGCAAGTGGTATCCCGGCGAAGAACTGCCGCGCTGGTCGCTCAACTGTTTCTGGCGTCGCGACGGCCAGCCCGTGTGGAGCGACAGCGCGCTCGTAGCCGATGAGGCGCGCAGCTATGCGGCAGGTCCCGTTGTTGCGAAGCGTTTTCTCGAAGCGGTGGCGCGAAAGCTCGACGTGGATTCAGAGTTCGTGTTTCCGGGCTACGAGGATGTGTACTACTACCTGTGGCGCGAACGAAAGCTGCCGGTGAACGTCGACCCCTTCAACTCGAAACTCGACAATGCGCAGGAACGCATGCGACTCACGAAGCTGTACACCGAAGGGCTCGACAAGGTTACGGGCTACGGGCTGCCGATTGCGCGCGATGACTCGGGCAAGTTCTGGGAATCCGGTTCGTGGTTCCTGCGCGCCGATCGCTGCTACCTGATTCCGGGCGACTCGCCGATGGGCTATCGGCTGCCGCTGGATTCGCAGCCCTGGGTTGCGAAAAGCGACTACCCGTACATGCACCAGCCGGATCCTTCGCAGGATTTCCCGCCGCTGCCCGAGCAGGGGGAGATCCACAAGCAGCTGCGCGACGTGCTGGGCACGAGGGCCGTGCCGAGGTCACCGCCCAGTATCGCGCCAGCGTGGCCCCTCGGTGGCGGGACTGTCGCTGCTAAAGGTGCAACCGCAGGCTCACCGGTGGCAGCGAAGAAGAGCGCTGCTCCTGTTGTTCCCTTGCTGCATCAGTCGGCGAAGGGAGTCGTGCGTACGGCGATGATCGCCGAACCGCGCGATGGTCGTCTCTACGTCTTCATGCCGCCGGCAGAAACACTCGAGGACTACCTGCTGCTGATCGCAGCCGTCGAAGCCGCTGCAGCGGTCGTCAAGATGCCCGTGATCGTCGAAGGCTACGAGCCTCCACGCGATCCGCGTCTCGACAACTTTCGTGTCACGCCGGATCCGGGTGTGATCGAAGTGAATATCCAGCCCGCGGCGAACTGGAGCGACATGGTCGTTCGCACCGAGCACTTGTACGAGTCGGCGCGCGAGACCCGGCTGATTACCGAGAAGTTCATGCTCGATGGTCGCCACACCGGTACTGGCGGGGGCAACCATTGCGTCCTCGGTGGTGCGACCATGCCCGATTCGCCGTTCCTGCGCCGTCCCGATCTGCTGCGCAGCCTGCTCGCGTACTGGCACAACCATCCGTCGCTGTCGTACCTGTTTGCAGGTCTGTTCATCGGCCCGACCTCGCAGGCACCGCGCATCGACGAGGCGCGCAACGATTCCCTGTACGAGCTCGAGATTGCGTTCCGTGAGCTCACGACCTGCACGCAGGACGGCACGCCGCCTGCGCCGTGGCTCGTGGATCGTCTGTTCCGCAATCTTCTGATCGACGTCAGCGGCAATACGCATCGTTCCGAGTTCTGCATCGACAAGCTGTATTCGCCAGATGGGCCGACCGGGCGACTGGGTCTGCTAGAGTTGCGCGCGTTCGAGATGCCGCCGCACGCACGCATGAGCCTCACGCAGCAGCTGCTGTTGCGTTCGCTGGTCGCGCGTTTCTGGCGCGAGCCCTATTCGCCGCCGAAGCTCGCGCGCTGGGGCACGGAGCTGCACGACCGCTTTCTGTTGCCGTACTTCGTGCAGCAGGATTTCGCGGACGTGCTGGCTGAGCAGCGGGCCGCGGGCCACGCCTTGAAGGACGAGTGGTTCGCGCCGCATTTCGAATTCCGTTTTCCGAAGTACGGCGAATTCGCCACGCGCGGGACCGAGATCGAGATCCGTCATGCGCTCGAACCTTGGCACGTCATGGGAGAAGAGGGCGCGGCGGGCACGACGGTGCGTTACGTGGACTCGTCGGTGGAACGGGTTCAGGTGAAGGTCACGGGGCTCGCGCCCGATCGTTACGCGATCACCTGTAACGGGCACGTTCTGCCACTGCGTCCGACGGGTGTCGTGGGTGAGTATGTCGCCGGCGTGCGCTATCGCGCGTGGCATCCTTCGGCTGCATTGCATCCGACCATCGGCGTGCACTCACCGCTCACCTTCGACCTGGTCGATACGTGGATGAAGCGCTCGCTCGGCGGCTGCCAGTACCACGTCACGCATCCTGGTGGTCGCAGCTACGATACGTTCCCGGTGAATTCGTTCGAAGCGGAGAGCAGACGGCTCGCGCGTTTCTTTCGCATCAATCATTCGCACGGCAGCATCGCCATACCCGCAGCGGCGGCTATGGGTCTGGCAGCAGCGTCGACGAGCACGGAGTTCCCCTTTACGCTCGATCTACGCCGCTCGGTCTGGGAAAATGAGCCGCATGGCTGACCCCCTGGAAAAGATCACCGCCGATGCTGCGGACGATTCGCCCGATCCCCTGGATTCGTATGCCGGCGATGCGCGCCGCTACGATGAATTGCTGGATCGCTCGGGTACGCTGCGACCGCACTGGGAGCCGCTTATCTCGCGCCTCGCTGCAGATGGTCCCGAAGCAGCGCAGCGAGGCGTGGAGCTCGCGCGTCGCCTCGTCATCGAGAACGGCGTCACCTACAACGTGTACGCCGATCCGCAGGGCAAGGATCGTCCCTGGGCGCTCGATCCATTGCCGCTGCTCATCGCGCCCGCGGAGTGGCGTCGGATCGAGGCAGGCGTTGCCCAGCGCGCACATCTGCTCAACGCGTTGCTCGCCGATCTCTACGGCCCGCGCAAGCTGCTCGCCGACGGACGCATTCCGCCGGAGCTGCCCTTCGGTCATCCCAACTACCTGTGGCCTTGTCAAGGACTGAAGCCTCGCGACGGGCGCTGGCTGCACGTGTACGGCGTGGATCTCGCGCGCGCCCCGGACGGACGCTGGTGGGTGCTTGGCGACCGTGCGCAGACGCCATCGGGTCCCGGCTACGCACTCGAGAATCGGCAGATCGTCGCGCGCGTGTATCCCGAGCTCATCAAGGCGATGAACGTGCGGCCGATCTCCGGCTACTTCACCGCTTTGCGAGAGAGCCTGCTCGGCGTGAGCGCGGCGAGTCCCGACGACAGCTCACAGTCGTCGCTCGCCGTCGTGCTCACACCAGGGCCTTTCAACGAAACGTTTTTCGAGCACGCGTATCTCGCGCGGCAGCTCGGCCTGCCGTTGGTGGAGGGTAACGATCTCACGGTGCGCGCGAATACGGTGTATCTCAAGACGCTATCCGGCCTGCGTCGCGTGCATGCGATCTTGCGTCGCCTCGACGATGACTTCTGCGATCCGGTCGAGCTGCGCGCGGATTCCACGCTCGGCGTGCCCGGCTTGCTCGGCGCGGTCCGTGCGGGTCGAGTGACGATCGCCAATGGTCTTGGCACCGGCGTGCTCGAGTCCGCGGCGTGGCTGGGCTTCATGCCGAGCACCGCGGAAGCGCTGCTGGGTGAGACGTTGCAGCTCCCGTCCGTCGCGACATGGTGGTGTGGGGAAAAGCCGGCACTCGACTATGTGCTGCGCAACCTCGACCGGCTCGTGATCAAGCCCACCTTTCCTAATCAGCGCTTCGAACCGGTGTTTGGTCGGGACGTCACCGGCGAGGCGCGAGTGCGACTGCTGGCGCGCCTCAAAACGCGTCCGTATGCCTACGTCGCGCAGGAGCGACTCGCGTTCTCGCAGGCCCCGGTGTGGCGCGCGGGTCCCAGGCCCGAGCTTGCGGCGCGTGCGCTCGGCATCCGTGTGTATGCCGTGGCGACGGCAGACGGTTATTCCGTGATGCCGGGCGGCATGGCGCGCATCGCCTCCGACATTGCTGTGGATGTCGTGTCCACCCAGCGGGGCGGCGGCAGCAAGGACATCTGGGTGCTGTCATCGGACGGCAGCGAGGACACCGAAGCCAGCGAGCCGATCCCGCGCGGCGCCGTGCGTCATGACGAGCTGCCATCAGGGCTCGTCGAGAATCTCTTCTGGCTGGGCCGTTACACTGAGCGTTGCGAGGACAAGACGCGCCTGCTGCGCGCAACGTTCTCCGTCCGTGCCGAGCTGCAAGTGTGGGCGATGGCGCTCGAAAGCTGTCATCGCTTCGGTGTGCTCGACGAGGAAGAGGAGCCGACCGAGAGCCTGTTCGATGACGAGATGCCGGTTGGCCTGGCATCGGATCTCAGCCGGCTTGCGTGGTGCGCCACGCGCACGCGCAGCAAGCTGTCCGCCGAGCACTGGCGCTCGGTCAGCGTATTGCAACGCCAGCTGAATGAAGCCGCCGCGGCGCGCGCCGAGCCGCGCGAGACGCTCGATCGGCTGCTGCTCGCACTGGCATCGTTCGCCGGTTTCATGCTCGATGACATGACCCAGGACGATGGCTGGCGCCTGATGATGCTGGGCCGGCGGCTCGAACGCGTGCAGTTTCTCGCGACGCTGCTCAGGCAAATCCTCGAGAGCGAAGACGTGCCGCGTTGTGCCGATCTCGACTGGGTGCTCGACGTGGGCGGCAGCACGATTACTTACCGCACCCGCTATCTTGCGGCACCGCGCCTCGCGCTCGTCATCCAGCTGCTGGTATTCGATCAGAGCAATCCACGCTCGCTGGCTTTTCACTGGAGTGCGATACGCAAGACGCTTGTGCAACTCGCCGCATCGCTCGGTGGAGCGGTAGAGGACGCGATGGAAGATGCGATACACCGTCTCTCAGCTGCGGGCCTCGCGCAACTGGAAGGTGCGGGCGAGGCGACCCGCGCCGCGCGTCGCGAGCTGGCCAACGCGCTCGCCGCGCTCGAAGCATCCACCGGCAAGCTTTCCGACCGTCTCGGAATGCGCCATTTCTCGCATACGGACCGCGATGAGCAAACGGTGGCGATGTGAGCAAGCCGGAAGCGTCGCTGCGCTACCGCATCCTGCATCGCACCGTGTACGACTACGGCAGCGAAGTCGTGCATGCGCACCAGCTGCTGTACCTCACACCCCGCAAGAGCGCCCATCAGCGCTGCCTGCGGCATTCGCTTGCCATCAGCCCGCAACCCGCGCTGCGCAGCGAGTCAATCGATGCCTTCGGCAATCCGGTCACGCGTCTGGAGCTGGATCGCCCGCACGACCGGCTCGAAGTCGATGCGCACATGGAAGTCGAGCTCATGGCGCGTCCGCCCGCGATCGCGGGAGACAGCATGCCGTGGGAGGCGTTGCGCAATTTCCTCTTGTACACCGCACAGCCGCTCGATGGCGTCGCGCTCGAGGCGTTGCAGTACCGATCCGAGTCGCCGCATGTGCGGGTGAAGGCGACACTGGCGGAGTTCGCGACCGATTGCTTCACACCCGGTCGTCCCGTGCTCGCAGCCGCCGAAGCGCTGATGCACAAGATCCACGCCGAATTCACCTACGCGCCGGGCGTGACCACCATCACCACGCCCCTCATGCAGGTGCACGAGCAACGGCGCGGCGTCTGCCAGGACTATGCGCACTTCATGATTTCCTGCGTGCGTTCCTGCGGTCTGCCGGCGCGCTACGTCAGCGGCTATCTGCGCACTGAGCCCCGCGATCTGACAGGGATGACCGACGAAGAACAGGGACTTGTCGGCGCGGATGCGTCGCACGCCTGGGTCGCCGTGTATGCGCCGCCGTTCGGCTGGGTCGAACTGGATCCCACCAATGATCGGCGTGCAGGTGTCGACCACGTCACGCTGGCGTGGGGTCGCGACTTCGGCGATGTCTCGCCGCTGCGCGGCGTGATACTCGGCGGGCGGTCGCATTCGCTCGAAGTTAGCGTCAAGGTCGAACCGATACTGCCCTGAGCTAGACTGCGCGGCATGAGTTCCGAGGCACTGCGGGGGAAGATTGCGCGCGCGTTCGAGGCGCTGCAGGAACGCGCACCCGTCGTAATCGCATGCCTGGATCAGTCGGGCGCAGATTTGCGCTTCGTGGCTGAACAGGTGCTGGCGCGCAGCGACTTCGTGTTGCGCTGTCTGCTCGGTGATCCGCCGGCGTTGCCCGAGCTGCTCTCGAGCGGCGCGCTGGATGGGCCACGCAGTGCCAAGGACTACGCCCGTCTCACTGGCCAGATCCAGCAGCAGCATGCCCGGTCTCCGCAGGAGATACAGCCGACCATGCGCAGCCTGCGGCGCCTGCGACAACGGGAGATGTTGCGCATCGCGTGGCGCGATCTTGCCGGCTTCGCCACGCTGGAGCAGACGCTGGCCGAAACCTCCGCATTCGCCACCGCCTGCATTGCACTGGCAAGCGAAGTGGCCCAGGAGACGCTCGCCTTGCGGTTTGGACTGCCACGTGCCGCGGACGGCAGCGCACAGCCGCTGATCGTCCTGGGCATGGGCAAGCTCGGCGGCGGCGAGCTCAATTTTTCCTCGGACGTGGACCTGGTACTTTTGTTTCCCAATGGCGGGGACACGGATGGACCGCAATCCATCAGCAACGAGGAGTTCTACACGCGCCAGGGGCGGGAGCTCATCAAGCTGCTCGATGCGCAGACGGAAGATGGTTTCGTATTCCGTGTCGACATGCGCCTGCGTCCCTTCGGTGACAGCGGGCCGCTGGTCGCGAGCTTCGCCTCGTTCGAGGACTATCTGCAGATGCACGGGCGGGACTGGGAGCGCTACGCCTATGTGAAGGCGCGCGCGCTCACGGGCACAAGTGCATTCGTGGAAGCGTACCGCAGCGCTTTGCGGCCGTTCGTCTATCGCCGCTATCTCGACTTCGGCGTGTTCGAATCCCTGCGCGAGATGAAGAGGCTCATCGAACGCGAAGTCGTGCGCCGCGAGCTCGCGGACGACGTGAAGCTCGGCCCGGGCGGCATTCGCGAGATCGAGTTCGTCGTGCAGGCCTTCCAGCTCATCCGTGGCGGTCAGGACAGCACGCTGCGCGAGCAGTCGCTGCTCACAGTGTTGCCGCGGTTGCAGGGCGCGAAGCTGCTGCCTCCGCACGCGGTAACGGAGCTGTCCGCTGCCTATCGTTTCCTGCGCCGCCTCGAAAACCGGCTGCAGATGCTCGACGATCGTCAGACGCACCGCCTGCCGCAGGATGAGCTCGAGTGCGAGCGCATCGCGCTGGCAATGGACCTGCCCGATTTCGCGACGCTGCGTGAGCAGCTGCAGATCCATCGCGATCGGGTGCAGCTGCATTTCCAAAACGTGGTGCTCGCGACGAGTGAGGCGAACGCCGATCCGGATACGGCCAGCGACGAGCTCGGTCCGCTGTGGGACGAGGGACCCGACAGTGGTGCCGATCTGCGCCTCGTCGCACAGCTGCGCGCCGCGGGTCACACGGAGCCTGCCGAGATGCAGCGCCTGCTCACGGAGCTGCGCGATTCGACGCGCACGCGGCGACTCGATGTCATCGGTCGGCGCCGGCTAGCGAGCCTGCTGCAGCGAGTCCTGCAGGAGCTGCCGCGCGACGTGAACTCGCTGCCCGTGCTGCGTCGCTTGCTCGGCATCATCGAGGCGATCGGTGCGCGCTCCGCGTACTTCGCGCTCCTGCTGGAAAATGCCGCGGCACTGCGGCGCCTGATTCACATCTGCGCGCACGGCACTTTTCTCGCCACGCAGATTGCGCGCCATCCGCTGCTGCTCGACGAGTTGCTGGACGAACGGGTGCTCGAGCAACTCCCGGATCGGGCCGGGCTGGCGCGCGATCTGCAGTTGCGCATAGAGGCGTTGGCGTCGCGCGAGGAGCAGGACGATACCGAGCGCTACGTCGAGACGCTGTGCCACTTCAAGCAGGCCGCGCTGTTCCATATCGCGGTGGCGGATCTCGGCGGGCGGCTGCCGCTGATGCGCGTAAGTGATCGTCTCACCGAGGTGGCAGAGCTGATCCTGGAACAGTCGATGAGCTTCGCGTTGCACCAGATGTCCGCGCAGCTCGGCGCCCCGCATTGCGGTGTCGGCGCGGAGCGGCGCGCCGTGCGGCTCATCGCGATTGGCTACGGCAAGCTCGGCGGGCGCGAGCTCGGCTACTCATCGGATCTCGACCTGGTGTTCCTGCACGATTCGCGGGGGGAGTTGCAGGAAACCGAGCCGCCGCCAGCATCGGAACGTGGTGCGCTCGACAACCAGGTGTTCTTCCTGCGCTTTGCGCAACGTCTCGTGCATCTGCTCACGATGCATTCCGCCGCGGGACGGCTCTACGAAGTGGATGTGCGGCTGCGACCCAGCGGCAAGGGCGGCATGCTGGTCACGAGCATCGACGCCTTCCATGAGTACCAGCGCGGCGAAGCCTGGACCTGGGAGCACCAGGCGCTGTTGCACGCACGCGCTGTTGCCGGCGACCCCACGCTCATCGGCGGATTCGAAGCGCTGCGCCTGGAAGTGCTGCGTCAGGACGTGCGGCGACCGACACTGCGTGACGAAGTGCGCGACATGCGCGAGCGAATGCGCCGCGAGCTGTCCTCGGCTGCAGCGGGGCAGTTCGACATCAAGCAGGATCGCGGCGGAGTTGCCGACATCGAGTTCCTCGCACAGTTCTGGGCACTGCGCTGGGCAGACGAACAGCCGCCGGTGGCATGGTTCTCGGACACCATCCGCCAGCTCGAGTCGGTGGCCTCGGCGAATCTGGTGCCGCAGGAGCGAGTGGACGAGCTGGTCGGCGCGTACCAGGCGTACCGCGCTCGCACGCATCACCTGTCCCTGGAGGACAAGCCGGGAGTCGTGAGCGCCACCGAGTTCACGGCTGAGCGCGCCGCGGTGACTGCTATCTGGAATGCGACCATGGCTCCTGGCCTATAATGCGCCTGATGAGCACCCCCAGCACTCCCAGGACCGCGGCGCAGATCCAGGCCAACGCCGCACAGCACTACGACGTGACTGATGCGGATCTCCCGCTGTCCTGCCCAATGCCGCAGATGGCATTGTGGAATTCGCATCCGCGTGTCTACCTGCCGATCGAAGCGACCGGCTGGGCCAAATGCGGGTATTGCGGCGCGGAATTCACGCTCAAGCGCTAGCTCGCGGCGCATCCTGACGAAGGACTGCCTATCCACGTCGACACCGAGCATGGCATCGTGAATCTCATCGGTAAGGCGAAGTGGCGCCGAAAACGTCAAGGGTGTGCTGTGCGTCAACAACCAGATCGTGATCTCGCCGCAATGACGAGTGGATTCAACGGTACTGCGCGTAGGATTTTTCTTCGACGATCTTCGAGCCGAGCGCGAGGTTGATGCGTTTCTTGATCGCCGCGCGCTCGTCATTCTCGACGTAGACGGCGCGTGCCAGCTCGATGAATCCTGCATCGAAGCTGGCCGCGCGTTCCTTGTCGCGGATCCGGTCCTCGATGTCCCAGAGTCGTTCGTTCACGGCCTGCAGAGCGGCGACATCCGCGAGCGTATCGCGTTGCGCATAGACGGACGCGCTCCACAGTCCATCGAGCACATCCAGTTCGCGACGGACGTTCGCGAGCTTGCCGGGATCGCTCATTCGCGCTGCCTTGATGCGCAGGATGGTGATCTTGTCGAGCAGTTCTCCGGGTGATACCGGCACGCTGATTTCGCTCATGTGCGCGATGTTAGCAGTCCCGTGGCGCCCATCTGATCGAGACTTTCAGTGACGTCCTGTG
>JBDSRN010000107.1:0-17116 GCA_039929265.1 Steroidobacteraceae bacterium | reverse complement strand
CCTCTGAGGACCGGTGAGAAGCCGCAGCTGCGCAAGGTGCGGTTCAGGACGCTCGGTGACTATCCGCTCACCGGCGCGGTCGAGAGCGATGCAACCACGCTGCCGCAGATCATCCAGGAGATGCTGCTGACGACCACCTCCGAACGCCAAGGAAGGGTAATCGATCACGACGCCGCAGCTTCGATGGAAAAGAAGAAGCGCGAGGGCTATTTCTAGTGGCCCACAAGTCAGATCTGATCGCGACCGACATCGGCGCCTATCTCACGGCGCACGAGAATAAAGGCCTGCTGCGCTTCATCACCTGCGGTTCGGTCGACGACGGCAAGTCGTCGCTCATCGGTCGACTGCTGTACGAATCCAAGATGATCTTCGAGGATCAGCTCACGGCGCTGGAGTCGGACTCGAAAAAAGTCGGCACGCGCGCGGGCGAGATTGATTTCGCGCTGCTGGTCGATGGGCTCGCCGCCGAGCGCGAGCAGGGCATCACGATCGACGTCGCGTACCGGTTCTTCTCCACCGACAAGCGCAAATTCATCGTCGCCGACACACCGGGCCACGAGCAGTACACGCGTAACATGGTGACGGGTGCTTCCACGGCCGAGCTTGCGGTGATCCTCATCGACGCGCGCAAAGGCGTTCTGACGCAGACGCGACGCCACAGTTTTCTGGTGCGCTTGCTCGGCATCCGCGAAGTCGTTCTGGCAGTCAACAAGATGGATCTCATCGACTATTCGCAGGAAGGCTTCGAGCGCATCGTCAACGACTATCGGACGTTCGCAGCGAAAATCGGGCTGCGCAACATTACCGCCATTCCGCTGTCGGCGGTCAAGGGCGACAACGTGGTGGATCGCAGCCCGCGTACGCCGTGGTATCGCGGCGCGACGCTCATGGAGCAGCTCGAGTCGGTCGAGGTGGAGGACGTCCCGTCCGCGCTCGCCTTCCGCATGCCGGTGCAGTGGGTCAATCGCCCGAACCTGGACTTCCGCGGTTTCACGGGCCGCATCGCAAGCGGTGCGCTGCAGGTCGGCGACGCTCTGCGAGTGTTGCCGTCGACGCGTCAGAGCACGGTCACACGCATCATAGGCGCGAGCGGCGACGTGCAGTCCGCCATCGCAGGCGAGAGCATCACCATCGTGCTCGCCGACGAGGTCGACGTGAGCCGCGGTGACCTGCTTGCCGCCGTGCAGGCGCCCGCACCGGTCGCCACGCAATTCGAGGCGACGATCGTCGCCCTGCACGAGGAGTCGATCCTGCCGGGCCGCTCGTACCTCATGAAGCTCGGTACGCGAACCGTGACTGCCACTGTCACGCCCCTGAAGTACAAGGTCAACGTCAACACGCTCGAGCATCTGGCTGCGGAGCGTCTCGAGATCAACGACATCGGTGTGTGCGAGCTCGAGCTCGATCAGCCCATCGCGTTCGAGCCGTATGCGAACAATCGCGAGCTCGGTGGGTTCATACTTATCGACCGCATCACCAACCACACCGTGGCCGCGGGCACGCTCAGCTTCGCGCTGCGCCGCTCGCAGAACGTGCAGTGGCAGGCGATGGATGTGAACAAGCAGGCGCGCGCGATGCTGAATGGTCAGCAGCCCTGTGTCATCTGGTTCACGGGCCTGTCGGGCGCCGGCAAGAGCACGATCGCGAACCTGGTCGAGAAGCGCCTGCATGCGATGGGCCGGCGCACTTATCTGCTCGACGGCGACAACGTGCGCCACGGCCTGAACCGCGATCTCGGTTTTACCGAACAGGATCGCGTCGAGAACATCCGCCGCGTCGCCGAAGTGTCGAAGCTGATGCTCGACGCAGGGCTCATCGTGCTGGTGTCGTTCATCTCGCCGTTCCGCGCCGAGCGCGATGCGGCGCGCGCGCTGGTGCAGGAGGGCGAGTTCGTCGAGGTGTTCGTCGACACACCGCTGGCCGAAGCCGAGAAGCGCGACGTGAAAGGTCTGTATGCCAAGGCGCGACGCGGCGAGCTGCGCAATTTCACCGGCATCGACTCGCCGTACGAGCCACCCCAGACGCCGGAAATCCGCGTCAATACGGTGTCGCTCACCCCCGAAGCCGCAGCAGAGTCGGTTGTGGAATACCTCACGAAGGCAGGCAGATTCAACAGGCCCGAATGGGAGATCTGACGTGAACGTGATTCTGACTGCGCTCAGGGTGTTTCTCGATAATGTCGTGGGGCAGTGGATCCATCCGCTACCGGCGCCAGGACGGCCAGCCGGACGAGTCCTCGCCGCCGGTGCGCTCAACCTGAGTTGACGTAGCCTCGTGTCGGCCCTACCGTGTGCGCCGTCAGCGGTATTGCCCCGGCCGGTCGACAGGCCAGCGGGGCAATTTAAACGAGGGAAGCTGGTGTGAATCCAGCACTGCCCCGCAGCGGTAATCGGGAACGACCGGCGTCAAGTGCACTGGCTCCATGAGGAGCTGGGAAGAGATGCCCAGTAGGAGTGACTCGAACGAGTCGCGCGCCCGCAAGTCCGAAAACCTGCCGCGACTGTCGTGACACGGGTTTACCCGTGCCATGGCAATCGGCAATTCGGGCTCTCGTGGGCGGAGCAAAGCCGGAATCACTGCAAGGCGCACTCGCGTCCGCTGCACGTCGTTCCGATGCATCGCACTGCGACAGTCCCTGTTCGAAGGGAACAACTCGCCATGTCTAAACTGCTGTCTACTGCCCGCACTTGCGTGTGGGTTCTCGCCGCGACCATCACCAGTGCCCCGGCGGTGGAACCGCCAACTCCCGCCAGCCTCGATGAGCTGCTGATCACCGCCACTCGCGCGAACACTGGCGTATCCGCCGCATTGTTCGGCTCGTCGTTCACGGTCATCGATTCCGCGGCGCTGCAGTCGCGTCAGACGCGTGTGCTGTCCGACGTCCTGCGCGACGTGCCGGGCATCGCCGTGAACCGCTCGGGCGCGCAGGGTGGCACAACCCAGGTCCGCATGCGCGGTACCGAGGCCAATCACACGTTCGTGATGATCGACGGTATCGAAGCGGCCGATCCATTCAACGGCGAGTTCGATTTCGCGTATCTGATCGCCGATTCCGATGCGCGCGTGGAAGTGCTGCGCGGCCCACAGAGTGCGCTGTACGGTTCGGATGCGATCGGCGGCGTCATCCACTACATCACTGCCTCCGGTGCCGAAGCGCCCGGTCTGAAGGCCGCCGTCGAAAGCGGCTCGTTCGAAACGGTCAACGCGGGTCTGCGCTGGGGCGGCGTGTCGGGTCCGCTCGACTACGCTGTTTCCGGTTCCTATCTTGGTACCGCGGGTGTCGCTACGGCGCTCAACGGCACGCGTAAGGTGGGCAACTGGCTGCAGAACTACGGCGGCAAGGCGACCTGGTCGCTGAGCGAGAATTTTCGCCTCAAGGCTGCGGGAAGGCTCGTGCAGTCGCGCGCGCAGTACAACGACCAGGACTTCAATTTCACCTCGCCCACTTACGGGCAGCTGATCGACACCGACAGCTACAGCACGCAGCAGAGCATCTACGGGCTCGTGCGCGCCGAGCTCGAACTGCTCGATGGTGCCTGGTCGCATGCGCTCAGCGCGCAGGGCGTCGATGCCGACTTCCGCAGCTACTCATACGCGTTCGGCGGCTCGTTCTTCACGACCGGTGCGCGCAACAAGCTCTCCTACGAGTCGACGTATCGCTTCGGCTCCGACGCGGCGAAGCAGGCAATCACGCTCGCGGTGGATCGTCGCCGCGAGCACTATCAGAATCTCGCGATTTTTGCGCCGGACGCATCGAACCTGCGTCGCACGCTGAACAACACTGGCGTGGTCGCGGAGTACGAGCTGAACCTCGGCGGGCGCTGGGGTTTCGGTGCAGCCCTGCGTCACGATGCCAACAGCTATTTCGATGATGCCGACACGTTCCGCGTGCAGGGCGCCTATCGCATGGATGGCGGCTTGAAGTTGCGCGCGGCGGTGGGATCCGGTGTGAAAAATCCGACCAACTTCGAGCTGTTCGGCTTCGACCCGAACAGCTTTGTGGGCAACCCTGCACTCAAGCCGGAGAAGTCGACGGGTTGGGAGGCCGGATTCGATCAGAGCCTGCTGGATGAGCAGATCAGCCTCGGGCTCACGTACTTCGACAGCAAGCTGCGCGACGAGATCTTCACCGCGTTCCTGCCGGGATTCCTCTCTGCGCCGCGCAACCGCATCACCGACTCGACGCAGAAGGGTATCGAAGCGAGCGCGGCAGCACAGCTGGGCGAGGTGTGGCGCATTGATGCCGCGTATGCCTATGTCGATTCGGTCGAGAACGAGCTCGAGGAAACCCGTCGGCCGAAGCACAGCGGCAGCGTCAACGTCGCCTGGCGCACGCACGCGGACCGCGCGGGTCTGTCCCTCACGGTGCGCTACAACGGCGCCGCGGTCGACAACGACTTCGCCACAGGCTCACGCGTCGACCTCGGCTCATTCAATCTCGTGAACCTCGCAGGTGACTGGAAGTTCTCGGAGCGCCTGACCGGTTATGCGCGCGTCGAGAACCTGTTCGACGAGGAATACCAGGAAGTATTCGGTTACGGTGTTGCCGGTGTCGGCGCGTATGTCGGAGTGCAAGCCAGCTTCTGACACTCATCGTTGCACCCGGCGTCGTACGTGATCACATTCGGATTGCGGCGGGTCCGCGGCTGGAACGAGTGCATTTCCGCCTGGATATCCGGTCGCACTGCCATCGCAGTCGCCCTCTTGGATCTGTACGTGCGTATGGTGGGACAGCGGGGCGGGTGCGTCTGGCGATGAGACTGATGCAGCAGCTCAAAAGAAAAGCGAGCACACTCGTGCTCGCCATGAAGCAATCCACGACAAACCGTTGAACTCGAGGAGTTCGTGGACGCGGACATATGCAACGCGCCTGGACAGGTTGACAGGAGACGGTCTGGGATAGTGGCTTCGAAGTCGTTACTGTATATAATTACAGTATGGAAGTCGAGCTCAAACTAGCAATTCTCGCGGATGCCGCCAAATACGATGCCTCCTGCGCCAGCAGCGGGGCGCCGAAGCGGCACTCCGCGCCCGGCAAAGGCATGGGCTCCACGACGGGCATGGGAATCTGCCATAGCTACACCCCCGACGGGCGCTGCGTCTCGCTGCTCAAAATCCTGCTCACCAACTTCTGCCTGTACGACTGCGTGTACTGCGTGAACCGTCGCTCCAGTGATGTGCCGCGCGCTAGGTTTTCCGTGCAGGAAGTCGTCGATCTCACGCTGTCGTTCTATCGACGCAACTACATCGAAGGCTTGTTCCTGAGCTCCGGCATCATCCGCAACGCGGACTACACGATGGAGCAGCTCGTCGGGGTCGCACGCTCGTTGCGCGAAGAGCATGATTTTCGCGGTTACATCCACCTCAAGACGATTCCCGAGGCGAGCCCCGAGCTGATCGATGCGGCGGGTCGCTACGCAGATCGCCTCAGCGTGAACATCGAGCTGCCCAGTCGTGACGCGCTGAGCGCGCTCGCACCGGAGAAGACTGACACGTCGATCAAGCGCGCGATGGGCACCATACGGCTGCGGCTCGACGAGAAGAAGGAGGGCGGAGCGAAGGCACCCGCGTTCGCAGCATCGGGGCAGAGCACGCAGATGATCGTCGGTGCGGATGCGAGCCCGGATGTCGCCATACTCGATACGGCGGACATGCTCTACAAATCCTACCGGTTGAAGCGCGTGTACTACTCCGCGTTCAGTCCGATCCCGCATTCCTCCGCGCGGCTGCCCAATCGCGCCCCGCCGCTGGTGCGCGAACACCGCCTGTACCAAGCCGACTGGCTGTTGCGGTTCTACGGATTTTCGATGGCTGAGATCGCGGCTTCGTTGCCGACGGGCCAGCTCGATCTCACGCTCGATCCCAAGACGGCTTGGGCACTGGCGAATCGCGAGCAGTTTCCGGTGGACGTGAATCGCGCCGATCGCCGTGCACTGCTGCGCGTGCCCGGGCTGGGTGTGCGCATCGTCGCGCGCATCCTGTCTTCGCGCCGTCACAGGCGTCTGCGTTTCGCAGACCTGAAGGCGCTGGGCGCAAGCCTGAATCGCGCGCGCTATTTCATTCTCACGGCGGATCACCGACCGGTGTTCGATGAGCATCTCAGCGAGCGCCTGCGTGGTGATCTCCTGCAGGCACAGCAATCCCTGTTCTGAGCCATGCCGCTCCCGCAGGATTTCATCGCGACGGATTTTGCAAGCTGGCGCGCCGGCGTGCGACCGCTGCTGGCGAGCGAACATGCCGCGGCAAGCGGGCCGCTGAGCCTGCCGCGTCCGCTCATGCGCCTGCTCGAATCTCTCGCCTGTTATCGCGGCGACGGGCGCTGGGAGCTGATGTTCCGCCTGGCGTGGCGCACGCTGCACGAAAACCGGCGCCTGCTCGAGGATCACGCGGACGCGGACGTGCATCGCGCCGTCCGCATGGAGCGGGCAGTGCGCCGCGACGTGCACAAGATGCACGCCTACGTGCGATTCCGCGGGACCGCCGAGAACACTTTCTTCGCGTGGTTCGAACCGCAGCACGAAATTCTCCGCCGCGCGGCACCATTCTTCGTCAAACGCTTTCCCAACATGGGCTGGACGATTGCAACGCCTGACGGGGCGGCAGTCTGGGAGAAACAAACGCTGCAGTTCATCGCCGCGCCCGATGCGGCATCAAGGCCCGTTGCCGACGAGCACGAGACGCTTTGGCGTACCTATTACCGCAGCATCTGCAATGTGGCGCGACTCAATCCCGCGATGATGCAGCGTGAGATGCCGCAGCGCTACTGGCGCCACCTGCCGGAAGCGGTGGAAATACGTGCGTTGCTGCGCGAGGGTCGCGCGGACTTCGCTTCGCGCCAGCGCGAGGGCGATCAACAGAAACTGAGCTTGGCCAGCGCTGTGCAGGAGGCATTGCAGAGATTGCCCGTGGCTGCTGACGGGCCGGAGAAATGCCGGCGCTGCGACCTGTGGCGGCACGCGACCCAGGCCGTCTCGGGAGCGGGCCCGGAGCGCGCGCGCATCATGCTGGTGGGTGAACAACCGGGCGACGAGGAAGACTTGCGCGGCGAACCGTTCTTCGGTCCGGCCGGTCGATTGCTCGACACGCTGATCGCCGAAGCGCAGCTCGAGCGCAAGACCTTGTTCGTCACCAACGCGGTGAAACATTTCAAATGGGAGCCGCGCGGCAAGCGTCGCCTGCACAAACGGCCGGATGTCGCGGAAATCGATGCGTGCAATGTGTGGTTGCAACGCGAGATCGCATCGGTACAACCTGAAGTAATCGTCGCACTCGGCGCGTCCGCACTACGGGCGCTCACCGGTCGTTCGCTGTCGATCCAGTTGGCGCGCAGCGAGGTGCTGCAGCATGGTGAGTCGCGTGTGATCGCGAGCTATCACCCTTCGGCCATCCTGCGCGCTCCGGAACAGCGCGCCGCGCAGATGCGCGCGCACATCATCGAGGACCTGCGCCGCGCAGGTACCGAGGTCGGGCAATGATCGTCAGCGCTTGGTGTGGAAGAAACTTTCGTCGACGGGTTTGTGCTGCAGGATCTCTTCGCGCGTGAGGCCCTGTACCTCGTGCGGAAAAATGAGCCACTGATCGGTGGACCGCACGAAGTAGTCCGGAACGAGCGCAGTGCGGTTGCGCGTGGGTTTGAAGTACACCGTGGCGATGCGGATCTGCTCGGGCAGATTGCGCTTGCAGCGTTTCTCGAGCTCGGCCAGCACCGCGGCAATGCTGCGGCCCGAGTCGAACACATCGTCGATCAGTAGCAGCGTGTCTTCCGCCGTGAGTGTGGATACGAGGTAGTCGATCGCGTGCACGCGCACGTTCTCGTTGGACTTGTCGATGCCGGTGTAAGTGGAGGTGCGGATGGCGATGTGGTCGCATTCGATGCCGTTGTACTCCAGCACCTCCTGCACCGTGATGCCGATGGGCGCGCCACCGCGCCAAAGCGCCACGAGGAAGCTCGGGCGAAAACCACTGCGCAGAATCCGCAGCCCGAGCTCGATGGAGTCGCGCAGCAACGAATCGGCGCTGATGAATGTCTTGTCGGCCACGGGTGACGAAGTATATAGGCCATTCAACATTACCGGGCCTGGATCCGCGCGAGCAGAAAGAACCCCAGCGTGAGCAGCAGCGTGATTCCCGCGAACCGGGCGAGTATTCGGTGCACCTTGCAGAACAGACTTGAAGCGTAGAAGACCGAGGCTCGCTCGAGCAGCATCGCCAGTACCAGTTCAGTGAGAACCAGCGCGCGCCGTCCGGATGGCGTTGCAGTGACGCGAGCGATGATGACGATATCGTGTGCGCTGGCAGCGCAGGGACGACAAACCGTGTTGCGCGAGCTCGCCGACGCTCCACTGCGGGGCGCGGTGGAGTTCACCTCGATCCACGAGTTTTGTTTCGGCGGATACCTGCGCACGTGCCGCTGGTTGCACGCCGTCGCCAATGGCAGCTTCGTGCTCGACGACCAAAGTGGTTTTGCCGTCTGCAGCTAGCGGGGCGTGCGCAGCAGCAACGCACCGGCAATCGCCGAGCATGTCGAACCCAGCAGCACGCCGATCTTGGTCTCTTCCTGCAGCGCGGCCGAATCGAAGGCGAGCAGCCCGATGAACAGGCTCATCGTGAAGCCGATGCCGCACAGCAGCGCCACGCCGTAGAGTTGTCGCCAGCTCGCGCCATCCGGCAGGCGCGCGATTCCCAGCCGGATCGCGGCCCACGATGCCGCGAACACCCCAATCTGCTTGCCGAAGAACAAGCCCAGTGCCACGCCCAGCGGCACAGCATCGCCGAGATCGGCGAGCGACAGCCCACGCAGCGACACGCCCGCATTCGCGAAACCGAACACCGGGATAACGCCGAACGTGATCCAGGGATGCAAGCCGTGTTCTAGCCGCCGTAAAGGCGTGCCGCGGGCGCGCAGCGGAATCGCCAGCGCCAGCGCGACGCCGGCAAGCGTCGCGTGGATCCCGGAAGCATGCACGAATACCCACAGCGCGACGCCGACGCCAAGATAAGGCAACAGCCGCGTGACACCGAACCGGTTCATGGCGAACAGGATGCCCAGCAGGGCCGCGGCGGCGCCGAGGGCTGGAAGGTCGAGCTGAGCCGTGTAGAAAAACGCGATGATCAGCACGGCGCCGAGATCGTCGATGATGGCCAGTGCAGTGAGAAAAAGCTTGAGCGATACTGGCACACGTGGTCCCAGCAGTGAGAGCACGCCGAGCGCGAAGGCGATGTCGGTTGCGGAGGGGATCGCCCAACCGCGCGGGTGACCACCGCTGCCCAGATTGAATGCGAGGTACACCAGTGCCGGAATGAGCATGCCGCCGATTGCGGCCATGCCGGGGAGCACGCGTTGCGACCAGCTCGCGAGCTGGCCCTCGAGCGCCTCGCGCTTGATCTCCAGGCCGACCAGGAGGAAAAACAATGCCATCAGGGCGTCGTTGATCCATTGCAGGATGCTCAGGCTGCCGACATGCGAGGCAAGCAGCTCGAAATAGCCCGGTGCCAACGGCGAATTCGCGACGATGATCGCGAGCAATGCGATCGCCATCAGCACAATCCCCCCAGCGGCTTCGCTGGCGAGGAAAGCTCGCGTGAAATTCGTGTCGGTCGGAGTGCGGTTCATCCTGAGGTTACTGTAACGCCTCCCGATGAGCTGCGCTTCAGGCAGTTGCCGAGGCTGGAGCGTCCACGTCATGCCGAGGCGGAGCGTGCGCGGCTCCATCGGGTGGAAGTGCACGTCGTCCTCGCCGCCGAGCGGCTCGCCACGCAGCCGCGATGAATGGAAGTACGTGATGTCATCATCGGTGCGATCGAACACGTTGAGTACTTCGGCGAACGCGGAAACCTTGCCGAAGTTGTAGCGATACTGGAAGTTCGTGAGCGTCGAGGCGCCGGAGACCACGGTGTTGTCCTCCATCAGCGATGCGGGTCCGAGGCGGCGCACGGTGAAATCCGCGGAATTGCGCGATGACAGCGTGAAGGTCACGCCACCGGTGATGACGTAGCGCAATGCGTTGGGGATTTGATTCTCGCCTGGAGCAGTGTCGCGATAGCGCGCGTTGGTGCTCGCAATGGAGAAATCGACATTGATACCGCGCATCGGCACCCAGTTCAGCAGTCCTTCTGCGCCGACGCGCCTGCTGGCATTGCTGCTCGATGTGTCGCCGACGTCACCCGTGTAATCCCGACGAGCCGGCCATAGCTGTGCTCGCCGACGCCGAGCGTCACGAACTCCTCCGGCGGACGCGTGAACAGATTGATCGACGCGGATCCGGCGACGGAGAAGTCGCCGCTGTCCGGATGGTACGGACCCTTCCGATAGCGAATGCTCTCTGCGAGCTCGGGAATGAGCACGTTCAGATCGAGGCAACCCTGGCCGTGCGCATTGGTGCGCAGGATCAGAGGCGCGCCAGCGTCGTCAGCTCGTCATCGGTGTTGCCGTGAGCGGGATCGCGCCCTGCGCCTGCACTGCAGGGGCCAGCAGCAGGGCGAGCGGGAGGAACGAGGCCAGAATCCTCATATAAAGCTCCAGGGAAAATCAGGGATGGCCCGCGAAGCGAGCCAGTACACCGCCAGCACGCTGATCGCCGTCGCACCGACCGGAAGCGCGATGCGCCGGTAGAACAGGGTGTCGCGCACCATGAAGATGAGCGGCATCAGCACCAGAACGATCGCCAGCTGTCCGATCTCGACGCCGACGTTGAAGCCCACCAGCGCGCGCAGCAGCGAGCCCGAAGCAAGGCCCAGGTCGGCAAGAACCGACGCAAATCCCAGGCCATGGACGAGGCCGAAACCCAGCGCGATGAGCCAGCGCCGCTCGCGCACCACGGGGAAAAGAATGTTGAGCGCGCCGAGCAGTACGGTGACGGCGATGGCCGACTCGACAATGCGGCTCGGGACCTTGATCACGCCGAGCGCGGCGAGACTGAGCGTCAACGAATGCGCAAGTGTGAATGCGGTGACTACTTTCAGGATGTCGATCGATGCCTCGCGCCATGAAGCACGTCCCTGCCATGCGCCGTTGCGATACACGACCACTGCGGGTAGCAACAGCGTGAACAGGAACAGGATGTGGTCGTAGCCCATCCAGATGTGCCAGATGCCTTCGACCAGGAACGAGCGCAACTGTTGCCAGCCATTCGCCGACTGCAGGTCGATGGTCTGCGCCGGTCCTTGTGCGGACAGCACAGAACTTTGCGAGAAATCCCTTGCCCGCACGTCGAGCAGGCCGTGATGATTGGGATCGATGCCCTGCAGCAGCCAGTAGCGCACGACGAGTTGCGTGGGTACGGCGGCGCAGGTCGCAGTGAACTGGAGTACCGCGTAACGCCCGTCGACGTGATCGTCAATGAGCAGATTCTGCAGCAAGGTCGGGCAGCCCTGGAGTTCGAGCCGGTCGAACGCATACTTGCCGATCGCATCGCGACGTGATCGCACCTCGCCCCAGGTGATCGCGGCGTCGGCGTTGGCATCGAGCCCGATGGCGAAGTCGAGGTCGCGCAGCGCGATGTCCCAGCGCCCCTGTACCTGGTTCGTGCCGGCAGTGGCATCGAGCGTGAGGTAGCTGTCGCTCTGCTTGTGCGCCTGACAGATGGACGCGCTCGTGATCATCACGAGAATGAGCAGGAGGCGTTTCATGTGGTGGGGCAGGCGAGCAGCGGGGCGAGCGCCGCGTCCTGATAGGCGTTGTCGCGTATCCAGCCGGAAATCTGCGAATGCGCGTCGGTCGAATGGGCGGCGCACGCCGCGCGCAGATAAAGACTGATGTCTGCCGGCTCGCGCTGCACCTGCCAGTTGCGTTGCGCGAGGCGCAACGCCTCGGCGGAATTCTTGCGCACTTCCAGCTGGAAACGGGCGTGCTCCCGCGCATGCGTCGCATCGCCATCGCGCTGCGCGGCGTCGTAGCGCCCCTGGTAGAGCCGGGCGTAGCGCTGCGCTGTTCCGTCACCCACGCGGGTCGCCGCGATCGCAAGCCGAAGCAACAGGATATCCTGCGCTTCGTTATCGCGCAGCAGGCGCAGCGCCTCGGCAGGTCGCTGTCGGTCGATGAGCAGGTCGGCGTAGGCTGCTTTCAGGTACAGGTCCTGCGGCGCATCGCGCAAACCTGCGACGAAATCCCGTTCTGCCTGGCGCGGGTCGTTCAGACGCAGCGCCATCTCGCCGAGTTGCCCGCGGATCCAGCTGCGCAATCCCGCATCGAGGCGCGGATCGTCGACGAACACTGCCCGCAATGCGCGCTGGCTCTCGGGCAAGTGGCCATTCATGGCGTTGGCGGCCGACAGGCAGGCGACCGCAACAAGTTGGCCGGCCGCCTGGACGAGCTGTGCGCAGGTCGTGCGCGCCGCGGTGAAATCACCGCGCACTTGCAGGATGGTTGCCCGGGTGAGCAGCCCCTGCGGATGACGAGGCTGAAGGATGAGCGCGCGATCGAGCAATGCCAGCGCCTCGCTGAACCGATGCGAGCTCTGATACACGATCGCCGCGACGACGAGCACGTCGGCGGGAATCCGGTCGCGCCTGAGCCATGGCGCAAGCGTGGCTTCCGCGTAGGAAAGAAAACGTGGATCACCGTCGTTGCGACCGATCGCGAGGTAGCCGCGCGCAAGGTTCACGGCGGCAGAAGGATTGTCCGGTTGTGATGCCAGTGCGAGCCGCAGGGGCTGCAGTTCACGCATCCGGCTCGCAGCGGGAACCGCTTCGAGCACCGTGGCATCGGCTGCGGGAAGGTAAGCGGCAGTCGCGTGAGCGCCGAGCAGGCACAGCGCGACGAGGATCAGGGGCCTCACGGCCCCCGATCCCTGTCGTATCCGCCTAGCGTGCGGCTGCGATGACGACATCGAAAGCCGTCGGATCTTCATCAGTGAAGGTGAAGGGAGTGGTCTCCACTTCGACCGACGTCTGCGTTTCGCCCGTTGCGCTCTGCGCAAACTGCGAGGACACGAAGCTCGTGAACTGCAGGGGTTGCGGATTCGAGGGCGTCGGGGTGGTGGGCGCGGGCGCGGGTGTATCCGAGCCTGCGCCACCACAACCAGAGACGGCCAGCAGCAATGCCGCTGCCGAGATTGTCATTAGAGTTCTCATGTACGACTCCTCAGTTCGGTGAGCCGGGCAACGGCGTGAACAGGTAGGGGAAGAAGCTGAGATACGTATCGCCCGCTTTTACCGCCCCCGTCACCGACAGCACCGAGTCCACGGCACCGGCGGCACGAGCGCCATCCGTGTAGGGCGCGCCATTGTTCGGATCTGTCGTCTGCGTGCCGCACGTGAGTGCCGTGCTGCACAGCGCGCCTGCCGCAACCCGCAGCTCGATGTCGGTCACGTCATCGAAGGGGCGGCGACCGTTCGGGAAGCCCGCGTTGTCGCCGACCAGCACGCCCAGATCCTTCTGCGTCGCAGCCGGCGTCGGCGCGATTGAAGTGTTGAGACGCAGCATCTCGGAAGGCGCAACGGTCGCGGGCTTGTTGAGCCCCGGGACACCGGTCAGAAACGCGGCCACCAGATCGTTACGCGGGCTCAGCGGTACCTTCGCCGCATCACCGAACAACACGTTGAGCAGCACCGGCAATGTCGGGTTGGTCACGTACGGGAGGAACTGCGCATCGCCCGAAGGCTCACTCGCATTGAACCTGTCCTTGTCGGGCAGCCCGATCACAACCTCGTTCACCAACGGCATGCCGAGCCGCGATACCTGAGTCCATGCTCCACCTTCGATCGACGCCCTGGCAGCGGTCGTCGGCTTCGGATTGATGACGCGTGCCTGGCGCACGCTCGCCGACGTCCAGCCACCGATCACCGGCTCAGTGCCCGCAGTGAGGCAGGAGGTCGGCACTTCGATGGCGATGCTCGTGACGTTCTTGCCCGCCAGCGTGTTCACCTCGCCATCGCGAGGTCCGGCCGGATTGGTGTTCACGAGGTCAAAGATCTCGCCGAGGTTCACGACGAAGCCGTCCTTGCGCTGACCGACGAACACTTTCGCGTTCGGCGTGCAGCCGGGGATACTGGCCTCGTAGATGAAGTTGGCAGCGTACGGGTGGTAATCCGGAATCGACTTGTTGCCGATGTTGTCGGCGGGCTTCACGAAGCCGGTACCGCCCGAGGTCGCGTTGCCGATCGCCATGGCATTGCCCGTGCGACGGTTGCCGCGCACGAGCGTGACGTTGTACGAGGTCACGACATTGAGATTGGCGGCGGCCGGTGTGATCGCACCGATGTTCTGCAGCGGCACGGCCACGTTGACGCCGTTGGCGGGGACGGTGAGGTTCTTGTAGGTGTCCGTGAACCGGAACTGGAAGGTGAGGTCTTCCTTGCCATCCCCTGAGTTGTCGATGTGGATTTCATACAGCGCCTTCGGGTCGAGGCCGAAGTAGTTCGGTCCGCCGTAGGGATCCTGCAGCGGCAGGTAACTGGCAATCAGCGTGGTGAAGGCAGTACGGCCAGGCTCGTAACTGCGGAACATGTAGAAGTCGGTGGCGTCAACCTTCGGGATGCCCGAGATGAATGGGGCTTCGCGATGGCTGGATGCCTGTGTGATGAATGGCACGGTGGCCGCGGCAAGCAGCACGGCGCTGCGCAAGATTTTCCGATGCATGACTGATCCCCTCTGGGTATGAATGCGTCGAGGTGTTGGTTATGTACGAGGTTGATACGTGGAGCCTGCGCCACCGGATGCGCGATTGAGGCTCTGGTTGCGGTACGAATGTCGTGAAGCGTGGTAGGCGGGCGCCGACGTGCGTGGCGACGCCGCGGTGCGAGCGTGGACTGCTTTGGAGTAGGATGCGGCGCCTCCCCAACGAGGTATTTATGGCGCAATCCTCTGCCCTGCAGGCATCCGTCACACTCAACGCATATCCGCGCGAGCTGAAATTGTTCATCGATGGCGAGTGGCTCGGCACCAGTGGCCGCGCCACGCATCGCGTGATCAATCCGGCGACGGGCGAAATGCTGGCGGAGTTACCGCTTGCCACCGCAGAGGATCTCGATCGCGCGCTCGACACTGCGGCACGCGGTTTCAAGCTCTGGCGCACCAGGCCGGCCGCCGAGCGCGGCAAGGTGCTCGCGGGCGCTGCGAAGCTGCTGCGCGAACGCGCCGATCACATCGCAACGATTGCGACTTCCGAGGAAGGCAAGACCTTCAATGAGGCGCGCGCCGAAGTGATGATGTGCGTCGGCCTGTTCGAGTTCTATGCGGCCGAGGTCATGCGTATCTACGGTCGAGTGCTGGTGCGCCCCGCGGGCATGCTGTCGCGCGTTATGAAGGAGCCGGTGGGTCCGGTCGCCGCGTTCTGTCCCTGGAATTTCCCGATCACGAATCCGGGTCGCAAGCTCGGCGCGGCCGTCGCCGCGGGCTGCTCGATCATCATCAAGCCGCCCGAAGAGGCGCCTGCCTCCGCGCTCGAAGTGGTGAAGAGCCTGCTCGATGCCGGCCTGCCGAAGGAAGTGGTGAGCGTGGTGTTCGGCGTGCCGGACCAGGTATCGCGCCATCTCATCGGATCGCCAGTCATCCGCAAGGTCAGCTTCACGGGCTCCGTGCCGGTGGGCAAGGCGCTGATGCGGCTCGCCGCCGATGGCGCGAAGCGCACGACGATGGAGCTCGGTGGCCACGCGCCCGTGCTGATTTTCGATGACGCCGATCTCGTTCGCGCGCTCGATCTGCTCGTACCGCACAAGTTCCGTAACGCGGGGCAGGTGTGCATCTCGCCGACGCGCTTTCATGTGCAGGAAGGTGTGTATGAGAAGTTCGTGATTGAGTTCGCCGCGCGCGCCAGCAAGCTTGCGATCGGCAGCGGCCTGGACCCGGCGAACCAGATGGGGCCCATGGCCAACCCGCGACGTCCGGATGCGATCGAAGGGTTCGTCGGCGATGCGGTGAAAGCCGGTGCGCGCGTCGTGACCGGCGCCGAGCGCGGTGGCGGCTCGAGCGACAAGGGTTTCTTCTTCCGCCCGACGGTACTCGCCGATGTACCGCTCGAAGCGCGCGTCATGAGCGAGGAGCCGTTCGGCCCGATAGCCCTCATGCGGCCTTTCAAGACCTTCGACGATGCGGTTGAACAGGCGAATCGCCTGCCGTTCGGCCTCGCGGCCTACTGCTTCACCGAGAACGGCCGGCGCGCGCTACAGCTCGGCTCGGCAATCGAAGCTGGGATGGTCGGCATCAACACGACCATTATTGCCGGTTCCGACTCACCGTTCGGCGGTGTGAAGGATTCCGGTCATGGCTCGGAGGATGGTCCCGAAGGCATCGATGCCTGTCTGGTGTTGAAAGCGATTCATCAAGCCTGACCCCTGCAATAGGCTTTGCGGCGGCGCTACCGCATACTTGGCAGGATTCGGGATTCAAGGAGTGGGACCGTGAGTTTGCTCATTTTGCTGGCGATCATTATCGTGGTCGGCCTGTTCATTGTCGGGCTCTACAACCGGCTGGTGACGGCGCGCAACGCCTTCAAGAACGCATTCGCCCAGATCGATGTGCAGCTGACGCGCCGTTACGACCTCATTCCGAATCTGGTGGAGACGGCCAAGGGTTATCTCAAGCACGAGCGTGAGACACTCGAGGCCGTGATCTCCGCGCGCAATTCGGCGCTGTCGGGTCTCAAGGCGGCAGCGGCCGATCCCGGCAATGCTGCGGCGATGCAGGAGCTCTCCGGTGCCGAGAGCCAGCTCGGTGGTGCGCTCGGTCGGTTGTTTGCGGTGGTCGAGGCGTACCCCGACCTCAAAGCCAGCGCCAACATGATGCAGGTCTCCGAAGAGCTCACCTCCACCGAGAACAAGGTCGCATTCGCGCGCCAGGCGTTCAACGATTCGGTCATGACCTACAACAACGCGCGCGAGACGTTCCCGAGCAGCATCATCGCTGGCATATTTTCGTTCCAGCCGGCACAGCTGCTGGAGCTGCCGAAGCCCGAGATGCGGGAAGCGCCGAAGGTGAGCTTCAGCTGAATTTCTTCGCCAGCCAGGAGGCGGCACGCCGGCAGTCCCGATGGCTGATCTGGGTCTTCGTCGTCGCCGTGTGCTTGGTCGTCATCGCAATCGACGCGGTGGTGCTGTTCGGGCTGCGCATCGCGGATCGGAACGAATCAAGCGAGTTCGTCGAGCAGCAGTCGCTGCTGCAATGGTCAGCGGCGCATCC
>JBDSRN010000106.1:0-7105 GCA_039929265.1 Steroidobacteraceae bacterium | reverse complement strand
CTACATCGCTGCGCTCGGCGTAGCGAGGCGGACCGTCACGCATCGCGACCGACTCAAGTCGGCCGCGTTCACGCTGGTGGTCACGGCCGCCTGCGGTCTGTTTGTATTGCCCGATGCGCTCTGGTTGATGCAGGTCATGTCGATCTTCGTCGTTATCCTTCTCACGCTCTCCTACTTCATCGATTGCGCTCCTCAGCCGCTGCGCCCCCGGCTGTGGCTGCAGCTGTCCATTTTCGCGAACCTCGGTGTGCTAGCCTATTTCAAGTACTGCAATTTCTTTATTGATTCGGTTCAGGCTTCGCTAACCGCGCTGGGCTGGCAGGTCGACGAGTTCACGCTCAAGATCATCCTTCCGGTAGGCCTATCCTTCCACGTGTTCCAAGGCATCAGCCGCACTTTCGATTGCTACCGCGGCGTAGTGAAGCCCGAAGGGTCGCTTACCACCGTCGCCACGTATCTGGCATTTTTCCCGCAGCTCGTCGCTGGCCCGATCGAGCGCGCCAAACACCTCATTCCGCAGTTCGAGTCAACGCAAACGCTCAATTGGAACCTCTTCTCGAGCGGGGCCCTGCTGTTCACGTGGGGTTTGTTCCTCAAACTCGTAATCGCCGACAACGTCGCTCCCATCGCCAATCTCGCTTTTGCAAACTCGGCGTCGCTCAGCGGCGGCGAAGCAGTGGTGGGTATCCTTGCATTCACGGTGCAGATCTATTGCGACTTCTGCGGGTACTCGAACATGGCGCGAGGTCTGGCCCGTTGCCTCGGGTTCGACTTGATGGCCAACTTCAACCTGCCGTATTTCGCGCGCACGCCGTCCGAGTTCTGGCGGCGCTGGCATATCAGCCTCTCGACCTGGTTGCGCGACTACCTGTACGTGAGCCTCGGCGGCAACCGCAAAGGCGAGGGGCGCATGTATGCAAACCTCATGATCACCATGCTGCTCGGCGGCCTGTGGCACGGCGCCGCGTGGACATTCGTTGTCTGGGGTGCATTTCATGGGGCGATCCAGGTCGCCTATCGACTATTGCACGTCGATGAGTTGCTCGAGCGGGTGCGCATGAACTCGTTGCCCGGCATCCTCCTGCACATCGCCTGCTGGGCCCTGACGATGACGCTAGTGATAATCGGCTGGGTCTACTTCCGCGCGGAATCCTTCGGGCAGGCGAGCAACATGCTTGCCGCCGCATTGCGTACCGACGGCTACACCATGGCCAACTTCGGCACACTGCTGACTTACGTCGTGCCGCTTGCACTGGTGGAAAGCTATCAACGGCTCGCCAATCGTCTTGAAGTGCTGAACTTCAGACCTTTCCTTCTTCGGTATACGGCCACGTTGATAGTGGTCATGGCCATCCTGCTCGCCAGTGCACCGCCGGGGCAGAGCTTCATCTACTTCGACTTCTGATGAGCAAGCGCTTCATATACCAGGGGTTCAGCGCATTGGGGCTGTTCGTGTACAGCCTCGTCATCGCAGAAGTCTGCGTGCGCGTGCTGCAGCCTCAGCCGCTCATACCGCGCTACGTCACAAGCACGCCCTATGGCGTCAGGGGCAACATCGCGCACGCCGTGTATCATCACAAGACCCCGGAAGTGGATGTCGAGTACCGCATCAACGGCCAGGGTATGCGTGCTGATCACGATTTCCCGTACGAAAAGCCCCCTGGCTCGTGCCGCGTGGCGATGGTGGGCGATTCCTTCTTCGTCGGCTACGAACTCAACCTCCGGGATACGATTGCGCAGCAGATCGAGACCGGGATGCGCAAACTCGGATACAACGTGGATGTGCTGAACTTCGCCGTGAGTGGATTCGGCACGGGTGAGATGCTGCGCACTTACGAGCACCAGATTACGAAATTCTCACCGGATGCCGTCATTTTCCAATGGCACCATTCCGATCTGAACGAGAATCTCGTGTCTGGTCTCTACGAGATCAAGGACGACAGGCTCGTTGCCACGAACCGGGACTACCTCCCTTCGATCTCCGTGCAGGATGCGCTGATGAAATCCTGGCTGTATCGCGCAGCCGCTGACCACAGTCAGCTGTACTCCTGGTTGCGCGAAAGCCTGGCCCTGGCGGTCAAGCGAACGCTCGTTTGGTTCGGGCGCCTGCGCGCAGGGGAACAACCGCCCGCCCATGCGTCGACCGAACCCACTCCGGTAGATTCGGGTCAGCAGGTCAAGGCAGCGGATGACGCCGCCCGACAATACGTGGGCTTGCTGTCAGCCAGGCTGCTGCAGCAGGCACAGGGCGAAGTCGAAGCGAACCACAGTGCGTTTCTCGTGGTGGAGATTCCGTGGACGCGAAGTCGTACGGTGTTCGAGACAAGCTGGAACCAGATGCCTGCAGAGATTATTGCGGATGTTCCTGTGATTCACGGTAAGGAAATCCTGCAGCCACTCGCCGCGCCGGAACGCAAGATTTTTTACGAACGCGGCCATGGTCATATCACGCCGCTTGCCGCCGGCGCGCTGGCAAGCGCCGTGAACGAACACCTCATCACCCTGCCACAACTCACCAGTTGTCACTGATGTCGAGCCGCAGGAATTCATGATTCAACCGAAGCACATCTACCGTCCCGACATCGATGGCCTGCGCGCCGTGGCGGTGCTCGCCGTCGTCGGCTTTCATGCCTTTCCCAACACGTTTCCCGGTGGGTTCATCGGCGTTGACGTGTTCTTCATCATATCGGGCTTTCTGATCACCGGCATCATTCTCGAAGCTGTCGACAACGGCCGTTTCACTTTCGCCGATTTTTATGTCCGTCGCGCACGGCGCATTTTCCCGGCGTTGGTGCTGGTGCTCGTCTGCTGTCTGCTCGCCGGCTGGCTGCTGATGATGCCGAACGATTTTCTGCAATTAGGCAAGCACACGTTTGGCGGCGCTTCCTTCATTTCGAATATCCTGTATTTCTTCGAGGCCGATTACTTCGATGGCGATGCAGGTTACAAGCCGCTACTGCATCTCTGGTCGCTCGGTGTCGAGGAACAGTACTACCTCTTCTGGCCGGTGATGCTCTTCTTCTGCCGCGGCAATCGTTCCACCGCGATGCGCATGATCATCGGTGTCGGCCTGGCTTCGTTCGCGCTGAACATCTACCTGACTCCTCTCGCGCCCGAGGCTGCGTTCTACCTCCCCGTCACGCGCTTTTGGGAACTTATGCTCGGCAGCGCGCTCGCTGTCCTGAAGCCGAAGCTCAATTTACCCGCAGAGACTCGCGAACGACCTGCGCTGTACCGGAATGTTGCTGCGGTGCTGGGTGCGGCAGCCATTGTCCTTGCCTTTGTGCTGCTCGATGCCACGAAGGAGTTTCCCGGCTGGTGGGCACTGCTCGTCTCCGCCGGCACTTGCGCCGTAATCTGGGCAGGCCCCGACACGGTTGTAAACCGCCTTCTCACGTGGCGCCCTATGGTGCTCATCGGTCTCATCAGTTATCCACTGTATCTGTGGCACTGGCCGCTAATCTCCTTCAGCTGGAACATCTATGGCTGGGACGTGCCTAAATCCGTGCGTGTCGCAATGGTGGTGCTCAGCTTCCTGCTCGCCTGGCTCACCTACCGGTTCATCGAGGGGCCGGTGCGCACGCGGCGCCCACCAGCACAGGTCGTGGGCCTTGCGCAGGGATTGACGGTGGCAGTAGCGATCATTGGCGCGATCGGTGCGCTGGCCTATTTCAGCGTCCTCAAGCCCAGATCTGCGGGGGATCCGCAGATCCTCGCGATCGCCGATGCGGTGAAAGACGGCACCTCGCCCGAAGGCGTTGAGACCATCAGGGGCACGACAGGCTGGACAATATTGTTCATCGGCGACAGTCACATGGCGCAGTATCGTCCGCGCCTGCGACAGCTGGCAGAGGCACCGCCCTTCGAACTCCCGGACATCGAGCTGCACACTTTCGGCGGCTGCCCGCCGCTGCCGCAACTCGAGCGCGCCATTCGCGGTTATTGCAGCAAGGTGATGACCACGGCATTCGATCGCGCAGCGGCAATGGACGTGCGCACGGTCGTAATCGGCGCGGCGTGGATTCGTCTTGAAACCTTGTCGGATCTGTATGTGGTCGGCAGCGATACCCAACCGCATCAGCTCAATGACGCCGAAACGGACGAGGTTCTCATGGACTTCTCCGCCCGCCTCACCCACCTGCGCGAAGCGGGCAAAAACGTCATCGTGCTGACTTCATCACCCGGAGGTCCTCTGTTCGATCCGCGCATGATGGTGGAGCGTTCGCACGTGACGCCGCGCGCGCACTACCGCGAGTTCGTATCTCGGGCAGAAGCGACGCAGTCGACCCAGTACATCGATGCGAAGATCCGTGCCGCTGCCGGGCGCGCCGGCGTGACGGTGGTGGAGCCGAGCGCCTGGATCTGTCCCGGCGACCGCTGCCGGACAGTCGACACCGCGGGCCGGCCGATCTCCGCGGATGGCTGGCACATGCGGCCGCAGTTCGTGCGTGAGAATCTGCAGGGGCTGGATGGCGTGCTGCGCATGCCACCGCAACTCGATGGCGCGGCCACCTCACCCTGAATGCGACGAGCGCGTGCGATCAGCCTCGCGACTCGACGCGGTTGCGGGGCTTGCCCACGAGCAGCGCCACACCGACGAGAATCAGGGCCGTGCCGGTCGCCTTGTGGGGCGTCATCGACTCGCCAAGCAGCAGCACGGAGATCAACGCGAGCACGGTGAGGCTCAGACCGACCACCACTGGGTAAACCAGCGACAGGGCGTAGCGCCCCATGAGGATCATCCCGAGGACGATGCCAACGCCGTAGACCACGAGGCCTGCCAGCAATGGCATCCATAGAGGGGTGGCTGGAGCGACCCCGCTCTTGATCAGCACGACGCCGCAGCTGCTGCACGCGGCAGTCACCACCGCGATGCCCAAGGCCCTTGGCGAGAGCCGGTCACTCACCGCGGCGCTCCGCCAACGAACGCGAGCGCTATGCCCGCCATGATCAATACCGTGCCAATGAGCTTCTGACCGGTGACGGGTTCTGCCCCGCTCCACGCACCGAGCACGTTGGTGGCGAGGACCGTGCAGCCAATGGCGATGGGAAATACGGTGTTGGCGTCGGCAGTCCGCAGCAGCCAGAGCAGGGCGGCAAGCCCGCCCAGATAGAGCACGCCACCGATGGCGAGCCCGCGGACCGCGGCGAAGTGACTACGAAATCGTCCCGCCGCCATGGCCCCCTTCACGAATGCCATCGCGGCAGTGTTCAGCACGGCATAGACGACGAACAGCGCGCCATGCAAAACGGTCGCGTTCACCGCGAAAAGCGCACGGGCACCGACAGGTATGAGAGGCGGCGCAGTTCCGTTCGCGACTTGCTGACCGAGTCGAGAATCAGTCCGCAGGTGAAACTGAGAAAGCCAAGCAGCACGAGCGCAGTGGCTAACAATGCACTCGGCAGTCGCGGCACCAGGCCGGTCGAGAGATATTCGAGGACGACGGGTATGCCCAACAGCAGAGCAAGAGCGAGCAGGACCGTCGCCACCCACGAAAAAAACGCGAACGGCTTCTCTTCACGCACGAGATACGCAATGGTGCGAAGGATCCGCCAGCCATCCCGATAGGTCGACAGCTTGCTCTCCGTGCCTTCCGCCCGTTCCTTGTAAACGGTCGGGACTTCGGCGAGCGGCATGCGTAATTGCAGTGCGTGCACCGAGAGTTCGGTTTCGATCTCGAATCCGGCCGACTGCGCCGGAAAGCTCTTGACGAAGCGACGCGAGAACACCCGATAACCGGACAGCAGGTCGCGGATGTGGTTGCCGAAGAACCAGGCCACCAGTGAAGTGAGCATGACATTGCCGAAGCGATGGCCGGCGCGATACGCCGCGACCGCCTCTGACACACGCGATGCATTCACCATGTCCGCGCAGTTGTGCAGCAACTTGTCGACCAGCGCCGGGGCCGCCTTCGCATCGTAGGTATCGTCACCGTCGACCAGCAGGTAAACGTCGGCTTCGACGTCCGCGAACATGCGCCTGACGACGTTGCCCTTGCCCTTCAATGGCTGCTCGCGCACCACCGCGCCAGCGGCTTGCGCAACCTTCATGGTGTCGTCCGTGGAGCCGTTGTCGTACACGTAGATAGTGGCTTCCGGCAGGGCAGTCTTGAAGTCTGCGACCACCTTGGCGATGGCTCCTGCCTCGTTGAGGCACGGTACCAGGACGGCAATGACGGGCTTGCGGTCCATGTTTCCGGCGACCGCGAAGTCCAGCGGCTGTTCATTCGTCAACAAGATTCACTCTCCCTGCAAACTCGGCCGCAGGCCACTCTTGCGACCCTCGTGAACGGCTGAATCGGTCACAATTTGATCATAAATCAACAACATCTGGCCACACGGTGGTCCCTTTATCCACGCGATTCTGTGATGTACTAGCACTTTGATCCGATGAGACGATGAAGCTTGGACACCGACCACTCTACCCCGGTCCGGCCCCCCGCGACCCTCGCACGCCTCGGGCGCCTCCAACGTCGGTGGCTGCTCATTCTTTGGGCGGCCCTGCTTGGCTTCTGGGGAAGCCAGCTGACCGAAGCGCCCATCACGAAGGATGCCGCCGAAAACCTCGCGATGGCTTTCAGCCTCAAGGATCAGGGCGTCATCAGCAGTAGTCCGGAACCGCCCTACGAGAAATCCATGAGCCGGGAACCCCTGCCCGCCGTCATCAACGCCGCTAATCTCTACATCATCGAGGCCCTGGCTGGGCGCGTCACGTACGCCGAGTCGCTCACCGGCGCACGCGCGCGCACGTTGAAATTGCAGAATCTCTTCTGGCTCTCGTTGTTGAGTGCAGCAATTTTCACGGCCACTTTTCGATTCTCAGGGGGATCCTTCGTGTGGTCGGTCGCCACCGTCATCACCACCAGTGCCCTCCTCCTCCTCCCGGAGGTCGGCACTTACATGCTCAACAGCCTGTGCACCGAAGCTCCGGCGGCCGCGCTCCTGTCGCTGGGATCTCTATTCGCTGCGGAGAGCATCCGCCGGCCACGCTGGCCAAACCTGCTGGGCGCAGGGATAACCTTTGGCCTGCTTTCACTTGTCAAGGCTTCGTTCTTCTACGTGAGCCTCGGACTCGTCGTGTTCACGCCGCTGCTGCTGCTGCTGC
>JBDSRN010000105.1:0-16376 GCA_039929265.1 Steroidobacteraceae bacterium | reverse complement strand
GAACACGCATCCAGCACATTTTGACTATGAGTTCGCCAAGAAGACCGAGTTCAAGAAGCCGCTGGTCTGCTCACCCTTCACCGTGGCATTGATGGTGGGCATGAGTGTTTCTGACGTCAGTCAAAAGGCGGTTGCGAACCTGGGATGGGACAACATCCGGCTTCTGAAACCGCTGTTTCCCGGTGACACGCTGTACGCCGAGAGCGAGGTGACTGACAAGCGCGAGTCCACTTCTCGTCCCGAACAGGGCATCGTGACCGTGAAATCAATTGGCAAGAATCAGCATGGCGATATCGTCTGCACCTTCAGCCGCACCATGCTGATCTGGAAGCGTGGCTTCGGTTCCGTGAACGACTGAGGCAGAGTAATGGCGACACACGAGCAACGTCATATTGATCCATCTGCGGAAGAGGAGTTTCTTTCGGCCATCGATCGGTGGATCGATCGTGAGGTGCGGCCCGTGGTCATGCACCACGACCACAACGATATCTGGCCGGCAGCGCTCGTGGAACAGATGAAGGAGATGGGGCTGTTCGGTGCCACGATTGGTCAGGAGTACGGTGGCCTCGGCCTGCCAGCGACGACCTACGCCAAGATCATTGCGAATATCTCTTCGTATTGGATGGCAATCACCGGGATCGTCAATTCGCACCTGATCATGTCCGCAGCCGTTGAACGCTTCGGCACCGAGGCGCAGAAGCAGAAGTGGTTGCCGAAATTTGCGAGCGGTGAGATTCGCGGCGGACTGGCGCTGACCGAGCCCGATGCCGGTACCGATTTGCAAGCCATTCGCACCACCGCCGTCCGGGACGGCGATGACTACATTCTCAACGGCACCAAGACCTGGATCACCAACGGCATACAGGGTAGTTGCTTCGCCGTGCTGGCCAAGACGGATCTGAAGGCCGAGCCGCGCTACAAGGGAATGAGCTTCTTCGTCGTCCCCAAGGGACCTGGTTTCAGCGTCGGCAAGAAGTTCGAGAAGATGGGTTACAAGGCCATTGACAGTGCCGAACTGACTTTCGACAACTACAGGGTGCCGGCGGCGAATCTGATCGGCGAAGTTGAAGGAGGAGGTTTTTTTCAGGCGACGGGAGGTCTGGAGCTCGGGCGCATAAATGTTGCGGCACGTGGCGTCGGATTGGCTGAAGGCTCTCTGCGTCTGGCCACTGCGTACGCGCAGACCCGCAAGACCATGGGCAAACCAATCGCCCAGCATCAGGCCATCCAGCTCAAGCTCGGTGAAATGGTTACTCGCGCCGAGGCGGCGCGTCTGCTCGTCATGAATGCAGCCCAGGCGTACGACCGCGGTGAGCGCTGCGACATGGAGGCGGGCATGGCAAAGTTTTTTGCCTCCGAGGCCGCGGTGCGCAATTCCGAAGAAGCCATGCGCATCTTCGGTGGCTACAGCTATTCCAAGGAGTACGAGATCGAGCGCTTTTATCGCGATGCGCTGCTCATGTGCATCGGAGAGGGCACCAACGAAATGCAGCGCATGATTATCGCCAAACAATGGTTGAAGAGGAATCCCCTGTGACGGCGGAGCTGCCACTCGCCGGCTTTCGCATTATTTCGGCTGAGCAGTATGGCGCCGGGCCCTACGGAACCATGTTTCTTGCGCAGCTGGGCGCCGACGTCATCAAGATCGAGCAGCCGGGCGAGGGGGATAGCGCGCGAGCTGTGGGCCCGCATTTCCTGCGAGCGAACGAAAGTCTGTTTTTCCAAAGCTTCAATCTCAACAAGCGCTCGATCACTCTGGATCTGAGCAGCGAGGACGGCAAAGCGATCTTGCACCGGCTGGCCGCATCGAGCGACGCTGTGGTCAACAATCTGCGTGGCGATTTGCCACAGCGCATCGGATTGACCTATGAGCATCTGAGGGCGATCAATCCCGCGCTCGTGTGTGCGCATCTGTCAGCTTATGGCCGTGACAATGAGCGCACGCGCTGGCCGGGCTACGACTATTTGATGCAGGCGGAAGCGGGGTTCTGTGCAATGACCGGCGAGCCGGACTCGCCTCCAACCCGTTTCGGACTTTCCGTCGTTGATTTCATGACGGGCACGATGATGGCCATCGGTCTGCTCGCTGCGATGATTGATGCCCAACGCACCGGCAGGGGTCGCGATGTCGACGTGGACCTGCTGTCGGCAGCAGTTCACCAGACCAGCTATCCGGCTATGTGGTATCTGAACACCGGCGATGTGACGGAGCGCAACGCGCGCTCGGCTCATCCGACCGTGACGCCGAGCCAGATGTTCCGGACCGCTGATGGCTGGGTCTTCGTGATGGCGCAGATCCCGAAGTTCTGGAGCCTGCTGGTCGAGAAGATCGGACGTCCGGAACTCGCGAAGGATCCGCGGTTCCTGAAACCTGCGGATCGACGCAGTCATCGCGATGAACTGGTAATCGTGCTGGATGAGGTCTTTGGTACGAAACCGACGGCACACTGGATGGAATTGCTCGGTGGTCACATACCTGTCGCGCCAGTGCTCACGCTCGATCAGGCGCTGGATAGTCCGTATCTGCAGACAACCCGAATGATCGATACGGTTGCGCATCCCGACCGCCCTGAGATGCGAGTCCTGGCCAATCCGATCCGGATCGACGGCGAGCGGCTGCCGAACCGTGCCGGACCCCTGCTCGGTAGCGATACCGATGCGGTGCTCGCGGAAGTGGGTTATGACGAGGCGCAGATCGCATCGTTCAGATCGCGACGGGTTGTCTGAATTCATGGGAAAGCTCGCCGGCATAAAGGTACTCGACCTGTCGCAGTTCCTGCCGGGTCCCATGGTGTCGCTGATGCTGGCCGATCAGGGTGCCGAGGTCACAAAGATCGAACCGCCTGCAGGGGATCCGACACGCCAGCAAGCGCCCTTCGAAGCCGGGCAATCGATCTGGTTTCGCAATCTCAATCGAGGCAAGAAGAGCATTGCTCTTGATCTGAAAACGCAGGTCGGCTGCGAAGCACTCTGGAAACTGGTTGATGACGCTGACGTATTCATCGAAGGCTTCCGACCTGGAGTGAGCGCGCGATTGGGCTTCGGCTACGAGGCAGTGGCGCTGCGCAATCCGCGGATCATCTACTGCGCGATTTCCGCGTTCGGTCAGAGCGGAACGCTGGCACATCATCCTGCGCACGACCTGGCTGTGCAGGCGATGAGTGGTTTTCTTTCAGTCAATGACGCATCGGATGGAAGACCGGTTGTTCCGGGAGTCCCGGGTGCTGACATGGCAGCGGGGCTCACTGCATTGTCAGCAATCGTGATGGCGTTGTTGGGCCGCGAACGCAGCGGCCATGGCGACTATGTCGATATTGCGATGTTCGACGCGCTGCTTCCCTGGAGTGCGCATATTGCGGGAGCGTCGCTCGCCGGCGGCGAATCTCCTCGTTCCCACAGCCAACGTTCGCTGGGTGGTGCGGCTTTCTACAATGTGTATGAAACTGCCGATGGGCGGCACATCGTGCTCGGCGGGCGCGAGCCAAAATTCGTGACCACGCTTCTAAATGCGCTCGAGCGTCCTGATCTGATTCCACTTGGCAGCGAGGCTGCCGGCACCGCGCAGGCACCGTTGATTGAGTTTCTGCGTGAGACTTTTCGCGGCCGTTCACGCAATGAATGGGTCGAGTGGTTTTCCAGCAAGGATGTCGCCTTCGCCCCGGTTCTGGATTTCCGTGAAGCCTTTGCCCAGCCGCACGTCAGCGAACGTGGCCTCATCATCGAAGTGGATGGTGCTCACCAGATCGCGCCAGCGATTCGGTTCGCAGAGGAAGCTGCATGGGCAGCCCGGTCAGCGCCCGAGCTCGACGCCCATGGCTGAACAGTTACTTCTCCAGGTCGATGTGCATCGAATACACGAAACGCTCGCCTGGATGATAGCTGGAAGATATCTCCAGCGGTCGATCGTCATCGCCGACGTAACAGCGAAGGATGTGCAGACACGAACTGCGGCGCGGCACCTTCAGTTCCTGGGCGACGGGCGTGCTGGCGGCAACGGCCCGGATGTCCTGGGTGACGTGCGCCACTTTGACACGCGCCAGACGTTCGAGCTGTCTGAAGATCGCGGCACCGTTGGGCGTGATCTTGTCCACGATCTTGCTGAAGTCAGGTCGGATGTAGGCATCGGTCAATGCAATCGGTTCAGGCTGTCCAGGCCGGGTACGCAGACCGCGGAAGCGGAACCAGCGTTCGGTGGACGGCACGCCCACGTGAGCTGCAATGGCCTTCGGCAATACCGCCGTGCCCAGCGCTGTGAAAGCAAACTTGGTGTCGCGCGCGTACTGCAGGATTTCCGCGATGCTGGAAAGTTGGTAAAGCGAACTACCGCGAGCCGAGGCAGGTTGAATGGTTGTGCCAGAACCGCGAGTGCGCTCGATCAGTCCTTCGATCTGCAACGATCGCAACGCTTCACGTACGGTGTGTCGACTGACGCGATAGCGGGCGCACAGCACGCTTTCGGTGGGGAACTGTTTGAGGTCGCGATAGTCGCCACGCAGAATTCCTTCGCGCAGTTCCGTCGCCATCTGTTGATAGAGGGGTCTGCTCTGGGGCTTGATCCGCGATTTCTTGCTGTTTGCTGCCAATCCAGTCGCTCCATTCGCCGACGTTGTTGGGTCGGTCTTGCGCCGCTATGAACGAGCGCCAGCATAGCGAAACTGATCGGCTTGCGAAGCATTTGATGCAACCGATCGCCGAATCGGTCCGGCGGCGAGCGCGCCTGCACCTGCTCGACTGGCTTGGCTGCGTGGCAGGAGCGAGGACTTCGACCATTGCGCGGATTCAAATCAGCATTGCGGGTCTGTCAGCCGTCGACAAGGCGGTCTGGCTCGGCAATGTGCTGGAGATGGACGATGTGCATCGCACCGCAATTCTTCATCCGGGACCGGTGATCTGGCCGACTGTGCTTGGCGTCGGTAATGATGTGCTGGATGACGCGCTCGACGCCGCGGTGCGCGGATACGAGGCGACGATCGCCATTGGTTCGATGCTGGACGCGCGCCACTACGCCTTCTGGCACAAGACGGCGACCGCCGGTACGTTTGGTGCTGTCGTTGCGGCGGCAGCCAGGCTTGGTGCGACGCAGAGTCAACTCGTCTCGGCACTCGGACTGGCTGGATCGGTGACAGGCGGGCTGTGGCAGATGCGCCATGAGCCGGTCATGGCAAAACAGTGGCACCTCGCTCACGCCATGGCGACCGGCATTCAGGCTGCCCGGCACGCCTGCCACGGTGTTACGGGACCGCGCTTCATTCTTGAAGGCCCGCAAGGACTGTTTGCTGCGACTTGCTCGGCACCGAGGCCACTTGAATTGAGCGACAACTGGCGAATCGCAGAAGTCAGCTTCAAGCCCTGGGGCGCCTGCCGTCATGCGCATCCTGCGATCGATGCCGCGCTCGAATTGAAGTCGAAAGGCGAACTGCAAGGCGCTGTCACCGTCAGCACCTATCGCGATGCACTGGTGTTCTGCGACCGCCCGGATCCGGGCAGCGCCTTGGAGGCGAAATTTTCGTTGCAGCACGCGGTTGCAATCGTCGTTGAAAGAGGCGTGCCGCAACTGGCGGATTTCGAATTGGAGGCGATCGCGGCACTCTCGCCAGCGCGCCGGCGGATCTCGGTGCAGGAAGATGCGGGATTCACCTATGCCTACCCGGCACATTTCGGCGCACGTGTCTCTTGTGCTTCAGGAGAAGTCACGCTTGCCGACGCCCTGGGCGATCCGGAACGTCCCCTTGCAGAAGCAGGCATCGTCGCCAAGGCACAGACATTGATGGAGTGGGGCAGGATATCATCGACGGCGATCGATGCCGCCGTTCAAACAGTATTCGAGACCGATCGCGTGGGTGACATCAAGGAGCTGCTTGGTGACTGGCTTTGAACGCTACGCGGACACTGATTGAGTTCGCGCGGGCATCGCATCGGTTGCCGGCGTCCGCGCGCGCCGCTGCGTTGCATCTGCTGGAAGACACGCTGGCAGTCGGTGCGGCCGGATCGAGCGCACCGGGTGCACAGGGCGTATTCGCCGCAGCAAGTGCCTGGGGTGCGGGTAGCGACTCGCGCGTGTTGGCAAGTCGTGCCCGGCTGCCCGCGGCTGGGGCGGCCTTCGTCAACGCTTTCCAGATTCATTGCCTGGAATGGGATGCGGTACACGAACCGGCCGTCGTTCATGCGCTGTCGACCGTGACTGGGGCGCTGATGGCCGCGATCGATCGGCGCGGAGGGTGTGATCCTGACACTGCGCTGAGCGCCCTGGCAGTCGGTGTCGATATTGCCAGCGGCCTCGGCATCGCGGCGACGAGCCCACTGCGTTTCTTCCGGCCCGCTACCGCAGGCTGCATCGGTGCGGCGCTGGCCGTCGCTCGTATCGAAGGCATTGAACGCTTCGAGGACGTGCTGGGCCTGGCTTATTCGCAGTGCGCCGGCACCATGCAGGCTCATGTGGAAGGATCCATCGCGTTGCCGCTGCAGATTGCGGGCGCCGCACGAGCGGCAATCACTGCGGTCGATCTGGTCAAGGCCGGACTGACAGGTCCGCACGATGTCCTCGAGGGGCCTTTCGGCTATTTCAAGCTCTTCGATGCAGGTGATCTCGCCACGTACGTTGCGCAACTGGAGAGCATCTGGCGTATCTCTGAAGTCAGCATCAAACCCTTTCCCTCCGGTCGCGCCAGTCACGGGGTTCTCGCCACGCTCGATGCGTTGCGACGCGAGAAGCGCATCGATGCAGATTCAATTGCGGTGATGGAAGCCTTTGTGCCGCCGCTGGTGCATCGACTGGTAGGTCGTCAATTGCAGCCAGCGATGGCGCCGGCTTACGCCCGGCTGTGTCTGCCGCTTCTGAGCGCGCTCATGCTGACCGATGGGCGCATCGATCCGCGGCGCTTCACGTCCGAGGTTTTCGCCGATCCCCTGATCGGCGCACTCGCGCGCAAGCTGGTGGTCACGTCCGACGGCAACGACGATCCCAATGCCCTTGCACCGCAGCGGTTCGTGATTACGCGCACCGATGGGAGCCGTATCGAGCAGATCGTGCCCAATGTACTCGGGCATCCGCGCGCCGCCATGAGCGTCGTGCAGACTCAGGCCAAGCGCGATCTGGCACGGGAACTTGCTGTGCACAACTTCGACCCGCGGATCTTTCTTGATCCGCTGTCCTATTTTTCCTGCCCGGAGCCTGTATGACGTTCCAGACCTATTTCGAAGCTTTCGACGCCAAGCAGATGCTGGAAGAATATCCGGTCGGCGAAGCCTTCGTTACACGCTACACCCAAATGAGTCGCGACGAACTGCATGGATTGCAGAACGATCGCTTTCTGCGACTGATGAGGCGCGGCTGGGAAATCCCCTTCTATCAACGTCTGTGGGGTGCCAAAGGAATTGAAGCCGGCGATATCCGAAGTCTGGACGATATCGTCAAGCTGCCGGTCTACGACAAGAGCGATCTGATGGCCTCGATCGCCGCTCATCCGCCGTATGGCGATTTCGCGGGAATGGGAGGCGCGGATCGTGCCCCCGTGATTTTCCATACCACTTCTGGCACGACAGGACGGCCACAGGCGCTGCTGTTCGGGCCCAAAGGACGTGAAATCACCAATTTGCTGGTCGGCCGCATGTATCGCTGGCAGGGGCTGACGCCAGACGATGTCGTTCAATCGGTGTATGGACACGGGATGATCAATGGCGGCCACTACATCCGTGAAGCCGTCGTGCATTTCACCAATTCAATTTTTCTGTCAGCCGGCACGGGAATCGAAACGCGCTCTGCAAGCCAGGTCGGATTGATGCGGGACTTCAGCGTCTCGGTGCTGGTGGGCTTCATCGACTACATCCGCAAGCTTGCCGACGTTGCAAGGATCGAAGGACTGCTGGACCAGGTTCACATCCGGATGATCTCGGGGCATCTGGGTACAGAAGACCGCGCGGGTGTCGAGCAGGCATGGGGAGGTGCGAAAGCGTTTGACTGGTACGGCGTGGGCGATACTGGTTCAATCGCGGGCGAGGGTCCCGAGCGCGACGGGTTGTATGTCTGGGAGGACGCCCAGTATCTGGAGCTGCTCGATGTTGAGTCTGGCGCGCCGGTAGGCCACGGCGGGACCGGCGATATGGTCGTGACCACTCTGTTCAAGGACGACATCGCGCCATGCATTCGGTTCAATACGCATGACATTACGCACGAACTGATCGGGGCCAACGCAACGGGGATGGTTTTCAAGCGCATCGCTGGATTCAAAGGCCGCAGCGACAACATGGTGAAATTGCGCGGGATAAATGTCTTCCCGCACGCAATTGGCGCGCTGATCGAGAATCGTCACGATCTCACCGGTGAGTATTTCTGCCGCGTGTCGCGCCATCCCGCTACGGGGCGCGATGACATGCTGGTCACGCTCGAAACCCGCGGCGGCAGCGATCAGGCGCAGCTTGCCGCTTTATTGCGGCAGGGCCTGGGCGTTGAAGTGCTGGTCACTCTGGTCGGTGTCGGCGAAACGGCTACGTTCACCCAGATTGACGTGCGCCAGAAGCCGATTCGCCTGATCGATGAGCGCAAACTGTGAGTGACAGGCGCCTATTCAGTGTTGCTGGTTTGCGCGCCGCATATGCAGCGCGTGAACATACGCCGACTCAAATCGTTGCGGAGCATCTCGCGAGAATCGATGAGTACGATCCTGCCCTCAAGGCATACATCGAAGTCGATCGTGATCGCGCTATCGAGGCAGCGGCTGTAAGCGATCAGCACTGTGCCAAGGGAACGCTGCGCACGCTTGAGGGTGTGCCGGTCGCGGTCAAGGCGAACATTGCGGTAACCGGTCTGGGATGGAACGCAGGCATGCAGATGCGCCGCGCAATTACGGCCGCATCCGATGCCGAAGTCGTCGCCCGATTGCGTGGTGCGGGCGCAATAGTTCTCGGCACGCTCAACATGCACGAAGCCGCGCTGGGTGCTACGAGTGACAATCCCTGGTTCGGTCGTGCCATGAATCCTCACCGACTCGGCCATACGCCCGGCGGATCTTCCGGCGGCAGTGCGGCTGCAGTGGCAGCGGGACTGTGTGTCGCAGCGCTCGGTACAGATACGCTCGGTTCGGTGCGAATTCCCGCCGCCTACACGGGAATTTTCGGAATCAAACCGACACAGGGCGCAATTTGCTCTGCCGGACTGGTGCCGGTGAGCGAGCGGTTCGATTGTATTGGCCCGTTGGCACGTTCCCTCGATGATCTGCAAACAGTATTGGGCACACTGATGAAGCCTGGAGAATTGTCCCGTCCGCGACGATTGCTGTTGCTCGACACATTCGAGGATCTGGATTGCGAGCCGGCAGTCCTCAATGCCTATGAGCACGCGCTGAAGTTGCTACATGAATGGCCGTGCCAGCGCATTACACTTCAGGACACTGCAGCAGCGATTCGCTTCGCGGCCTTCATCGTCGCGGCGCGGGAGCTGATCAGCCACCTGGGCGCTCTGCGCGAAGAGCGTGCGCAGGACATATCACCGGAACTCGCCTTCATGCTGGGCCATGCGGAGAGTCGTTCAGAGGCAGACTTGACCAATGCTGAAAAGGTGCTGGCTCGAACTCGTGCGACCTTGCGTGATGCTCTGACAGCAGATGCCGTACTGCTGACGCCCACCACTCCGCAAGCTGCATTCCTGCACAACCCGCGACCGCCGGTGACCCAGTCGGGATTCACCGCGCTTGCGAACATCGGCGGACTCCCAGCACTGAGTATTCCCGCCGGACTGGATCAGAATGGCTTGCCCGTTGCGGTGCAACTGGTTGGTGCACCAGACAGCGAGGCGGCGCTGTTCGGGCTCGGGCGCGAGATCGACGCCGGTCTTCGCGGCTACGCGCCACCACCTCCGAACCACAAAGACCAGAAAGCGTAAGGAGCTATCCATGCGGATCATCGTCTTGTTCAACCTGAAGTCTGGAGCAGATGCGGCGGCTTACGAAACGTGGGCGCGAACCACCGACATCCCCGGTGTGCGCGCGCTCGGTTCGATCAGCGATTTCCAGGTGTATCGCGCCACCGGATTGCTGGGTGGCGACGCGCAGCCGCCTTATTCTTATATAGAGGTGATCGACGTCGCGGATATGGCAGCCTTCGGCAATGATGTTGCCAGCGCAGCCGTGCAGAAAGTGGCCGTGCAGTTCCAGCAATTTGCTGACAATCCACAATTCGTGCTGACGGAGGCGTTGTGATGCGTCGCTTTGCCGGTCGCACCATCGTCGTCACCGGCTCGGGACGCCACATGGGTTTGGGCCAGGCAATCCTCCAGCGCTTCGCTGACGAGGGCGCCAATTGCGTCGTGTCCGATCTTGGCGTTCCGACCGAACACATGGGGGCAAGCGATATCGGCACCACAATCGAGATGGATACAGTCACGCAGGAGTTGCGCAAACGCGGCGCAAAGGTCGCGACGATCACCTGCGATGTTCGCTCGGAGGAAAGCTGCGAGGCGCTTGCTCGCAAGGCTCTGGAAACGTTCGGTTCACTCGATGTCTGGATCAATAACGCAGGCATCGGCTACATCATGAAGCCGTTGCTCGAAACGAGTGCCAGCGAATGGGAAGCGGTTATCGGCGTCAACCTTTCCGGTGCATTCTATGGCACGAAGGTCGCGGCAAGATTGATGATCGAGCAGGGCAGAGGTGGAAGGATCATCAACATCGCCAGTCAGGCAGCGAAGTCCGGCTTTCCGCACATGGCGGCCTACACCAGTTCCAAGCACGGCATGATCGGTCTGACTCGTTCCAATGCGATTGAACTTGGTCCGCACGGCATCACCGTGAACGCGGTATGTCCGAATCACGTGACCACCGGACTCGGCGCAAAGCAGAACGCGTATTTTTCGAAGCTGCTTGGTTTCGACAGTGTTGAAGCCTATCTGGAGAACATGAAGCGCAAAAACCCCATGGGCAGGCCCGGGCTCGGCCGCGACACCGCGGCAGCCTGCGCCTGGCTGGCGTCGGACGATGCGGTCTATGTGACTGGTGAGGCGCTCAACGTATCCGGTGGCGAGGAAATGCATTGATGCGTGAAGAGAGAATCGACTGGCCGGATGGCGCAAAGCTCGCGCTCTCATTGGTCGTAAACGTGGAAGAAGGGTCGGAGATGACCATAGCGCGCGGCGATCGCGGGATGGAGCCCGTCGATGAGCTTGGCATTCACCTCAAGGCACCGATCCGCAACTATGGCAACGAATCCAATTATCGCTATGGCATCAAGGCAGGAGCACCGCGTGTCGTAAAACTCCTGCGCGACTTCGATATCAAGGCGAGCTGGACTGTGGCGGCGCTCAGTCTTGAGAAACATCCGGAGGTTGCTGCCGCGATTGCTGATCTTGACCATGAGCCGGTAAGTCACGGCTGGCGCTGGATCCATCAGTTCAAGATGGACGAGGCTCAGGAGCGTGAGTTCATCCGCAAGGCTGTTTCATCAATCGAGAAGTCCGTGGGAGTACGCCCGTTCGGCTGGCTCAGCCGCTATCTTCATACCGACAACACCCGCCGGCTGCTGATCGAGGAGGGCTTCACGTACCACATGGATGACTATTCAGGCGACGTTCCGTTTTGGGATCGAGACACCGTACCGGGCAAGCCAATCGTGATTGTGCCCTATCAGCTCGATACCAATGACATGAAAATGTGGACCGAGCCGGCGATGACGCCGACCCAGTGGCTGGGCTATGCGAAACACTGTTTCGACCAGCTCTATCGCGAAGGTGAAGCCGGCAATCCGAAAATGATGTCGCTGGGATTGCACCTGCGCATCATCGGCCGTCCAGGTCGCATCTGGGCGCTGGAAGAGTTTCTGCGTCACGCGACCGCGAAGCGCGATGTCTGGATCACCACGCGCCATGCGATCGCGCAGCATCTTGCCAAGGTAGATCCGCCATGACGGTACGTTTGGAAAAGCAGGGACCGATCGCACGACTGCTGATTGATCGTGCGGAAAAGCGTAATGCCTTCACGCAGAAAATGTGGGAGTCGTTTGCGGTATTACTGCAGGATGCGATCGCCGATAAGTCGATCAGAGCTGTCCTGCTGCAATCGGTAGCGCCGGGAATTTTCTGCGCGGGTGCGGACATTGGTGAGCTCTCCACGGCGGCACTTGATGCGCAATGGCGGACGAGCAACCAGGCAGCCATTCGCAAGGCGCAGTTCGAACTGGCGCGCGCCCCGAAAACGACCATCGCATTGATCGATGGCGACTGCGTCGGCGGAGGTTGCGGGCTGGCAATCGCCTGCGACATCCGCATCGCAAGTCGGCGTGCTCGTCTGGGGATCACGCCCGCAAAGCTGGGTCTGGTCTATTCGCTTCACGACACCAAGCTGCTGGTCGATCTGGTCGGACCATCGCAGGCCAAACGCCTGCTTTTCTCAGGGCAACTGCTTGATGCCGAGGAGGCGCATCGCATCGGGCTCATCGACATCATGAGTCACGATGTGCAAGGGGAGGGCGCCGCACTTGCCGAAGTCATTGCAGCCAATTCGTCGTATGCGGTACGGGGAATCAAGGCAATCGTTCGCCGCATTCTCGATGGCCAGGTCGATGATGACGCCGAGACCCGGCGCGTCTTTGCCGATGCATTTACCGGCGAGGATTTCACTGAAGGCCTCGCCGCCTTTCTCGACAAACGCAAGGCGCAGTTCAAATGACCGCGTTTCTTTCGCATGGCCGCATTGTCGGCGGCATTGTCTCAACTCCGGATCTTGATGCCGCGCTGAGCGATTATCACGGTCGTCTGGGCCTGCGCATCGTTGAACAAGGCACGCTGGATACGAATCTCGCCGTCAGTTGGGACTGCGCGGGCAGCGCCGGTGCGCGCTTCGCGACCTTGCAGCCGCAGAGTGGCGCTCATTGCTTCATTCGGCTGGTAGAAGCGCCTTTGCCGGATGATTTTGAACCAACGCGGACCTATGGCTGGGCCGCGTATGAACTGACAGTCCAGGACGTCTTTGGCTGGCCTGACCGATTGCAAGGCAGCGGCTTCAATATCGTTGGACCGCCCAAGGTCCTGGAGGGCCTGCCCCAATTCATCCCGATGCAGGTTCTCGGTCGCGGCCGCGAAATGATCTATCTGAATGAAGTTGCGCAGAACACGCCGAGTTCGGATCTGCCCAGGGCGAGTTCGCTGACTGATCACATCTTTGTAGTGATTCTCGCCACGCCCGATCGTGAAGCGACGCTGAAGTGGTTCGAGCAGACATTGCAGCTCGATATCAGCAGCAGCTACACGCTCGCGTACTCGATGATCAATAATGCCTTCGGATTGCCGAGTGACCATCGCACGACCATCACCATGGTGCAGAAGAGTCGGCTGCCGATCGTGGAAGTCGATGGCTATCCGGAGACTGCAACACCGCGAGGTGGTGAGCGTGGCGTGCTGCCCCCGGGAAATTCACTGGTGACACTGGCTGTCGATGACTTCGATGTGTTGACACTCAGTTTTATTCAGGCGCCGTTGCGGCGGGACGGGCCCTTCTACCGCGGCTGCCGCGCAGGGACCATTCGAGGGTCCGCAGGTGAGTTGATCGAACTGCTCGAAACGGGGAAGGGCAGCGGCTAGATTCTATCGGGGCCGATGCGCACCAGCGCCTTGCCAAGATGCTCACCGCGCAGCATCCGTTCGAAGTGGGCGGGCGCATTTATCAGGCCTTCAGCCACATCATCGACCTGCACGAGCTTGCCCTCACGCAACCAGCGTGAGCCAAGGTTCAACCATTCGTTGATACGATCGAAGTAGTCATAGACCACCAACCCCATTACCGCTGCCCGCTTGGCGATAATCGAACCAATCGGATAGACCGCCGGCGGTCCATCCGCATGGTAGTGAGCGGTAAGCCCACACAGAATGACCCTTGCGTAGTTGCGCAGCAGGGGGAAAACTTTCTCGTACACCGGCAGACCCACGTTCTCGAAGTGGATGGTCGGACCCGCGGCGACGACTTCCTTGAGCGCGGTGACCCAGTCCTTGCGTCGATGATCGATGCAGGCATCGAAGCCATATCGCTGCGTAACCAGTGAGCATTTCTCAGGTCCCCCGGCGATTCCGATGGCGCGGCCGCCGAGTGCCCGCACGATCTGGCCTGCGACGCCGCCGACCACACCTGCTGCCGCATCGACAGTCAGTACATCACCAGCGTGTGCGTCGGCCAGCTGAGTAACTCCCGCCCACGCGGTCAGCCCGGGCATCCCGAGAACGCCGAGATGGCTGGTCAGGGGAAGACTCGCGTCGACCTTGCGCGCACCGGCCGCAGAGATTGCCGCGAACTGCGTCCAACCCGTTTCGGCCACAATGTAATCATCGGGCGCGAAGCCGGGATGATTGCTCGACAACACCTGCGCGACCGCGGAGCCTGGCAGGCTGGCCCCGGGCGCGGGCGCTGCTTCACCCATGTGCCGCCCGCGCATGCGACTGCCCAGAAAAGGATCCAGCGACAGTGCAATCACGCGTACCAGCAGCCCTTCCGGGGGCGCAGCGTACGCCATGTCGCGCGCGACGATGTGCAGATCTGTGGCAACCGGCATCGTCTGCACAGGGTGCTTGAGAACAACTTCATGATTTTCACCTGTCATGAGATTCCCGATCCTGGGGTTGCAGTCTTCGCTGCGACGGTTCGTGAGGACGTGGATAATGTCCGGACAACTTATCAAGGTCGGGAGCTAATTGCCAATCAAGACAGCGAGTGTTCCAGGGTCGAATTGCCGCAGTCCGGAATCCGGATATGTCGACAGACTGAGCGGCAAACTCGAGTGGCGGGAGATGATGCACCGATCCGTTGAAGGTCTCGACAAACTCTCGCACCATTCACTTCTTGGGCTTGATCCGCCGGCGTGTGCGCACAGCCATCAGGAACGCATCGAGCACGATGCTCCCGATGGATGGTCGCGCGAGTCGACCAACCGACAACTCGTCGCGAGAACAAATCCAGGACCACTGCCAGATACAACCAGCTTTGCCAGGTGCGGATGGGTGCTCAAACCTGCCGCAGCAGTCGGGCGTCTTCCGGGCACGATCAGAAAGTGCCCGCCAGGCGCAACCTGGACGAAGTCATAACTATTACAGTACATCGGCACCGACCGCTCTCAACCGATACTTGGACTTCGTAGATCCGCAAGCGCTCGCCTGCTCGATGGAGTCTCGATTTTCGAAGTTAGCAAGTCTCGTACGTACTGGTTTCGCGCAGTGGCATTAGGCCTTCGCTCGGTGTCCAGACACCACCGCAGAAATGTGTCAGGGTCAATAGTAACGGGCGTCGGCACGAACCCAGCGCTCTTCAGCGCTTCGAGCCGCTGCAGGACGTGGCAGTGCCACCACTCGTATCTCTGTGGAAAATAGCTCGCATCATCCATTACCGCGAACACCTCTGGATAGCTTCGCTGCTCGTACCAGGGCACGATTACTTCACGACGTTCGCTGGGGTTCATGGGTGCTCCGGCTATGTCGACGGTCCCGACTGCTAATTATTTTGACATGCCGTGCATTGGGCAACGGTGGGGCACTCCCGCGAGGTTTTGTAGGTTCTTTCCGACTCTGATTTGACTAACGCGATCAATGGTTGACTGTGCGCAGCACTGGGATTTTGAACAAGAGCCACAATTCGACGACGCCGGTGGGTTAAAACGCATGAGCGGCGGTTGACGTCGCAAATCGCCGACAGCACCATTGTCCTACGGTGCAGGGTTTACATTGCCCATTACGGCGGCAGGGCCATCACGTCGACCATGCTCATCGTATCTTCCACCGCGCGGAGTCTCGGTTGCTCATCATACGTTCCAGAGCGCACAAGTACCGCCAACCACGCGTTCTACTCGTTTCGCCTCAGCCGTTCTACGAGGATCGCGGTACGCCGATTGCAGTGAGCTATGTGGCACGCGCGCTCGGCGAGCTCGGGTGCGAGGTGGACCTGCTCGCTTTCCCGGTAGGCGAGCACGTCGAACTGCCGGGCGTGCGGATTCACCGTTCGACCAAACTGCTCGGCATCGACTCCGTGCCGGTGGGCTTCTCGTCAAGGAAAGCCGTGCTCGACGTGGGTCTATTCCAGCGTTTCTCGCAGATGCTGGACAGCCGCGTTTACGATGCGGTGCACGCAGTGGAAGAGGCCGCATACATGGCGAAGGTGCTCTGCGGTTCGCGCGGAGTTCCGTTCGTGTTCGACATGGCCTCGGCGATTCCCGAGGAACTCAAGCGCCACGCGGTGCTCGGTAGGCAGCCCCTGCAATGGCTGCTGCGTGTCGCGGAACAGCGTGTGCTAAAAGGCGCGGCGCATGTGATATGCAGCATGGGTCTCGCCAGTCGCGTTGCGAAGCTTTCGCCCCTCACTGCGTGCAGCGAGTGGCGCTATCCGGTGTTCGACCAGCTGTCATCGGGGGATGTT
>JBDSRN010000104.1:0-13374 GCA_039929265.1 Steroidobacteraceae bacterium | reverse complement strand
CCCTGCACTGCTCCAACAAGCGTCCTGAATCCATTGCCCGAAGAAGGCGCGAGGAACACGAGCGCTTGCTGAGCGTCCTTCGGTACCGTGACGGTCAGACCATTCTTGCGGCATTTCGACTTCCACGTCTCGCACTGAAAAAACCACTGGGGCGGCGGCGGATTCGTTGCGCCGCGCAGGAAAGCGACGATCAGCAAGTAGCGCACGGACTGCGATTCGGGAAAGTCCGCCTTTATCCAAACGTTGTCGCCGGCGAGGAGATTGGGCACCTGCGCAATCGGCAACGTCGTTGCGTCACGCGTGACTCGCACTTCGAGACCCGGGCCCTCGAGATCAAAAGGCGCTCCCGCCGCGGACACCGTCGAGCTGACGCCAGCGAGCAATGCAAGCGCCGTGACAAGTTCACGAAAAACAGGTCGTGGAGACATGGAAACCGATCGTTGCGTCATACGACCGCGCAGGATAGGTACCCGTGCACGACGCGTCAAAATGTCGCGACATCACGACTGTGGAGGCCGTCCGGCGTGGTCGGATTCCGTACACACCATAGCGCACCCTGCCATCCGGAAAGGGTATTGGGAGGGGTTCGAGGCGGGCTGAGTCGAGCTCACCGCCCCGGCTTCTGCGTGTGGTAGTCCGAGAACATCGAGAACACCCACGGGCGCGATGCAATCAGCATCGCAACACTCTTCTTGTCACGCGCGCTCAACGCGGCATCCAGTCGCGCAAGCTCCGCGAAGTCAGCATTGAGGACTTCGATCTTTCGCGCGAGCAGCTGCAACGACGCAGGCGACAGCTCGGCGGAATGGAACGCGAGCGATTCACCTCGCGCCTTGAACTCGCTTTGCATGAATTCGGCACGCACCTGTCGCTCGTAGAGCTTGCGTACGGGGCCATCCGGCCGCCACATCACCGGCGGACGCACGACGACTCGCGCAACGCCACGCTTGCCCGCAACCAGTCCCGCTGCGCCCAACCGCTCGATCATGCCGGTCAGCACGCGCTTCGAGAGCTCGAGCCGCGCAGCGCACTCATCCGGCGTACGGCCGTTGAGCAGAAGATAGAAACAGGCGAGGAGCTGCGAATTGCCCGCCAGGAGGCGCTCCTGCTCGAGCGACAGAGAGGATGGCGCCGCGCTCTTGTCCGCCGCCGCGCTGCGCACCAGATCGGTAACCGACATTCTGATGACAGTGCAGATGCGCTCCAGACGTGGCAGCGTCAGCCTGCCGTTCGCCAGCACCCGCTTCACAGACGACTCGCTCAGGCCGATGTGCCGGCCCAGCGTGGCGTAAGTGATACCGCGTGCGTGAAGCTGGCGTTTTAGCACAGTGAGCAGGCGTTGCGTTTCTTCCATCGACGCTCCATCGGGTTACCAGACGATCCCGATGGTATTGTATTTTGATACCTCTCTCTCCCGCTGACTTTAGTTTGAGTCGCAACCATTACTCTCACCCCGTCGGACGATTTCGTCCTTGTGGAGTGTTAATACATGCGATCCATCCTTCCTGTCTGCGCTGCCGCCTTGCTACCGGCCCTCGCCGTTGCAGCTGATGATGTAGGGCACTGGTACATGACCCCGTCCGTCGGTGGCGTCTCGGTGGACGACCGACGTGGCATTGCGGACAAGGACTGGCTGTACGGCCTGCATGTCGGCCGGAATTTCAGCCAGGCGTTCAGCGCCGAGCTCAGCTTCGATCAATCGCATGTGAAGGGGAACGGCCCTCCCGGCATCAACCTGTGGTCCGGCGCGGTCGACTTCCTCGGCGTGGTCGGACGTGACAGGCGTTTTGCACCCTATGCGCTCGTGGGTGTTGGCGCGTTGCACACCGATCGCAAGCTCGCGTCCGATGCAACCGATCTCATGGCTGAGGCCGGTGTCGGCGCGTTCGCGACGCTCTGGCGCAGCGGCGACGGCGCGCGCAGCCTGCAGCTGCGACCGGAATTCAAGGTGCGCTTCAGCGATGCCGGCGCCGATCGACTGCGCGATTACGTCGCGACGCTCGGCCTGCAGTACACGTTCGGCGCGCCCGATCCGGTTCCCGTTGCTGCCGCGCCGCCCCCGCCTGTCGCCGAAGCACCCGCTCCGGTAGTCATGGCGCCCCCGCCTCCTCCGCCCGACAGCGATGGGGACGGCGTCATCGACGCGGCCGACAAATGCCCTGACACACCCGCCGGGGTGGCGGTGGATCTTCTCGGTTGCCCGCGACAAGGCTCGATCACGCTCGAAGGCGTGACCTTCGAAACCGGCTCCGCCCGACTGGCGTCGGAATCACAGACAGCGCTGGAAGCGGTCTCGACAGAACTCAAGCGCTATCCGCGTCTGCGCATAGAGTTGCAGGGTCACACGGACAGCACCGGTTCGGCAGGCTTGAACCAGAGACTGTCGCAGCAGCGCGCCGAGTCGGTACGTCAGTACATGCTCAACGCCGGCGTACCTGCCGGGCAGCTGATCGCGAAGGGGTACGGCCAGTCTCTGCCCATCGAATCGAACGACACTGTTGAAGGACGCAGCAAGAACCGGCGCGTGGTGATGTTCGTCACCTCGAATCCGGGCAACGTGAAGGTGGATGGCGCGGGCGAAGTGCCGTGACGTAGTGAGTGCGCGGCGGCGCTATGGACGTCGCCGCGCGCTCGCGCCTGCCGGTAGAGCTCCGCAATGGCCAGCCCTCGGGCAGGTTGCGGGTGTCAGCCCTCGGGCGGTTGCGGGTGTCAGCCTGCGCCACGGTTACGGTACCGCCGCGCTTCATCAGGCCTATTGGCGCCTCCTCCCGGGAAGTTCTATTCTGGCAGTCCTCGACCTCAACCAGACTCCCCGGGGGATCTCATGAAGCGTTTCATCATCGCGGCTGCCATGACAGCTGCGCTCTGCTCCACCGTCATTCTCCACGCTGCCGACAAGCCATCCGCGGCAGTCAAGGCAGCCGTCGACAACCCCGCCCGCCCCGCAGCTGACAAGGAGCGCGACGCGAACCGCAAGCCGCTCGAGGTAGTTGCCTTCGCCGGCGTGAAACCCGGCATGACCGTCGCGGAGCTGTCCCCGGGCGGCGGCTACTACACCCGCATCCTCGCGAAGACCGTGGGACCTCAAGGCAAGGTGTATGCATTGATCACGCCCGGCTCCGCGCAGCGAGCCGGCGTACTCGACAACCTGAACAAACTGGTCACCGAATACGGAAACGTGGAAATCGTGACCGCCGACTACACGGCCATCGCTCTGCCGACCAAGGCCGATCTGTTCTGGACCACCGAGAACTATCACGACTTTCACAATGGCCCGACCGCGAACATCAACGCGATCAACAAATCCGTGTTCGACAACCTCAAGCCGGGCGGCATTTACTTCGTGGAAGATCACAACGCCGCTGACGGCGCCGGCCTGGAAGCCACCTCCAAGGTCCACCGCATGGATCTCGCCATCGCGAAGTCGGAACTCAGCACCGCCGGTTTCAAGCTCGATGCCGAAGGTACGGCGTTGAAGAACCCGGCCGACAACCGCGCGGGAGCCAACGGCGAGTCCGGCAAATTCATGAGCGACCGTTTCATGCTGCGCCTCAAGCGCCCCTGATTACGATAAGGACAACGCCATGTGCGACAACGACTCCTTTGATGACATGCTGCAGCACGACCTGAATAACGGCGGCCTGTCACGACGACAATTCGGAGCGCTGACGCTTGGCGCCGGTCTCGTTTCGATGTTGCCGCAGGTCGCGAACGCCGCCGAGACGAAAGATGCGGAAGTAACGATCAGGACGCCGGATGGCGAGTGCGATGCGTACTTCGTGCACCCCGCCAGCGGCACGAGCCCTGCGGTGCTGGTGTATCCCGATATCTTCGGTCTGCGACCGGCGTTCAAGCAGATGGGCAAGCACCTCGCGGAATCCGGTTACGCCGTGCTCGTGGTGAATCCGTTCTATCGCAAGCAGAAGTCGCCGACGGCATCCAGCAACAACATGGAAGACCCCGCGACCCGCCAGACACTGATGGGGATGATGGGATCGCTCACGGCGCAAACCCAGACCACCGATGCGAAGGCATTCGTCGAGTGGCTCGACAAGCAGCCGCCTGTTGCGAAGAACCGCAAGATGGGTACGGCGGGCTATTGCATGGGCGGGCCCATCACGATGCGCACCGCCGCGGCGCTGCCCGATCGCATCGGTGCCGCGGCCTCGTTCCACGGCGCCGGTCTCGTCACCGACAAACCCGACAGCCCGCATCTGCTGGTGCCGAAGCTCAAGGCGCACTATCTGTTTGCGATCGCGAAGAACGATGACGAGAGGCAGCCGGAGGCGAAAACCGTGCTGAAGGATGCATTCGCGAAGGCGAAACTGCCGGCGGAGATCGAGGTGTACTCCGCGATGCACGGGTGGTGTCCGCCGGACTCGCGAGTGTATGACGCGACCCAGGCGGAGAAGGCCTGGGCGCGGATGCTCGCGTTGTTCAAGCAAGCGCTGGTGTAACGCGGCATTGCCAGTCCGCAGGATGCGCACGCGTTGGAGTTGGCTATCCTGCCGACATCAGTGGCGAATGAACACGGGCCGCCCCGTGTTCGGTGCAGGACGCAACGCTTCGGGAAATGGCAGGTCTGGCACGCAAGCCGTGAGCTCCGCAGGACCAATCGCGGCCTGCCGATAGGTGAGCAGGTCGCGCTCCCACCAGCGGATGCGCGTTTCGAGGCGCTCCTTGCCATCCTTGTCGAGGAAACTACAGCCCGCGGGTAGCGGTACCTCGAGACCCTTGCACAACGATTCGACCGCGAGAAACTCCTGATTGCCCTTCCGCGCTCCGGCTTCGTGAACACGCGCAGGCAGGAGGTACATGGGCGTAGCAAGCGGCGTCAAGACTTCGATCGCAGGCGGATGCCAGCACGCGTGCACCACGCGCAAGCCCGGCTCTTCGATCCACAACGGCAGCTGCAAAACCAATCCGTCAGTTCGCGGTGAATCGGTCGGCTTTCCATCTCCGCGAGGAACGCCGCATGCTTCGTCGGCAACTACGATGCGCATCATGTGTAGTGGCGATCTTGAATGACACGCGCCTTCAACGCTCAGACCTTCTCGTAGACGGTCTTGCAGACGCGCTTCGTCTCCTGACAGTTTTTTTCCTGATTGTTTTCCTGGATTTTGTTGCCGGCATAGCCACCCGCAACGGCACCGCCGATTACGGTGCCCACCGCCGTGCCGGCTATCTGGTGCTTGTCCTTGGGCTCTGCGGTATGCGTGGTGCAGCACATCTCGTGAATTGTCTTGACAGCATGCAAAACGTGCGAACATGATTCGCAGATAAAACGTCACTAACGTAGTGTTGTTAGTCGATGAAATCCTGGCGCGACCGCGTTGCTAGCGGCGCTCGCATCGGGACTCCGGGGGAACATCTAAATGTTGAAACTTATCCTGATCATTACTCTGGGCGTGCCCAATGTGGCCGAAATGGAGCGGGCGTATTCAACGTGGTTGGACTACTCACGCACGGGGCAGGGCCAAGTGTCGCGCGAGCTTGCCGCGGCGTGGGACGCCCCACGCATGGAGGGACGCGATTACGTATTGATGCAGCCAGCGAGCCGTGCGGACATCTACCTGCGCTTCGTTCAGGTCGATGCGGCACCCGGCTATGTGCCGATGAAAACCTCGGGCTGGAACGCAATAGAGAGTTTGGTTCAGGATCCGGATGCGCTAGCCAAGAAGCTGGCAGCAAATGGCTCGCCGTTCAAAATTGCCGGTGTGCCACGCCCGCTCGGCCCGGGTTCAACGACACGTGCCATGCAGGCCATTGGTCCAGCGCAGGAAGTGCTTTATCTGACAAACCTTCCGGCAGGACCAGGGCGATCACCCGCTGTGACGTTTGTAGATCGACCATTCATTATGGTCCTGGGCGGCACGCAGATCGATGACATGCTCAACTTCTATAAACTGAATTTTGGATTGAAGGTCAGTGAGACGCCCTCGAAGGGGCGAATCACTGTGCTCAACAAGGCGTATGGACTTGACCTGGATACTACTCATCCGATGGGAATGGCGCGCGTATCGCCACAATACTCGATCGAGATCGACGGCTATCCGGCCGAGGCCACAGCGCGGCCGACGAAGAATGGCGAACTGCCACCCGCGATCGCGATGGTCGGCTTCGAAGTCGACTCGCTGGATGGATTGAAGGCCCCGCTCATGGCGCCCCCGCGCAACATTGCCAGCGCTCCATACAACGGAAGGCGCGTAGCAGTCGTTCGAGGCGGCGCAGGGGAGTTGATCGAGTTGATCGAATCGAAGAAGTAGCGCCTCAATGCGTCGGGCGTGATCCCGTTTCGACAGCTCTGCTTGGGAGATGCAAAATGTATTTTACCTTGCGACGCTCGTTTGCATTCCTGGCGGCTGCATGCGCGATGTTATCGGCGCACTCCGCCCACCCCGCCGACCTGGAAATAAAACGCTGGAATCCTGAAGGATTGGCTCAACCAACTGCTTACTCCCAGGTAGTGACAGTTGAGGGAAGCGGGAAGACGATTTATCTGGGAGGCAAAGCCGGCGTCCGCCCCGACAATACTTTCCCGAAGACGCTCGAAGAACAAGTCGAGTTGATATTCGATCATGTCGGAATCGCTCTTGCAGCCGCGGGCGCGACGCCTGCGGATGTTGTCGAGATCCAGATTTTCATCGTAGACCTCGCAGACATCGATCCCAGCCCGATCTACAAAGCGGTGAACAAGTTCTTTCCGGTGGGACACAAGCCCGCGTCGATGGTCATCGGTGTTGAGGCCTTGGCCTATACGGGCCTCCTCGTAGAAATCAATGTGAAGGCCATCGTTCCATCATTGAAAACGAACAGCCCTGTGGCCCACGCCGCGGAACTGGAGATCAAGCGCTGGAATCCTGAAGGGTTGGCCCAACCAACTGGTTACTCCCAGGTGGTCACAGTTGAGGGGGACAGGAGGACGATTTATCTTGGCGGCATAACGGGAATCCATGCCGACAGTACATTTCCCCCGACCATCGAGGAACAGCGCAAACAGCTGAACATAAATGTGCAGAAGGCTCTTGAAGCCGCCGGCGCGACTCTGGACGATGTTGTTGAGCGCAAGATTTTCATGGTGGGCCTCGCGAAAAACCCATTCGTTCCTCCGGTCGCCGCCAAGCCGGGCGACCAACGCATGCAGAAAAATGCGGCTTCTGTTCCTGCCGAGCGAAAGTCGCCCGTAGCAATGGTCATCGGTGTTCCAGCTTTGGCCCGCCCCGGCATTCTCATAGAGGTGAATTTGACGGCCGTCGTCCCGACTACGAGAACGGCAAATCGGTGAACGAAAAAGAATCGGAGCTTTCAATGCGTATGGTAACGCGGCTGATATCAATCCTTTTCACATGTGGCGCGTTGCTGCTCTCCACTTGGGCGCTCGCGCAAGACTGGAAGAGGCCGGAATCCCGCGACCGCTCCACTGAGTTTGTCGGCTTTGTTCAGCCAGGTCGCCTGTACTGGCGCCCGTTCACACTGCCGAATGTGCAAGACGCCGAATTCAAGCAGCTGAGCTTCGATGACAAGACAGGTGCGAGAACGCTCCTGGTTCGGCTGCCGCCAGGCTGGCAGCAGGCACCCGGATATCATTCAGCGGACCTGGAGATGCTAGTCGTTGAGGGTGGCATCAGCATTGGCGACAAGGCGATGGGACGATATTCTTACGCCTATTATCCGGCGGGCTATGCGCATCGCTTCAGTACCGAGTTCGGGGCCACGGTCCTGCAGTGGTGGAGCGGCGCGCCCGATTACGTGCAGAGCGCCACGTCCCGGGATGGGGCTCAGACAGGTGCTGCAATCGATGGGTTGCACTACGACGAAGTTCCGACCAAGGACCCTGGAAGTCTTCCGAAGTTCCGCGAGGCGCCCTTCATGGAGGGCTCGCCGATTCGGACAAAGCTGCTGCGCCGGGACGCGAGCACCGGGCAAATGACCTGGATAACGACAACACCAGGCGGCACACCGGCAATGAGCGGCGAAGGGGAACTGCCGCTCTGGTCGTCCAGCGCGAGTTGGCAGGAGGGCTATCTGCTCGCCGGCGACATGACGATCGCTGAATGTCTGCCGCCGGGGCAAGTAGCGGGCTCATACGCGCCTGACGGATATTTTTTCAGACCGGCTGGTATCCGTCATGGTGGCCTGAGTCTGTACTCGGACACGTTTGCGATCTGGTTGTTCCGCACTGGTCCGGGCCACTGGCTGACTTACCACAACTCCTGTGCGGAGCCGTCCGCATCAACGTCGGGAGGGCGTGCGCCATGAAGTCACTACACCGGGCATTTTTGTCAGCAGCTCCTTCAGCAGTCTTCATGATCTGCTCACAGCCCGCATTTTCTCAGGCGCCGCAGCCGCCGGTAGTACCGAAATCGGGTTACGAGGTCGAAGGACGCCCAGGCTTTGTTATCCATTACGATGCCACATCGTTAGCTTGGGAGTCGTTCGAAGCCCGGGGCATGCCCGCGGGTCTGAAGAGAAGACTGCTAAGCCGATCTGCCAGCATGGGTGCGGTGTCGCAGATAACCTATGTCCCTGCAGGCTGGAGCCGGCCTGCGGGCTACCATGATGTCGACACGGAGATCGTTGTTCTCGAAGGCGATCTCAGCATCGGCGCTTCAACTGGCGCTGGCGACGAGAATCTCACGAGGTACTCCTACAGCTACCTGCCGGCAGGCGTGATGCAAGGCCCGCTTAAGTCCCGTCAGGGAGCCGTGCTGCTGAACTGGTGGAAGGGCGAGCCCAACTTCGTGGCTGCCAACCGCGACAAGAAGGGTGCGCGGGTCAACGCACGCGTTCGCGATTGGAATCTATTCAAAAGCCCATGGTACGTGGGTAAGCCCTTTCCAGATTATCGTGTCGGCGGAAACTTCAGTGGTGCCATTCACAAGCTGCTCCGGCACGATCCCGATACCGGAGAAATGACATGGATGACGTTTGGCGCCGGTATTCCCGCGCCTAGCCGACAACTCGGAAACTTCGGCGGCGGCTACGAAGTACATCCAAGCTTCGAGGAATACTTCTTTCCTGAAAAGAGCAATGACACTGTCATCGGCGAATGTCTGGAGCAGGGACTGACACAGGTCAAATACGGAGACCAATCCTACTGGTGGCGTCCCGGTGGCGTAGGGCACGGCGGTCCGACGGGCCATGGCGATGGTACCGCCGGATATAATATTTCGATCGTCCGGACCGGCGTAGTTCTGTGGGCAGACTACGTTACCGATTGTTCATACGAAACCGGACTCGAATTCACGGGTAGCGGCTTCCGAACTTACAAATACGACCGGGACAAGCTGAAGCAAAAATAGCTTCGTCTGATTTTCAGGGTGGCTGTCACCCAGCGGAAATAGGCTTTTCACCCGGAGGCGCGGGCGGGGGGACTTGGCCCGCCTGGGGCGACATGAGGCGCTCGATCAGCTTGCTCACGAACTCCGGCGGTTGCGTATTGCGTGCGATCACCACGTAGACGGCGGGTACCACGATGAGTGTCAGGAAGAGCGACACGATCACGCCGAACACGATGACGACACCAATCGGCCGGCGCCACTCCGCGCCCGCGCCGAACGCGAAGAACAGGGGAAGCGCGCCGAACGCGGTGCAGAAGCTGGTCATGATGACGGGCCGTAGACGCGTCGCCGACGCCTGCACCACCGCCTCGCGAAACTCGACGCCGCGATTGCGTAGCTGATTGGCGAACTCGACGATCAGCACGCCATTCTTTGCGGCGAGACCGACCAACATGATCACGCCGATCTGGGTGTATATGTTGATCGTCATGTTCATGAGAAACATGCCGATCAGCGCACCGGAAACGGCCAGCGGGACGGTCACGAGGATCACCAGGGCGTTCACGTAGCTCTCGAACTGCGCGGCGAGCACGAGAAACACCACAACCAGCGCCCACCCGAATGTCCAGTAGAGCTCGGTCGAAGAGCGCAGGTACTCACGCGTGCCCCCGTCGAAAGTGAGGTTGGCGCTCGCCGGCAGCTCACGCTTGACGAGGTTGCGCATGTAGGCCACGGCCTCCCCCTGCGTGTAGCCGTCGGCAAGACGCACGCTGAACGTAACGGAGCGCAGCCGATCGAAGCGGTTGAGCTGGGTAGCGCCCGAGGTTTCTTCCACCTGCACGAGATTCGCCACCGGGATTAATTCGCGGGTGCGATCGGACCGCACATAAAGCGCGCGCAGATCGCTCGGCGTCCGCCGATCGTCGAACTTGCCCTGCAGTATGACATTGTACTCGCGCCCGGCCTGCGCATAGGCCGTGACGACGCGCGAGCCGAGCATCGTCTCGAGCGTGCTCCCCAGGGTGTCGATGGAGACGCCGAGCTCGGCGGCGCGGTTGCGATCCAGGTGCAGCCGCATCTGCGGCTTGCGCTCCTGGTAGTTGACGTCGACCTGCTGAAAGCTGGGATTCTCCGCCATGCGCGCCGTCAGCTTGTCGCGCCAGGCCGAAAGGGTGGCGTAGTCCGGACCCTGCACCACGAAGGAACCGGTCTGATTGCTGCCGCCGAGGCCGCGCCATCCCGCCGCGTTCACGGTGATGCGCACGTCGGGGATGCTCCCGAGTTCGCGCTGCAGGATGCGCGTTACCTGCGTGGAGGTATGCTTGCGTTCCGCGAAATTCTTGAGCGCCACGAAATAGGTACCGCGCGAGATGTCCGTGCCAGTGCCTCCCGCGGGAAGCTGCAAGGTGGAGCGGATGATGTCGCCGTCAACCGGCGCGTGCAGGATACGGTCCTGAACCTCGCGCGCGACCTTGTCCATGAACTCGAAGCTCGCGCCGTCCGGACCGATGATGGAGACCGTCACGCTGCCCGTGTCCTGCGTCGGAACACCCTCGGATTTGAGCTTCAGGAAAACGCTGGATACCAGCAACACAGTGACGAAGGCGCCCAGAATGATCCACCTTGCTCGCGGCAGCATGCGCCGCAGGCCGGTGGAATAGGCAGCGGCCGCGCGCTGGAATACCCTGTCGACTGCCTGCGCCATGCGATTGCGGCTGTGCTCCGCGCGCAGCAGCTTGGAGCACAACATCGGCACCAGAGTGAGCGCGACCAGGCACGAGAAGAGCACGGTCGCGGCCAGCGTGAAACCGAACTCGGCGAACAGGCGGCCGGCCGCGCCGCTTAGAAAGGCGAGCGGCACGAACACGATGACGAGCACGAGCGTCGTGGCGAGCACCGCGAATCCGATCTCTCGACTGCCGAGCAGCGCCGCAACGAGCGGCTTCTCACCGTTCTGCTCCATGTGGCGATGTATGTTCTCGAGCACGATGATGGCGTCGTCGACGACCAATCCGACGGCGAGCACGCCCGCGAGCAGCGTCAGCACATTGATCGAGTAGCCCATGGCGTACATGACGATGGCCGCCGCGATGAGCGAGATCGGAATGGTCAATGCAGGGATGAGCGTCGCACGCAGGCTGCCGAGGAACGCGTAGATGACGACGACGACGCACAGGAAGGAGAAGAGGAGCGCATACAGAATCTCATGAATCGAAGCGCGCACGAACTCGCCGGTGTCGGAGCCGATCGAGAGCGTCAGCCACGAGGGTAGATTGCCATCCAGCTGGCTCACCAGCGCGCGCGTGCCGTTGGTCACCTCGAGCATGTTCGCCGTCGATTGCTGCATGACACGGATGCCGAGACCCGGCTTGGTATTCACTAGCGTGGTGGAGCGATCGTCCTCCGCAGCGAGAACCACGGTCGCAACCTCTCCGAGCCGGACGAGATAGCCGCCGGGCCCGCGACCGATGATCAGGTTGCGGAACTGCTCCTCGTTGATCAGGCGCGTCTCGGTGCGCAAGACGAACTCGCGGTCCACCGACTCGAGACGGCCGGCGGGCAGCTCGATGTTGCTGCGGCGGAGCGCATTTTCGATGTCGACCGTCGTGAGCTGACGCGCGGCCAGCTCCTGGCGATCGATCCAGACGCGCATCGCCGGCCGCCGCTGTCCCATGATGGAGATCGCCGCAACGCCGGGCAGCGCCGAGAAGCGGTCCACGAGATTGCGCTCGAGATAGTCCGTCATGTCGAGGGTCGACACCTCCTCGCTCGTCGCCATCACCGCGATGACTGGTCCCTGATCCGGATCGGCCTTGGTGATCTGCGGTGGATCGGCCTCTTTCGGCAGCTGCGCCGCAATGCTGGAGAGGCGGTCGCGGATATCGTTCGCCGCGACGTCGATGTCGCGATCGAGCGAGAATTCGACGTTTACGCGGGAGCGCTCGTCGGAGCTCGCGGAGGTCAGCTTGTCGATGCCTTCGATGCCCGAGATCGCGGTCTCGATCTGCTCGGTGATCTTGGTTTCGATGATGTCCGCTGAAGCACCGCGATAGGTCGTGTTGATCGACACCAGCGGTTGCTCGACTCGCGGCATCTCGCGCACGCTGAGGCGGAACAGGCACAGCGTGCCGGCGAGCACGGGGATCATCGAGAGCACGCTCGCGAGCACCGGACGCCGGACGGAGATATCGGAGAGGATCATGACCCGCGCAGTGCGCTGATGCGCGTGCCCTCGCGCAGCTTGATCGCGCCGTCGATCACGATGCTGTCTCCGGGCGCGAGCCCCTGAAGTATTTCAACCTTGCCGGGCAGGCGCTCGCCGAGCTGCACCTGGCGCCGGCTCGCCACTCCGTCCGCAACGGTGAATACGAACTGCTTGCCCTGGTCACTGAGCAACGCGCGCTCCGGCACGGTGATTGTTTCACGCGGATTGCTCGCGAGACGCAGCGTCAGGAACATGCCCGGTGCGAGACTGCCGTCGGCATTGTCGAACTGCGCGCGCACCTGAGCGGAGCGGGTCACCGGGTCGACCCGCGTGTCGATGCTCGCGACCGCGCCCGTGAACACGCGGCCGGGATAAGCGACCGTACTGCCGCTCACTGCGAGCCCGGCACGCAGCGCCGGGAACGCCGATTCCGGCACGGCGAAGTCCACCTTTACGCTGCGAGTGTCGTCGAGTGTGGTGATCACGCTGCCGGGGCTGATGAGGCTGCCCGGACTGACGCGACGCAGGCCGACTCGGCCGGCAAATGGCGCACGAATCACCGTATCGGCAAGGCGCCCGCCCGCTGCGTCGGCGCGCGCTTCGTCGCGGCGCAGGTTGGAAGCGAGCTGCTGCAGCTGCGACTCGGCCAGCGCATGCGTGGATTGCAGCTTTTTACCGCGCTCCAGGTCGCTGCGACTTTGCGCGCGCGCAGCGTCGGCCTCTTCGAGTGCCGCCCTGGCCTGGGTGGAGTCGAGTTCCACGAGTGTGTCGCGCGCGTGCACGAAGCTGCCGTCACGAAAGGCAATACGCGTGACCAGTCCCGCGGCAACCGAAGTGATCTCGACCGCTTCGTTCGCTTTGACCGTGCCGACCGCTTCCACGCTGGAG
>JBDSRN010000103.1:0-18257 GCA_039929265.1 Steroidobacteraceae bacterium | reverse complement strand
CCGCGCACCAGGCGCGACCGGTTGGAACCGAACCCCCAGCTGAGATTCGACAGCGCACGCTTCGCGGGCGGCAGCACGTCGAATAGCAGCAGCCCGAGGTTGCGTGCCACGCCAAAGCCGGGCCGGCGATCGTGGAACAGCTTGATGAGTCCGTCGGTGAAGCGCGTGACGCCGTTGCGATCCGTAGCCCGTGCGGTTTCGAACCGCTCCAGCAACCCGGGCGCGCCGACATCGCTGCCGCTCGCGTCGGCGAGCAGCTCCGCGAGCGTCGCCGCATCGCGCAGACCGAGGTTGAATCCTTGCCCCGCCACCGGATGCAGCGCCTGCGAGGCGTTGCCGAGCAGCACGCTGCGCACGCCGACGCTGCGTTGCGCACGCAGCAGCGACAGCGGATAGGCGCCGCGCTTGCCTAGCTCGCGCACGCGACCGAGTCGCCAGCCGAACACTCGCTGCAGCTCCCGCAGGAACGCATCGTCCTCGAGCGCCATGAGTCGCGCGGCCGTCTCCGGCGGCGACGCCCAGATGAGCGTGTGACGACCACCGGGCAGCGGCAGCACGGCGAGCGTGCCTTCCGCGGTGAAGCGTTCGTAGGCAGTGCCATCGCCCGGCCCGTCGACGGCGAAGCTCGTGACCAGCGCGGTCTGCCCATAGTCCTCGTTCTCCGCTTCGATACCCGCAGCGATCCGCACGGGTGAACTCGCGCCATCGGCGGCGACCACCAGCCGCGCGCTGATCTCGCGTGCGAGATCCGATCTTCCCGGGGTGCCCTCGATCGTGAGGCAAACGCGCTCCGGCTCGAACGCCACGTGCGTGAGCTTCGCGGGCATCTCGATGTGGACATGCTTCGCTGCGCGCAGCGCTGCCCAGAGCTCGCGACCCAGCGCCCGATTCGGCACCACGTAGCCGAGTGCGGCAAGCGCGAATTGTTCCGCCTCCAGCCTTGCGAAGCCGAAACGGCCCGACTCGGACACATGGATGCGCTGGATCGGCGCGATGTCGTTCGCGAGCTTCGTCCAGATGCCGAGCGTCTCGTACACTTGCCGGCTGCCGTTGCCCAGCGCGGTGCTGCGATCATCGAAACTGGAATGCGTGGCGGAGTCGGGGGCGACTGCCTCGACCAGCAGTACCTTCAGCGACAGCCCGCGTAGTGCCAGGGCGAGGCTCGCCCCCACCATGCCGCCGCCGACGATGGCGACGTCGTAGTCCACTGGTGCGTCGTTGTGCATGAGCTGGCCGCATCAGGCAGCCATCAGCGCCTCGATTTCGTCGGGGTCCCTGGGAGCCGCATCGGTGAGCACTTCGTTGCCCGTCCTGGTGACGACCACATCGTCCTCGATTCGCACACCGATATTCGCAAAGCGCTTCGACACACCGCGCGTGCCCGCGGCGATGTAGATGCCGGGCTCCACCGTAAGGGCCATGCCCGGCTCGAACACGCGCCATTCGTCGCCGACCTTGTAATCCCCGACGTCGTGTACATCCATGCCGAGCCAGTGCCCCGTGCGATGCATGAAGTATTTGCGATACGCACCGTCGCGGATAAGCGCGGGTAGCCTGCCTTTCAGGATACCGAGCTTCACCAGCCCCTGCGTGATCACCTGCACCGCGGCGTCGTGCGGCTCGTTCCAGTGATTGCCCGGCTGCACCTTGGCAATCGCCGCGTTCTGGGCCTGCAAGACGATTTCGTACACGGCGCGCTGCGCCTCAGTGAATTTTCCGTTCACCGGGTATGTGCGGGTGATGTCGGAGGCGTAGTACTGGTACTCGCAGCCGGCATCGACGAGCAGCAGATCGCCATCGCGCATCTGCTGATTGTTCTGGCGGTAATGCAGGATGCAGCTGTTGGCGCCGCTGCCGACGATGGGGTGGTAAGAGGTATCAGCGTTGCAGCGCCGGAACTCGTGCACCAGCTCCGCCATCACTTCATATTCGTGCCGGCCGGGCTGGCAGTACTGCATCGCGCGCTTGTGCGCATTGGCCGCGATCACGCCGGAGCGGCGCATCAGCGCGACCTCGGCGCGGCTCTTGAACAGCCGCATGTCGTGGAGCAGATGATCCAGGGCGACGAACTCCTGCGGGGGCTGCCGGCCGTTGCGCGCCTGCGTGCGCAAGCCATTTACCCAGCTCACCACGCGCTGGTCAAACTCCGGATACACGCCCATCGAGTAGTACACCTTGGTGCGGTTCTCGAGGAGGCCCGGGAGGATCTCGTCGATGTCGGAGATCGGAAAGGCATCATCCGCGCCGAAGTCGCGCACCGCGCCGGCGGGTCCGACGCGGTGCCCATCCCAGATCTCGCGCGTCGCATCGCGCTCGCGCGTGAACAGGATGTACTCGGCCTGCTCGCGCCCCGGGATCAGGATCGCGACCGCCTCGGGCTCACCGAAGCCGGTGAGATACCAGAAGTCGCTGTCCTGCCGGTACGCGTACTCGACATCATTGTTGCGCTGCTTCACGGCAGCGGCAGGCACGATCGCGATCGAGTCCCGACCTATGCTGCGCATGAGCGCGCGGCGACGGCGCGCAAACTCGTCGCGACCGGCCATCAGTGCAGGACCTGCGGACTGTCCTCGTCCCCCAAACCCTCGCCCTCGGGCCGGCGCAGGTGTCGCAGCTCCTCGAAGAGGATCTGCACGCCGACACGCACGAACTCCACGAGTTCGACATACGCGCTCTCGTTCGCATCCTCGCCCGAGCCCGCATCCACGCCGACGCGGGTTATCTCGGTGAGGTCCTGCAGGATCTCGCCCACCTCGCCCTGCATGCTGCGCAGGTCCGGCAGCGAGCCGGAACCCAGCCCATATAGAAAGCCGTGGCACCACTCACCCAGAGCAGTGGTACGTGCCTCGAGCGAATCCTCATCCTCGGGCAACAGGGGCTCGAAGCCGAGCTCCTCATCATCCAGCGCGACGCGGGTGGTCTCGAACACGCCATCCAGGGTGCCGCCGGTCGCCGGTGCCGCCTGGCCTTCGGGCAGGATTTCGGCGAGCCAGTCCTCGAGCCGGTAGCTCCGGGCGGCGCAGAGCGCGCCGGTGAGGGTGCCATGGGCCTCGGCGGCATCAGTCAGGGCGCGCGACTGCGACAGGGCCTGCTGGACGGTTGCGTAACTCAGGATGCTCATGGCAATAAATCATTATCATGCATACGATTGACCGGCGCGAGACGCCCGCACTATAGTTTTCCCCATGCCAGAACAAACAAGAACCGCGGTCGACCTGGAACTCAAGAAACTGGAAAAGCGTGTCGACGAACTGGTCGCCAGCATCCACCAGTTGAAGGAAGAGAATCGTGCGCTGCGAATGCGCCAGGATTCATTCTCCTCTGAGCGTGCTTCACTGCTGCAAAAAAACGAGCAGGTGCGCAATCGCGTTGAAGCGATGATCGGTCGCCTGCGTACGATGGAAACCGGCGCATGAGCGACGCTGCGGAGCTCGCCAGGGTCGGCGTGCGTATTCTCGACAAGGAATACTTCATCGCCTGTCCTTATGACGAGCGTTCCGATCTGATGGACTCGGCCGAGTATCTCAACGGCAGGATGCGTGAGATCCGCGACAGCGGCAAAGTCGTCGGCCTCGATCGCATCGCCGTGATGGCCGCCCTAAATCTCGCCAACGAAGTGGTGAAGATGCGCGGCCGGGAACAGCGTCTCGATGGCGATGTCGGCGTCCGACTGAAGGGACTGCGCGAACGAGTCGAAGCGGCCCTTGAGAAGGGACAGCAACTCGAGCTCTAGTGTAGAGTTCTCGTCGGGCGCCGCCTGCGGTGTTCGACAGCGGGACCGGGTTACCTCGGGCCCTATTTGAAACACCCCGGGACGTGGTTTTTTCGGCAGCACTGTGCAGATCCGACCTTGGTCGGGGAGCCTTACCTGTCGCAGCCTGTCCCACTTGTTGCTCCGGTCCGAGAGCAACGGTCTCGTAACGGCACAGGCGGGTGGCGTCTACTTTTGATCAAGCATTTCCTGATGAAAACCGAGCCCGAAACCTTCGGGCTCGAGCACCTCGCGAAAGCACCCGGAAAGACCACCGGGTGGGATGGGGTCCGCAATTACCAGGCGCGCAACATGCTGCGCGACGACATGAAGAAGGGCGACCTCGCCTTCCTGTATCACTCATCCACCGCCGAGCCCGGCATCGTCGCGATCATGAAGGTCGTGCGCGCCGGCCATGCGGATCCGACCGCCTTCGACAAGAAGCATCATCACTACGATGCCGACAGTGATCCGAAAGCGCCGCGCTGGTTCATGGTCGACGTGCATCTGGTGCGGCGACTGCGCAGGGTGATCACGCTGACTGAGTTGCGCACGCATGCCGACAATGAACTGCGCGACATGTGGTTGTTGCGTCGGGGCAATCGTCTTTCGATCACGCCACTCACCGAGGAGCAGTGGAATTTCATTCTCTCCATGGAGTGACACGTGAGCAGCGTCACACTTCACTCCGACTTGAAGACGACGCGCGTGTAGCACGACGCGATGTTCCTTGCTTGTAATTTAGCAACGCGTGTATATACTCGGCCTCGGACTAACCTTGACATGGAGAACGATCATGGCGAAAGCCAAGAAGAAGGCGAAGAAGAAAGCTTCTAAGAAGAAGTAAGGTGCTTGATGCACGGCGAGTCGGGTAACACCTTCTCGCCTTGCTTCAAAAACCAACACTGTGCCCGCGTAAGCGGGCACAGTCGTTTCAGGGGTTCGATAAAAACACCGCATTTCATAGGCTCAAATGAGCAGCGATCAACGAACGAAGAAGGCGCGCGTCGCCATTGCCGCTACAGAATTCCTGCGTGACAACCTCGTGCTAGGTGTCGGCACCGGCACGACGGTGAACGCATTCATCGACCTGCTCGCACCCTGGGCACCACGACTTCGGGGTGCCGTCTCCAGCTCCGAGGCGTCTACGCAACGCCTCGCGAAACTGGGTATCCCCCTCCTCGATCTCAACAAGATCGACTGTCTGGAGCTTTATGTCGACGGGGCCGACGAGGCGACGGCCAACCTGCATCTCATCAAGGGAGGCGGCGCCGCGCTGACGCGCGAAAAGATCGTCGCCGCTGCGGCGGAATGCTTCATCTGCATCGTTGACGAGAGCAAGGTGGTCGAACAGCTCGGCCACTTTCCCCTGCCGGTGGAAGTGATACCACTCGCACGGGCCTACGTCGCGCGACAACTCGCCGCGCTCGGCGGACGGCCGGTATGGCGTGAGGGTGTCGTCACGGACAACGGCAATCACATCCTCGACGTGCACGACCTCGTGATCGCGGACCCGCCGCGCACGGAAGCTCAGATCAACCAGATCGTCGGCGTGGTGACGGTGGGCCTGTTCGCATCGCGACCGGCGGACCTGCTGCTCATCGCAACCGACAGCGACGTCCGGCGCATCGCGCGGCCTGCATAGCGCCAGGCAGGCAAAGCCTGCTAAATTCCCCGCATGCGTCACCCCCAGCAAACGATCGATCAGCCCATCCGCGGCGACGACTTGCTGGGTGCGCGCCTGCACCTGCGTCGCCAGATCCGCTAGTCGATACGATTTTGACTTGCCCGCGTCCTCTCCCAGGGACGCACCGACGGAGACGACCATGTTGCAGGACCCTTCCCGGAAGTACCGCCCATACACCATCCCGAGTCTGGCCGACCGCCGCTGGCCTGACGTTCGCCTGACCAAGCCGCCCCTGTGGTGTAGCGTCGACCTGCGCGATGGCAACCAGGCCCTGATTGAACCGATGGACGCGGTGCGCAAACGCCGCTTCTTCGAGTTGCTGGTGGCCATCGGCTTCAAACAGATCGAGGTGGGCTTTCCTTCGGCGTCGCAGACCGACTTCGATTTCGTGCGCGAGCTGATCGAACAGAAACTGATCCCGGACGACGTGACTATCCAGGTGCTCACCCCTGCGCGTCCCGAGCTGATCGAGCGCAGCTTCGAGGCACTGGTCGGCGCGCCGCGAGCGATCATGCATTTCTACAACGCGACCGCGCCGCTGTTCCGTCGCGTGGTGTTCCGTCAAGACAAACCGGCGACGGTGAAGCTCGCGGTCGACGCCGCGCAGCTCATCGCGAATCTCGCGAAGCAGCAGCCGCGCACCGCTTGGTCGTTCCAATATTCGCCCGAGACCTTCTCTTCCACGGAGCAGGAGTTCGCGCTGGAGATCTGCGAGGCGGTCGTCGAGGTGTGGAATCCGAGCCCGCAGCACAAGGCCATCCTGAACCTGCCGTCCACCGTCGAAGTGGCCATGCCGAACATCTTCGCGGACCAGATCGAGTGGTTCTGCCGCAAGACCAAACGGCGCGACAGCGTGGTCATCAGTCTGCACCCGCACAACGATCGCGGGACCGGTGTGGCCGCAGCCGAGCTGGGCCTGATGGCGGGCGCCGACCGCATCGAAGGCACGCTGTTCGGCAATGGCGAGCGCACGGGTAATGTCGACATCGTCACACTTGCGCTCAATCTCTATACGCATGGCGTACACCCCGGGCTCGACTTCGCGAACATCAACGAAGCCGCGCGCGCGGTTGAGCATTGCAACCAGCTGCCGATCCATCCGCGTCATCCGTACGTGGGCGATCTCGTGTTCACCGCGTTTTCCGGTTCCCACCAGGACGCGATCAACAAGGGGTTCGCCGAGCGCAAGCCGGAGGATCTCTGGGAGATTCCCTACCTGCCCATCGATCCGCGCGATCTCGGTCGCACGTACGAATCAGTGATCCGCGTGAACTCACAGTCGGGCAAGGGTGGCATCGCCTACCTGCTCGACCGTGAGTACGGACTGTCGCTGTCGCGACGCCTGCAGATCGAATTCAGCCCGGTGGTACAGGCGGTGACCGATGCCAGTGGCAAGGAAGTCGATGCCGCGCACATCTGGTCGCTGTTCGAACAGGAATACCTGAACGAGTCGGGCGGGGACTACGTTTACCGCAGCCACCAGCTCGTCACCGCGCAGGATGGCAGCGATGGCGAGCAGCTCAACATCACGCTGCTGCGCGGTGGCAAGGCGCTGCAGCTCTCGGGACGGGGCAACGGCCCGATTGATGCGCTGGTGAACGCGCTTGGTCTGCCGTTCGACGTGCTGTCGTTCGAGGAGCGTTCGATGGGCTTCGGCAGCGAGGCGCGAGCCGCGGCGTTCGTGGAGATCACGACGCCATCGCGCGTCACACTGTTCGGCGTGGGCGTGCACGGCAATACGATTACCGCCTCACTGCTCGCGGTGCTCGGCGCCGTGCGCCGCGCCGTCGGGCGCGGGCTGCTGGATCAGGCTCGACCGAAGGTGTCGGCAGGCTGACTGTCGTCCTGCCGCCAAAGAAAAACCCCGCCGAGGCGGGGTTTGGTACTGGCTGGGGGACTTGGATTCGAACCAAGGTTGACGGTGTCAGAGACCGTAGTCCTACCACTAGACGATCCCCCAAGTGCATTGGCAAAAACGGCCTCCGGCCGTTCTGCAGATCCCTTCGTCAGCGCCGGCGAAAAGCGTGGTTTTCGCCGGCGGCCTTGGAGACACGCGCGCTGATGCGCGCAGAACTCTTCGCTTAGCGCTTGCTGTACTGCGGACCGCGACGGGCCTTCCGGCGACCGACCTTCTTGCGCTCGACTTCGCGCGCGTCGCGCGTGACGAAGCCGGCCTTGCGGAGCGTCGGGCGAAGGGTCTCGTCGAACTCGATGAGCGCGCGCGTGATGCCGTGACGGATCGCGCCGGCCTGGCCGGTGATGCCGCCGCCGGCAACCGTAACGTCGATGTCGAAGCGCTTCGTCATCTCCACGATTTCGAGCGGCTGCAGCACGATCATGCGGCCCGTTTCACGGCCAAAGAACTCATCGAGCGAGCGCTGGTTGACGGTGATCTGGCCCGAACCGGCCTTCAGGTAGACGCGCGCCGTGGAGGTCTTGCGTCGGCCCGTGCCGTAGTTGATTGAAGTGGCTGGCATGAATGTTCCTGGAAATTACAGTTCGAGCGCTTTGGGCTGCTGCGCGGCGTGCGGGTGTTTGTCGCCCGCGAACACGTGCAGCTTGCGGTACATGGAACGGCCGAGCGTCGTCTTGGGCAGCATGCCCTTCACGGCAAACTCGATGGCGCGCTCCGGATGTTCCTGCAGCAGCTTGCCCAGTGCGATGGACTTGATACCACCGAGAAAACCCGTGTGGTGGTAGTACAGCTTGTCCTGCAGTTTCGCGCCGGTGACGTGGATCTTCTCCGCGTTCACGACGACGATGTGATCGCCCATGTCGACATGCGGGCTGTAATCAGCCTTGTGCTTGCCCTTCAGGCGATGAGCGATTTGCGTGCACAGACGCCCCAGCGTTTTGCCAGCAGCATCAACGAGATACCAGTCACCGCGGACGGTGGCGGCATTGGCGAATTGAGTGGTCATCTGGGGATTCCGGGCAGTGTCGAAAAAAGGCGCGGCAGTGTACTCGAAGCCCCCGCGCCATTGCAAAACTGGTCCCAGGGCCCGCGTTTGCTGCCAATGCGGGGGTGCGCACTCTACAGGAGCCGACGCCCGGGAGCCGCTCGGCTCGCGGCGCAGCCGGTATATATTGTGGGAATGAACCCGTCCGGCCTGCTCGAGCCCTTCATCGTGGCGACGGATCGCGCCTTGCGCGCAGTCTTTGCTCCGGCGCGGGCGATCGCGGCTCCCACTCTGGAGCCGGCCATACCGCTGGACGAGGCGGACCGCGCCCTGTCCGCCTCCCTGATGCGCGTGAACCATGCCGGGGAGATCGCCGCCCAGGCGCTGTATCACGGCCAGTCGATGTTCGCCCGGCACGCTCGCACCCGCGCCCTGCTGCTGCAGGCCGCACGGGAAGAGACCGAGCACCTCGCCTGGTGCGAGACACGACTGCGCGAACTGCAGGCCGGCCCGAGCAAGCTCGTGCCGCTCTGGTACGCGGGCTCCTTCGGCATTGGCGCGCTTGCCGCCAGCTTCGGCGATGCCGTCAGCCTCGGCTTCGTCGCGGAGACCGAACGCCAGGTGGAAGGTCATCTGGACGATCATCTGCGTCGTCTGCCCGAGCCCGACAGGCGTTCGCGCGCCATCATCCAGCGCATGCAGGCCGACGAAGTCGATCATGGCAGACGTGCGGAAAGCGCCGGGGCGGTAGCATTGCCGGGACCTGCGCGTGCCCTCATGCGCGCTGTATCACGCGTCATGACGCGTGTGGCCGCGCGGATTTAATTTCACCGCAGATCGCGGCGCTGTTGCGGCGATGGGCCTTATGTAATACAAAGCCGGGTGCCTCGCGCAGGCAAGCCGTGTTGGGGAGTGAGAAAGAAGAATGGAAGAGAACGTCAAACCGCTGAGCGACATTCCGGCAATCAACCGATTCCTGAGTTACTGCCGCATTCGCACAGTGTCGTCCAAGACCGTCGTGATCCACGCCGGCGATCTGCCCGACGTTCTCTACTACATCATCAGCGGCTCGGTCGAAGTGATGATCGAGGACGAGGAAGGCAACGAGATGGTTCTCGCCTACCTCAACAAGGGCCAGTTCTTCGGTGAGATGGGCCTGTTCTACGAACAGCCCACGCGCAGCGCGTGGGTGCGTACGCGCAACCAGTGCGAGCTCGCGGAAATGACGTATCCGCGCTTCCGCCAGATCGCGGCGGAAAGCCCCGGCCTGATCTTCGAGCTCGCGACGCAGCTGGCAACCCGGCTGGACAGAACCAACCGCAAGCTCGGCGACCTGGCGTTCGTCGACGTCACCGGTCGCGTCGCGCACGCCATCATGGACCTGTGCGGCGAGCCGGATGCGATGACGCATCCCGAAGGCATGCAGATCAAGGTCTCGCGCCAGGAGCTCTCGCGCCTCGTCGGTTGCTCGCGCGAAATGGCGGGCCGCGTGCTGAAGGTGCTGGAAGAACAGGGCCTGCTGCGCGCCACCGGCAAGACAATCGTCGTGTTCAACGCTCGCCCCAAGATGAAGACGCGCCCGGTGATCGTGCCGGCACAGCCTGCCGCAGCCGACAAGGCGCGCGCCAGGGCCGCCGCCGCCTCGCGCTTCGCAGATGATGACGAGGACGACGAAGACTAAGTCTTCTGCGCGCCGGCGATGGCGGCACGCATCGCCTTGATCGTGCCGGCATAGTCCGGCTTCCCGAAGATCGCCGAGCCGGCCACGAAAGTGTCGGCACCGGCCTTCGCGATGTTCCCGATATTCGCGGCGTTCACGCCGCCATCCACTTCCAGCCGCACTGCCCTGCCCGACGCATCGATGCGCCGGCGCACCTCGGCGAGCTTGTCGAGCGCGCCAGGAATGAATCGCTGTCCGCCAAACCCCGGGTTCACCGACATGATGAGCACCAGGTCCAGCTTGGGCAAGGTGTAGTCGAGATAGTCGAGCGGCGTCGCCGGATTGAACACGAGGCCCGCATTGCAGCCGGCTTCATGGATCAGTCCGATGGTCCGATCGATGTGCTCGCTCGCCTCGGGATGGAAACTGATGTACGTGGCGCCGGCCTTGGCGAAATCCGGAATGATGCGGTCCACCGGCTTGACCATGAGGTGCACGTCGATCGGCGCGGTGATGCCGTGCTTGCGCAGCGCCTCGCACACGAGCGGGCCGATCGTAAGGTTGGGGACATAGTGGTTGTCCATCACGTCGAAGTGCACGACATCCGCACCCGCGGCGAGCACAGCCTCCACCTCGGCACCGAGGCACGCGAAGTCCGCGGACAGGATGGACGGAGCGATCCAGGGTGCGTTCACGTGATGCCTCGGTGCTGGCGCAGGATTTCATAGGATTCGCGCACCTGCTGGGTACGCTGCTTTGCATGTTCGAGCATTGACTCGGGCAGGCCATTGGCCTTGAGCTTGTCGGGATGATGACGGCTCATGAGACGCCGGTACGCCTTCACCACCTGCGCATCGCTCGCCACAGGCTCGATCTCCAGCGTGCGGTAGGCGCTTTGCAGGCGCTGCTCACTGTTTTCGGGCATGGGCGGACGGGCGCGCCCGCCGTGCTGGCGCAGGGCCGACTCCAGCAGCCGCATTTGCACGGCATTGACGCCGAAAGCGAGCGCGATGGCATCGAGGCGCACCCGGGCGGCGGCCTGCAGGTCGCTGCCATCCATCGCGGCGCGCAGCTGGATCTCGAGGAAAACGCGCAGCAGCCGCGGGTGCGAACCCACCGCCTTGCGCAGCCCGGCGAGCGAACTCCCGATGTCGAATCCATCGCGCTTGCCCTCGGTGAAACAGGCTATGGCCTGGTGCACCTGCTGCTGGTTGAGGCGCAGCGAAGCCATGATGGCGCGCGCCGCGGCAATCTCGCGCTCGCTCACCCGCCCGTCGGCCTTGGCGACGTGCCCCATCACCTGAAAAGTGGTGCGGAAAAACAGTTCCCCTACGGGCACGGAATTGCCGCCCGCGGCGATCTGGTTGTCGTACTGATGCCCCAGGATCGCGCCCACGGCGATGCCGATCGGTCCGAAGAAGGCACCGATCGCTCCGCCCAGTATTTTTCCGGTCCACTGCATGTTGGTTCGCTTGACCCGGCCGCGCGGGGGGCGGCAAGATGCGCGCCCTTTTCGCCGCGCGTATGGTAGCAAGGCTTGGCGACTAAACCGTCCGACTACGCTTCGCCCACGGTGCACGAGACGGCCCTCAAGGGCCTCACCCGGCTGCATCGGGGCAAGGTGCGCGATGTATACGCGGTCGACGACGACACGCTGCTCATCGTCACCACCGATCGCCTCTCGGCCTTCGACGTCGTGCTGCCCGACCCCATTCCCGGCAAGGGCCAGGTGCTTACCGAGATTTCCAACTTCTGGTTCGGGCGCACCCAGCACATCGTGCCCAACCATCTCACGAACCGGAAGCTAGAGAGCATCGTGACCGATCCGCAGGAGTTCGAGCTGCTGCGTGGGCGTAGCATGGTGACGCAGCGCCTGCGCGCCCTGCCGATCGAAGCCGTGGTGCGCGGTTACCTCATCGGCTCCGGCTGGAAAGACTACCAGGCGACCAGCAAGCTTTGCGGTATCGCCCTGCGCCCCGGCCTGAAACAGGCGCAGCGACTGCCCGAGCCGCTGTTCACCCCGGCGAGCAAAGCCGCCGCGGGCGACCACGACGAGAACATTTCCTATGGCCAGGTCGAGGCGTTGATCGGCGCACGCCTCGCCGCGTGCGTGCGCGACACCTCGCTCGCGCTGTATCGCTTCGCCGCCGATTACGCGCTGTCGCGCGGCATCATCATTGCCGACACCAAGTTCGAATTCGGACTCGCGAGCGATGGACGCCTCATTCTCATCGACGAGGCGCTGACGCCGGATTCCTCGCGTTTCTGGCCAGCCTCCACGTACCGCGAGGGCAGCAGCCCGCCGAGCTTCGACAAGCAGTACGTGCGTGACTATCTCGAGACGCTCGACTGGAACAAGAAAGCGCCGGGTCCGCGCCTGCCCGCCGAAGTCATAGCCCGCACCAGTGAGAAATATCGCGAAGCACTGCAGCGCCTGATCGGCACTGCAAGCTGACCGGTCGCTAGCGCATGTGGCCGAGCGTCAGGAACTGGTTCGACTGCTATCTGTTTTCGCCGAGTTCGTACGGCAGCGGGTTGCTCGCGCGCAGCATCCGCGTCAGTCGCTATCCGTACGCCGTGCTGCGCGACCTGCTCGGTGGCCAGCTCAACCTGCGGGCGATGGGGCTCGTGTACGCGACGCTGCTGTCGCTCATTCCCGCGATCGCGTTCAGCTTCGCGATCCTCACCGCGCTCGGCGTGCACCGTGACCTGCAGCCGCTGATCCTAGAATTCTTCCGACCCGTGGGCGATTCAGCCGCCGAGCTCACGCAGCGTCTGATGGATTTCGCCAACAGCGTACGCACGGGCCTCGTCGGGTCCGTCGGTTTCGCGCTGCTGCTGTGGACGCTGATCGGCACGGTGCGCAAGGTGGAGGACTGCTTCAACTTCGTGTGGCGCGTGCAGGTGCCGCGCAGCTTCGCGCGCCGCATCGCCGAGTACGTCGGCCTGCTGATCACCGGGCCGGTGCTCATAGTCACCGTGATCACCCTTTCGAAACTCGCCATTGACAACGCGACTCGCGAGCTAGCGGACGTGCCACTGATCGCGCAGCTGCTGCACGGTGTGATCACGATCGCGCCCTACCTCATTGTGGTCAGCCTGTTCACCGTGCTGTACATGTGGATTCCGAACACGCGGGTGCAGCTGCGCCCCGCGCTGATCGGCGCGCTCACTGCGGGCGTGCTGTGGGCCGGGACGAGCACGCTGTTCACGGCGATGGTGGTGTACACGAGCCGCCTCACGATCGTGTATGCCGGCTTCGCGATCGTCGTGGCAGTGCTGTTGTGGACGTATTTCGGCTGGCTCATCCTGCTGGCCGGCGCGCAGCTCTCGTTCTACGTGCAGAACCCCAGCTTCCTGCGACTCGGCCTGCAGCCGCTGAAGATTTCAGCTCGCGAGAGCGAGCGTCTCGCGCTGGGCATCATGTTCCTCGTCGGCAAGGCGCACACGACCCAGACCACAGCATGGAGCGTGGATTCACTGGCGCGCGAGTTCGGCATGCCGGGCGTCGCGATCGCCGAAGTGGTCGAAGCAATGGAAGCCGCGAGGCTGCTCATCGCGAGCGAGGACGAGAATGTCTTCCCGGCACGCGACATCGCCAGCATCACGCTGATCGAGATCCTGGATGTGGTGCGCGCCCGCAAGGGCGGCTACGTGACAACCAATGCGATGTCGCTGCCGCAGGTGGAACGCCTGCTGGCGCAGATCGAAGCGTCCTGGCACGAACTCTGCGGGGACCGCACGTTGCGCGATCTCGTGGACGAGGCGGAGTGAGCTTCAGCTGCCGGCGATGGTGAGGCCGCCGACAAGCACGGAGCCCGTACGGATTGCGCCCTGCAGATCGACATCGGCGCCGACGCCCCCGATCTCGCGATACATGTCGCGCAGGTTGCCGGCGATAGTCACTTCGGACACGGGGTACTTGCGCTCGCCGTTCTCGATCCAGAATCCCGAGGCGCCGCGTGAGTAGTCGCCAGTGACGCCGTTCACGCCCTGGCCCATAAGTTCGGTGACGAACATGCCCTCGCCCATATGCTTGAACAACTGCTCCAGCGTGGGGGCCTTGTCGCCACCGCTGACGATGAGGTTGTGGATGCCGCCGGCATTGCCCGTCGTGCGCAGACCCAGCTTGCGCGCCGAGTAGCTGCCGAGTACATAGCCCTGCAGCACACCGTCGCGAACGAGGTCGCGATCGCGCGTCGCGACGCCCTCACCATCGAACGGGCTGCTGGCCAGCGCTCGCTGCAAGTGCGGGCGTTCGATCATCTGCATGAACGACGGCAGCACCTGTTCGCCGGAGGCATCCAGCAGAAACGATGACTTGCGGTACTGGCTCGTGCCCCGGACCGCCGCGACCAGGTGCCCGAAGAATCCGCGCGCCACTTCCGGCGCGAAGATGACCGGGGCGCGGCGCGTAGCGAGCTTGCGCGAACCCAGGCGCGCGATCGCACGTTCGCCCGCGCGCTTGCCGATGGCCGCGACCGCATCAATATCCGCGGCGCTGCGCCCGGCGGAATACCAGTAGTCGCGCTGCATGTCCTCCCCTTCCTGCGCGAGCAGCACACAGCTCACGCTGTGGCTGGTGCTCGGAAATCCGGCGAGGAACCCGTGCGAGTTGCCATACACCCGCACGCCACGATGTGTAGACACCGAGGCGCCTTCGGAGTTGGTGATGCGCTTGTCGACCGCAGTACCGGCCGCTTCGCACTCGCGCGCGAGTTCGATGGCATCTTCCGGCGTGACATCCCAGGGGTGGTACAGGTCGAGGTCGGGAATCTGCTGGGCGAGCTCGCCCGGATCGGCGAGCCCTGCGAATTCATCCTGTGCGGTGTGGCGCGCAATGGCGCAGGCCTTGGTCACCATGTCGGTGATGGCCTGGGGGCTGAGGTCGGCGCTGCTGGCCGAACCCTTGCTCTTGTCGAAATACACCGTGATTCCCAGACCGCGATCGCGCTGGTACTCCACGGTTTCGACCTCGCCCAGGCGCACCGTGACGTTGAGGCCCTGCTGGAGGCTGACGTCCGCTTCGGCCTGGGTTGCCCCGGCATGCCGGGCCTGCTCCAGGGCGAGGGATACGATCTCCTTCAGCTGCGGTATTCGTGATCCATCTACGGAGGGGCTCATGAGGCACAATTGTACGGCATGAACGACACGGAAGATGGCGAGCCCCACAGCGAATACGACGGCCCCAGCAAGAGTGCGCGCAAACGCGAGGCCCTCGCACGCCAGAAACTAGGTGCAAGACTCACGAAATTGAAGAACGCCGAGCTGGCCACCCTCGACCTGCCCGAATTGCTGATGGAGGCCCTGGTCGAGGCGCGTCGCATCAGCGCTCATGGTGCACTCGCGCGTCAGCACCAGTACGTGGGTCGCCTTATGCGCGAGATCGACGTGGATGCACTCGAAAAGGCGCTTGCGCGCCTGCCGAGCCAGCAAAATGTGCGTGCTAAGATGCGTCGATGAAGCCTCTCGTCGGCATCATCATGGGATCGTCGTCCGACTGGGATACGCTGAAGCCCGCCGCCGAAATCCTCGACAAGATCAACGTGCCGTACGAACTGCGCGTCGTCTCCGCACATCGCACGCCCGACCTGCTGTTCGAATATGCCGCCACGGCGCAGGAGCGCGGGCTGGAAGTGATCATTGCCGGAGCTGGTGGCGCGGCCCATCTGCCCGGCATGACCGCGGCGAAGACTCAATTGCCCGTCCTGGGCGTGCCCGTGCAGTCCAAAGCGCTCAACGGGATGGATTCGCTGCTGTCAATCGTGCAGATGCCGCGCGGCGTTCCGGTGGCCACCTTCGCGATCGGCGCGGCCGGCGCTGCCAACGCCGCGCTGTTCGCTGCGGCCGTGCTCGCCAACAAGCACCCGGTGATCGGGCAGGCGCTGCAGGCCTATCGCCAGGCGCAGACCGCGGCGGTGATGTCCTCACCGGATCCCCGCAAATCTTCCTGATGGCGCTGGCCTGAAATGACGATAGGAGTGGTCGGTGCCGGGCAACTCGGCAGGATGCTGGCCCTCGCCGGCTACCCGCTCGGCCTGGATTTCCTGTTCCTCGACAAGGAAGCGCGCACACCCGCCGCGCAGCTCGCCCCCTCACTAACCGGCGAGTTCACGGATGCGAGACTGCTCGCGCAGCTCGCCGAACGCAGCGAGGTCATCACCTTCGACTGGGAGAATGTCTCGGTCGCCGCGCTGGAGAAACTGCGTGGCGCGCGCATCGCCCCACCCCTCGCGGCACTTGCCACGGCGCAGGACCGACTCGAGGAAAAACGCTTGTTCGAGAAGCTCGGCATCGCGACCACGCGCTGTGCGGCCGCCGACTCGCTCGAGGATCTGCACGACGCGGCGCGCTCGATCGGCCTGCCCGGCATGCTGAAGACGCGCCGCATGGGCTACGACGGCAAGGGCCAGGTCGCCATCCGCACGGCAGGGCAACTCGAGGCGGCATGGCAGCAACTGCAAGGTGCCCCGCTGCTGTACGAAGAGCTGGTGCCCTTCGACTATGAAGTATCGGTAATCGGTGCGCGCAGCACGCGCGGACAGATCGCGATCTATCCGCTCAATCGCAATCAGCACGTCGACGGCATCCTGCGCCTGACGCGTGCACCGTGGCGCGAGCCGCGGCTGCAGGCGGCGGCGGCACGCGCGCTGCGCAAGGTGCTGCAACACTTCGAATATGCGGGCGTACTCACCATCGAGTTTTTCGTGCGCCGCGGACGCCTGATCGCCAACGAGATGGCGCCGCGCGTGCACAACTCGGGGCACTGGACGATCGAAGGCGCGGTCACCAGCCAGTTCGAGAATCACCTGCGTGCCATCCTCGGCTGGCCATTGGGCGACACCCGTGCTCTGGGTCACAGCGCCATGCTGAACCTGATCGGCGTCATGCCAGACCGGCACGCATTACTGGGGGTGCCCGGCCTGTTCCTGCACGATTACGGCAAATCTCCACGTCCCGGGCGCAAACTGGGTCATTGCACGGTGGTCGAAACCACTGCTCTGGCACGCGACAAGCGTGCTGCCAAGCTGGCCAAAGTCATTGAATCCCGTAAGATTCGCAGCTGAATGTACACAGAACTATTCAAACTGAAGGAGTTGCCATTCCGGCTCAGTCCGGACCCGCAGTTCCTGTACCTCAGCAAGAACCATGCGCGCGCCAAGGCGTACATGGAATCCACCATCTGGTTCACCGATGGCTTCGTGGTCATTACCGGGGAAATTGGCTCCGGCAAGACCACGCTAATAGAGACTTTTCTTCGCGAACTCGAGAAGGACATCGTCGTCGCGCAGATCAGTCAGACGCAGGTCTCGGCGATCGAGTTCCTGCAGTCGGTCCTGGTGCAGTTTGGCTTCACGCCTTTCAAGATGAAGAAGGCCGAGTTGATCGCAACGCTCAACAGCTTTTTTATCGAGCAGTATGCCAGCGGACGACGCGTGGTCCTGATCGTCGACGAGGCGCAGAACCTGTCGATGCGCGTGCTGGAGGAAATCCGGTTGTTGTCCGGCGTGGAGACCACCAAGGAAAAGGTGCTGCGCATCATCCTGGCGGGCCAGCCAGAGTTGAATGAAAAACTCGATTCACCGGAACTGGTTCAGCTCGTGCAGCGCGTGCGCCTGCGCTTCCACCTCACGTCCCTGAACGAATCGGACATGCAATCGTACATCCTGCATCGCCTCGAGGTGGCGGGTTCGGCCGGCCGCAAGATTTTCTCCGACGACACCTACCCGATTATTTTCCGCTACACCGGTGGCGTGCCCCGCCTCATCAATACGTTGTGCGAAACGGCGATGATGAGCGCGTTTGCCTACGATCGCGATTACGTGACGCTCGCCGAGATCAACGGCGCGATCGAGGAACTGCAGTGGGTGGAGTACGCAGGACGCACGCCAGCAGCAACGCGTCTGCCTGCGGCGCACGTCGACGGCGGTGACAATGCGGCCACCGGGAACATGGACATGTCCGGCGAGATCGTCGCAAAGATCCTCGTCGCGACCGATGGACATTCCAGTTCCGAGCTGCCCTTGCACATCGGGCGCACGATCATCGGCCGAACTTCGGATAACGATCTGCAGATCGACAGTCGATTCGTGAGCAGGCATCACTGCCAGATCATCACCACGCGCAACTCGTGTGTGATCGAAGACTTGAACAGCACCAATGGCATATTCGTGAAATCCAAGCGGGTCCGGAATCACAATCTCAACGACGGTGACGTCGTGACGATCGGCAAGCACGAACTGCTTTATGTCGATGAGC
>JBDSRN010000102.1:0-20459 GCA_039929265.1 Steroidobacteraceae bacterium | reverse complement strand
CTGATCTACGTCGCGGGCAGCCGCTCGCTAGTGCGCTACCTGTTCTTCTTCTTCGGCTTCAGCACCCGCAAAGCCGAACGTGTCGCGATCTATGGTTCGGGCGAAGCGGGCGCGCGACTGCTGTCGGTGCTGCAGAGCAGCCCGGAGTTCGCGCCGGTCGCCTTCATCGACGACAAGCGCACGCTGCAGGGCAATCACATCAACGGCATCACGGTCTACGGCCCGGACAAGCTGCCGTGGCTGATCGAGGAACGGGGCGTTACGCGAGTGCTGCTGGCAATGCCTGCCGCCTCGCGACGCCGTCGGCGCGAGATCCTGACGTCCCTGGAACCGTACGGCGTCCACGTGCAGTCGCTGCCCGAGTTGTCGGACATCATTGCGGGCAACGCGCGCATCGACGAGTTGCGTGACGTGGACGTGAATGACTTGCTCGGCCGCGATCCGGTCGCGCCTAACGCAGAGCTGTTCCGCTCCTGTATCCAGGGCAAGTCGGTGATGGTCACCGGTGCCGGCGGGTCGATCGGCTCCGAGCTGTGCCGGCAGATCCTTACCTGCGCGCCACGCCGTCTCGTGCTGTTCGAGATGTCCGAGATCGCGCTGTACACGATCGAAAACGAGCTGAAGCAGAACGCGGAGCGCGCTGCGGTGCCAGTGGAGATCCTGAGCCTGCTCGGCAATGCTCACAGCAAGGCGCGTATGCGCGAGGTCATGTCCACCTACGGCGTGCAGACCGTGTATCACGCGGCGGCGTACAAGCACGTGCCGATCGTCGAGCACAACGTCATCGAGGGCCTGCACAATAACGTCATCACGACGTGGTACACGGCCGAGGCGGCGCTGGAGACCGGCGTCGAAACCTTTGTGCTGATCTCCACTGACAAGGCCGTGAACCCCGCGAACATCATGGGCGCGACGAAGCGCTTCGCGGAGCTGGTTCTTCAGGCGCTGCAGTCGCGCAGCACCACAACGCGATTCTCGATAGTGCGCTTCGGCAACGTGCTGGATTCCTCCGGCTCGGTGGTGCCGCTGTTCCGCGAGCAGATTCGCAATGGCGGACCGGTGACCGTGACGCATCCGGAGGTCATCCGCTATTTCATGACGATTCCCGAGGCCGCTCAGCTCGTCATCCAGGCCGGCGCAATGGGCAAGGGTGGGGACGTGTTCGTGCTCGACATGGGGCAGCCGCATCGCATCGACGACCTCGCGCGCAGGCTGATCAGCCTCATGGGCCTCTCCGTGCGCGATGACAACAACCCCGATGGGGACATCCAGATCACGTACACGGGTCTGCGTACCGCAGAGAAGCTGTACGAGGAGCTGCTGATCGGCTCGAGCGTTACGGGCACCGATCATCCGCGCATCCTGCGTGCGATCGAGCACTCGCTGCCGTGGGATCGGGTCAAGCATCTGCTCGACGACCTGCTCATCGCGCTCGTCAACTACGACTGTCCGCGGGCGATCACTCGGCTGTCGGAGGCCGTCGCGGAATATCACGCGCGGCCGGATTCGCAGGATCAGGTCTGGACGCGCAAGGCACAGTCCGTGGTGCGCGGCGATGCCAAGGTCACGGTCCTGCCCACCCGCCGGCATGCGGATTACATCGCCCGGGGTCAGAGCGACTCCCCCGTCTGAGCAGGTGGTCATTGCCCTGGCGTCCGAAGTTGAAACCGGCGCCCTTTACTGCACCGGGCGCCTGCTTTAGATTTAACAACTAGTAAAAACTACCTTTTTATTCAAGGATTTAGTGATGCGCGTCACAATTTTCGGGTCCGGTTACGTGGGCCTCGTCACGGGTGCCTGTCTGGCGGACGCGGGCAATCACGTCATCTGCGTCGACGTGGACGCCGGAAAGATCGAGCGTCTCAACAAGGGCGAAGTGCCCATCCATGAGCCCGGCTTGGACGCCTTGATCGCCAACAACATGAAGGCAGGTCGGCTCGAGTTCACGACGGACGCGCCGAAGGGCATCGCGCATGGTCTGTTCATTCTGATCGCCGTGGGGACGCCGCCTGGCGAAGACGGCTCTGCCGACCTCAAGTACGTGCTGGCCGTGGCGAAGACCATCGGCACGCATCTGGATCGCTACGCAATCGTGATGACCAAGTCGACCGTGCCGGTGGGCACGTCCGACAAGGTGCGGTTCGCGGTACAAGGTGCGCTCGACGTGCGCCAGGCAGCGATCGATTTCGACGTCGTATCGAATCCCGAATTCCTCAAGGAAGGCGCTGCGATTGCGGACTTCATGAAGCCTGACCGCGTGATCGTTGGCACCGACAACCCCCGCACGATGGAGCTGCTTCGCGCGCTGTACGAGCCGTTCACGCGCAATCACGATCGCTTCATCGTCATGGACATTCGTTCGGCGGAACTCACCAAGTACGCGGCGAACGCGATGCTCGCGACCAAGATCAGTTTCATGAACGAGCTGTCGATGATCGCCGAGCGCGTCGGCGCCGATATCGAGGCAGTGCGTATCGGCATCGGTTCGGATCCGCGCATAGGCTACAGCTTCATCTATCCCGGCACCGGTTACGGTGGCTCCTGCTTCCCGAAGGACGTGCGCGCGCTCGTGGGCTCGGCGCGCGAGGTGAAGTACCAGGCGAAGATCCTCGAGGCCGTGGAAGAGGTGAACGATCGCCAGAAGGGCGTGCTCGTCAGCAAGTTGAGCGACTACTTCAATGGCGAGCTCAAGGGGCTCACCATTGCGTTGTGGGGCCTCGCATTCAAGCCCAACACCGACGACATGCGCGAAGCGCCGGCACGCGTGATCATCGATGAACTGATCAAGGCGGGTGCGAAAGTGCGCGCGTTCGATCCGGTTGCGATGAAGGAAGCCAAACACATTTACGCGAACGAGCCTTCGCTCACGCTGGTTGAATCCGCCTATGACGCGGCGCGGGGTGCCGATGCGCTCGTCATCGCGACAGAGTGGAAGGAATTCCGCAGCCCGGATTTCGATCTGCTAAAGGCGACCCTGAAGAACGCGGCGATCTTTGATGGTCGCAATCTGTACAACCCCGATCTCGTCAGCCGCATGGGCTTCACGTACTACGCCATCGGGCGCGCGCGGCGCGGGCCGAGCCTCACGCGCCGTGCCACCGACAGGCCCGTCGCGTTGGCTGCCGCTGCCAAGCAATAGCATGCTGATCCCGGTAATACTGTCCGGCGGCGCGGGTACGCGCCTCTGGCCGCTGTCGCGCGAGCTGTATCCGAAGCAGCTGCTCAACCTCATCGGCAAGCAGACCATGCTACAGGACACGGTAACGCGTCTGGCCGGCCTGGACGCCGCTGATCCGCTGGTCGTATGCAACGAGGCGCATCGCTTCCTTGTCGCCGAGCAGTTGCGTCGAATCGCTATCGAACCGCGCTCGATCATGCTGGAGCCGGTCGGTCGCAATACCGCCCCTGCCATTGCCCTGGCGGCATTCGCCGCACTGGGACCAGTTGCAACGCAGAAGCAGCCCACGCGCCGCCGCAGCGATGCTGCGGCCACGCCGCCGGGCGAGGCCGTGCTGCTCGTGCTGCCCGCCGATCATGTCATCACGGATCCCGAGAAATTCCGTGCCGCCGTGCGTCTGGCGCTGCCTGCCGCGCAGGCTGGTCGTCTCGTGGCTTTCGGCATCGTACCGCGCAAGCCGGAGACCGGCTACGGTTACATCCGTCGCGGCGCCGCTGACGGCACCGTGCATCGCATCGCGCAATTCGTGGAGAAGCCCACTGAGGCGCGCGCGCAGGAGTTCATTGCCACGGGCGAGTACCTCTGGAACAGCGGCATGTTCTTGTTCAAGGCGAGCCGCTATCTCGAAGAGCTGGCGAAGTTCGCGCCGGACATCGCGCAGACGGTGCAGGCTGCACTTACTGCCGCAACCGCGGACCTTGATTTCACACGCGTCGATCCGAAGCTCTTCGCGACTTGTCGCAGCGATTCAATCGACTACGCGGTTATGGAGAAAACCACCGACGCCGTCGTGGTATCGCTTGATGCGGGCTGGAGCGACGTCGGTTCCTGGTCCGCACTGCACGAAGCGAGTCCTGCGGACGCGCGCGGCAATGTGACTCACGGCGACGTGCGCGCCGAGGACAGCAGCGGCTGCTATCTGTATTCCGGGAGCCGGCTCGTCGCTGCCGTGGGCCTGAAGGACCACGTAGTAGTCGAGACCAAGGACGCAGTGCTGATTGCTCCGAAAGATCGCGTGCAGGACGTGAAGAAGCTGGTCGCGCAGTTGAAGGCCGATGGTCGCTACGAACACTCGTTGCATCGTGAAGTGGCACGCCCGTGGGGCAGCTATGACAGCATCGACAATGGCGATCGCTTCCAGGTGAAGCGTCTGACGGTGAAGCCGGGTGCCGTGCTGTCACTGCAATTGCACCATCATCGCGCCGAGCACTGGATCGTGGTGTCGGGCACTGCGCGTATCACGCGCGGCGAAGAGGTGTTCCTGCTGGAGGAGAACCAGTCCACTTACATTCCGGTGGGCGTGAAGCATCGCGTGGAGAATCCGGGCAAGATCGAGCTGCACATCATCGAAGTGCAGTCGGGCGGCTACCTTGGCGAGGACGACATCGTGCGCTTCGAGGATCGCTACGGACGCGAAGGTACCAATACTTGACCCTTGCTGCCTTCAAGGCCTACGACGTTCGTGGCCGCATCCCTGACGAGCTCAATCCTGAGCTGGCCTATCAGATTGGTCAGGCGTACGCCGCATTCATCAAGCCGAAGAAAGTCTGCGTCGGTCGCGACATCCGGCTCACGAGCGCGGAACTCGCCAGGGCGCTGATCAGGGGCCTGCTCGACTCTGGCGTCGATGTGTACGACATCGGCCTGTGCGGCACCGAAGGCGTGTATCACGCGACGTTCGCGGAAGCACTGGATGGCGGCATCATGGTCACGGCGAGCCACAATCCGCCGAACTACAACGGCATGAAGTTTGTGCGCGAGCAGAGCAGGCCGATCTCCGCCGATAACGGTCTCAAGGACATGCAGGCGCTGATTGAGCAGCGTGGTCTACCCGGCAAGGCAGCGAGTTCCGGTACGCTGCATCCGCTCGATATGCGCAAGAAATACATCGATCACTTGCTGAGCTACGTGGATGCGGCGAAGCTGCACAGGCTGAAAGTTGTGACCAACGCCGGCAACGGCGGCGCGGGCATGGTGGTGGACCTGCTCGAACCACACCTGCCATTCGAGTTGATCAAGGTGCACCACGACCCGGACGGCAATTTCCCCAACGGCGTGCCAAACCCGATGCTCGAAGAGAATCGCCAGAGCACCATCGCTGCGATAAGGACGCACAAGGCCGACATCGGTCTCGCCTGGGACGGCGATTTCGACCGCTGCTTCTTCTTCGACGAGCACGGCACGTTTATCGAGGGTTACTACGTGGTAGGCCTGCTCGCGGAAGTGTTCCTGCGGCTTGAGCCGGGCGCCCGTATCGTCAACGATCCGCGGCTCACGTGGAACACCGTCGATATCGTGCAGCAGAACGGCGGGCTGCCGGTGCTGTGCAAGTCGGGGCACGCGTTCATCAAGCAGAAGATGCGCGAGGTCGACGCAGCGTACGGGGGTGAGATGAGCGCACATCACTACTTCCGTGATTTTGCCTACTGCGATAGCGGCATGATTCCGTGGTTGCTGGTGTTGCAGACCATCTGCGTGACTGGCAAGTCGCTGTCACAGCTCGTCGGCGAGCGCATGGCGTTGTTCCCTGCGAGTGGTGAAATCAATCGCAAGGTGAGCGATGCGTTGGCCGTGCGCACACGCGTGCAGAAACGATATCAGGCGCAGGCGATCGCCACGGATTTCACCGATGGCCTGTCGATGGAGTTCCCGCAATGGCGCTTCAATCTGCGCAGCTCGAACACCGAGCCGCTGATCCGCCTCAACGTGGAATCGCGCGGCGATGCCGCGTTGATGCAGGCTAAGACCGCGGAGTTGCTGGGCTTGATGGCGCGCTGATCAGGGGCGCCCGAACGATACCGCGTTGACGCCTCTGACTACCTGAACCTGCAGTTCCTCGATCGACATCGGATGTCCGAACAGATAGCCCTGCGCCAGATCGCACTTCATCAGGCGCAGCAGCTTCAGCTGCTCTTCGGTTTCCACACCTTCCGCCACCGCACTCAACCGGAATGATCTGGCCAGCCCGATGATCGTCGAGATCACCGTCATCGATGCCGGATCCTCCGCGAGCCGGTTGATGAAGGAGCGATCTATCTTCAGGCAATCGATCGGCAGGCGCGCGAGCAACGCGAGCGACGAATAGCCCGTACCGAAGTCATCGATCGAAACGCGGATGCCAGCGTGCCGCAGCAGATTGAGCTTCTCGATCGAAGCTTCGAGGTCCTGCAGCAGCATGCTCTCGGTGAGCTCGATCTCCAGCCCGGTGTCGCCACCCTCGCGCTCCAGCACTGTCTCGACGATGCGTTCGACGAAATCGGAGCGGCGCAACTGCAATGGTGAAATGTTGACCGCCATGCGCAGATTGTCGATGCCGGCCTGGTGCAGCCGCAGCGAGTCGCGTGTGACCTGCTCGAATACCCACTGGCCCACGTCGACTATCTGTCCAGACTGTTCGAGCAGGGGGATGAACTGGCTGGGCGGAATCAAACCACGATCCGGATCCTGCCAGCGCAGCAGCGCCTCGGCGCCGACAATCCGGCCGTGCTCGATGTTGATCAACGGCTGGTAGTGCAGTACGAACTGCTGCGCGTCCAGCGCGCGATTCAGTTTCTGTCCGATTAGCAATCGCTCGGCGAGCTGGCTGTTGATCGTGACGGTGTAGGCGAAATCTTCCGTACCCGTTTCCTTCGCGCGGCGCAGCGCGGCCTCGGCGTTCTGCACGAGGGTGGTTGCGTCCTCGCCGTCCTTCGGAAAATGCGCAAGGCCCGTGTGCACTGACAGATCGATCTCGCGATCGTCGAGCGGGAACGGATCGTTGAATACTTCGCGGACCTGGTCGCGCGCGCGATCCAGTTCCGCGCTCGTCGCGTCCAGCTCGGAAAACGCGATGGCGAACACGCCGGCACCGAAATGTGCGAGGCGGTCGGGATTGCCGAGCCTGGTCTTCAGACGCTGGGCTGCCATGCGCAGGAGCTGGTCCCCGGCCTCGCGGCCGAGCGTGTCGTTCACGAATCCGATGCGCTCGATGTCGACGATGAGCACCGCCGCAACCGAGTCATTGGCCCGCGAGCTCAGCACCCGCCCCAGTCGTTCGCAGAACAGCTCGCGCTTGGCGAGGTGCGTCAGCGAATCGAACCACGAAAGGAAGTGCACCGCATCTTCCTTCTGGAAGTACTGCAGTGAGAAAGCGATGTCGGCGGCGACGTCGACGAGCAGCCCGATCTCTTCGGTGTCGAAGACGTCGGGCTCGCGTGACTCGAAGCTGATCGTGCCGATGACCGCGTTGTCGACGATCATCGGCAACACGGCCACCGCACGCACGCCGAGCTTGTAGAGCTCCGAGCGATGGCGAATGGCGGTCGGACCGTCGTGCTGAAGATCGTTGCATACAGCGGCGCGCTGCACGCTCAATGCCGCGGCGGTCAGGCTGATGCCATCGCTGCCTGGGCCCGCAATCGGGTAGCCGAGTGTGCGCAGCGGATCAACGAGCACGCTGTTCCACGCCACGGGCCGCACGGTGGGCGTGCCCGGGTTCAGCAGCGCGATGATCGCGCGTATGTAGCCGCCACGTTCGACCGCCAGCCGGCACACGTCCTGCAGCAGTGTCGCGCGCTCCGTGGCGCGTGCCACCGTCGCGTTCACGCTGGAGAGCAGCGTATGAATGCGGTTCAATCGTGCGATGCGCGCTTCGTGATCCAGGCGCTGGGTGAGGTCACGTTCGGTGCCGCGATAACCGCACAGCGCCCCGGCTTCATCAGTAAGGACTATAGCGCTGCGCTCGAGCCAGCGATGCGTGCCGTCGTGATGCCGCCAGCGCGCAGTGACGCTGCTGACAGATTTCTCGCCGGCCTCCAGTCGCGGCAGCATCTCGGGCATTCGCCAGCTGTCGTCGGGGTGCAGCAGCTCGTAAAAAGTACGGCCGAGAATTTCATTGGCGGCATAGCCGAGTATCGATTGCGATGCGCCGCTCGAGAAAGTGAAGCGGCCTTCCCGGTCGAGCTCCCAGATCCAGTCCTGCGATGTGTCGATGATGTCGCGCAGGCGCTGTTCATTGGCGCGCAGGCGTTCTTCGGCATCGCGGCGCGCGGCTTCGACTTCCGCTTCGGCGAGTGCACGCGATACGGCGGGGGCGAGGCGGCTGAGATTGCTCTTGAGAACGTAATCGGTCGCGCCGCGCTTCAGCGCTTCGATTGCGCGATCCTCGCCGATGGTGCCAGAGACGAACACGAAGGGCACGCGCGGACGCTCGCGCCGCACGATGTCGAGCGCGCTCACCCCATCGAATTCCGGCAGGCTGAAATCAGACAACACGATGTCGGGGTCGAAGCGATCGAGCGCTTCGCACAGTCCCGTCTCGGTTTCCACGCGTTCTGTCGTGATATTCATTCCCGCGCGCAGCAGCGCACGTGTCACGAACTCCGCGTCAGCCTGAAGATCTTCGACCAGCAGTACCCTGATCGCTCGTTCCATGCTCGATCGAAACCTCCCGGACGGGGTCAATTGGGCAGGCGGTTCGCTACCAGCCAGTACAGGCCCGCAGCGACGACTTGCTCGCCAAGTTTCTGAAAATCAACCGGTTTCACCAAGTAGCTATTAACCCCCAGGGCATAGCTTTCAACTATGTCGCGTTCCTCATTACTGGAAGTCAGGATGACCACCGGAATGGTCTTCTTGTCATCGTCGCGTTTGACGCGCCGCAACACATCTATGCCGTCAAGCTTCGGTAACTTGAGATCCAGGAGCACAAGCTTCGGGCGCCGATCGGCGCGACCCTCGAAATCGCCGGTGGAATAGAGAAAATCCAGCGCTTCCTGCCCATCCTTGACCCACACCAGGTGATTACCGAGGTTTGCCTTGCGCAGCGCGCGCATGGTGAGCTCTGCGTCGGCCGGACTGTCTTCGACCAGCAGAATGTCGACCTGTTCGAACCGGGAATTCATGACCTGTGATAGTCCTCTGTCGGAGCGGATGCTGCGGTGCTCAGCGGGAGTGAAAAATAGAAGGCGGCACCTTTGCCCGGAATCGATTCTGCCCAAACCTTGCCCTGGTGGCGCACGACGATGCGATGCGCGGTGGCAAGGCCCACACCGGTGCCGGGGTAATCGGTCTCGCTGTGCAGGCGCTGGAACACGCTGAACAATTTGTCGTAGTAGCGCATGTCGAAGCCCACACCGTTGTCGCGCACCCAGAACACGAGAGCGTTCTCGCGCTGCTCGCCGCCGAGTTCCACGCGCGGCTGCGGGACTTTACGCGAATACTTCACGGCATTCTCGATGAGATTCGCCCACACCCGCTGCAGCAGACGCTCGTCGCCGACGCACTCGGGCAGAGCTTGCACAAGGATCTCGGCGTTGAGCTTCGGATCCGACGCGCGCAACTCCTTCAAGACATGCTGCACCATCGCCGCCGTGTTGATGGATGAGGCAATCATCTGCTGACGGCAGAGGCGCGAGAAGGTGAGCAGATCATCGATTAGCAGGCCCATCTTGCGCGCGCTGTCGCGGATGGCCCCGACGAAGCGCTTGCCCTCGTCGTTCAGTTGCTCGCTGCAATCCTCCTCGATGAGAGCGGCATAACCATCCATCGCGCGCAGCGGTGCGCGCAGGTCGTGCGATACCGAGTAGCTGAAGCTCTCGAGCTCCTCGTTCGCCGCCGCAAGTTGCAGCGAGTTGCGCTCGAGCCGCTGGTTCAGTTCCAGCAGGCGCTCCTCGAATGCGCGACGTTCGGTGATGTCCTCCGAGATGCCGAGCAGGTATGCGGGGGTGCCGTCGTCCCCGACGATGGGCACCTTCTTGGTGTGCAGGAAGCGTGCGCCGCGCGCCGTCTGCAGCGTCTCTGTCTCGATGTTCTGCATCTGCCCGGTGGCGAGCACTTCGCGATCTTTGGCGACGAACTGCCTCGCCATCTCTTCCGGGAAGAAGTCGAAGTCGGTCCTGCCGATCAGCTCCTCGCGCGACCTGCCGAGCAGTTCTTCGCCGGCGCGATTCATGCGCACGAACGCGAGCCGCGCGGCATCCTTGATGAACAGCATGTTCGGCAGGTTCTCCACGACCGACTCCAGGAAGCGCCGCTGCAAGTCCGTCTCCGCTTCTGCGCGATCGCGTTCGATGAGGTTGCGGCGCGCGCGCACGAACAGGATCGACAGCAGAACTATAGTCGACAGGAGGAACAGCGCCATGGTCGTGCGCAGGCGACGCGTGCCATCGACGTCGATCTTGACGCGTTGCTGCAGCAGGCTCTGTGCGTTCGCCTCCATGCGTTGCAGGATCGCCGCGATGCGACGCTGGGGCTGCGACAGATCGGGGGAGCCACGCGACAGCGCCTGTACCGCGGGCGTACCGCCGCGGCGATAGGCGGCGATCAGGTTGTCGAGCACCGAAATCCGCTGCACCAGCTCCGGGCGCAGTTCGGCGAGCATGCCGCGCTGAACGGGATTGTCTCCCGTGATCGCCGCGAGGCGCGCGAGCGCCTTGTCCATCGACTCGCGCTTGATCGCGCGCTCGACGATGTAGTCCTCGCTTCCGGTGATCACGAACGCGCGTGTCGCGCCCACCATCTCGCTGAGGTTGATCTGGAACAGGCGCAGGTCGGCCAGCACTTCCTGCGTGTGCATCACCATGCGCGAGGCTTCGGTATTGCGAAGCGCTGCGGTGTAAGCGAGCCACCCGGAAATCGCGACGACGAGCAGGGCGCCCCCGAAGCTCAGCAGCAGGTTCGGCAGCATCGCCCCCCGCCGCGAGGCAGGGCGCGGCACGGTGTGGTTCACGCTACTCCCCCATAGCAGAGATATTTGATCTCGAGATAATCCTCGATCCCGTAGTGCGAGCCTTCGCGTCCAAGACCGCTCTCCTTCACGCCGCCGAAAGGCGCGACTTCAGTGGAGATGATCCCTTCATTGATGCCGACGATGCCGTACTCGAGCGCTTCGGCGACGCGCCACGCGCGATTCACATCGCGCGTGTAGAAGTAAGCGGCCAGTCCGAACTCGGTGTCGTTCGACAGCCTTATCGCCTCGGCCTCGTCCACGAAGCGGAACAGCGGCGCGACGGGTCCGAATGTCTCCTCACGCGCGACTTTCATCTGCGTGGTCACCGCGGTGAGCACCGTCGGCTCGAAGAAATTGCCACCGAGACTGTGGCGCTTGCCGCCGACTGCGAGCTTCGCGCCTTTGGCGAGCGCATCGGCGATGTGGTCCTCGACCTTCGTCACCGCATGCTTGTCGATCAGGGGCCCGAGCGCGGTGCCCGCCAGCGCGCCGGGTCCGACCTTCAGCGCCTTGACGGCGTCGACCAGTCGCGCCGCGAATTCGTCGTAGATGCCCGCCTGCACCAGCAGACGGTTGGCGCACACGCAGGTCTGACCCGCGTTGCGATACTTGGATGCGAGCGCGCCCTTGATGGCGGCATCCAGATCCGCATCGTCGAACACGATGAACGGCGCATTGCCGCCGAGCTCCATCGACACTTTCTTCATTGTGCCGGCGCACTTGGCGGTGAGCAACTTGCCGATTTCGGTCGACCCGGTGAAGGTCAGCTTGCGCACGACCGGATTGCTGGTGAGTTCCTCGCCGATGTCGCTCGCGCCTCCTGTCACGCACGACAGCACCCCTTTGGGTACGCCGGCGCGCGTCGCGAGCTCGCACAGCGCGAGTGCGGAGTAGGGCGTCTGACTCGCGGGCTTCATCACCATCGTGCAGCCCGCGGCGAGGGCGGGGCCCGCCTTGCGGGTCAGCATCGCCGCCGGGAAGTTCCACGGCGTGATGGCAGCGCACACGCCGATGGGCTGCTTGAGCACGACGATGCGCTTGTCGCGCATGTGGCCGGGAATGGTGTCGCCATAGATGCGCTTGGCTTCCTCGCCGAACCACTCGATGAACGAAGCCGCGTACAGGATCTCGCCGCGCGATTCGCTGAGCGGCTTGCCCTGTTCGGCCGTCAGGATCTGCGCGAGGTCTTCCTGATTAGCGACCAGCAGCTCGTACCAGCGACGCAGGATGGCAGCGCGCTCCTTGGCCGTCAGTCCGCGCCACGCGGGCAGTGCCTGGTTCGCAGCGGCAATGGCGCGCGCGGTTTCGGCCCGGCCCATGCGCGGAACATGCCCGACCAGGCTACCGTCGGCGGGGTTGCCGACTTCCAGAGTGGCGCCGGAGTCGGCGTCGCGCCAGTCACCGGCCAGATAGCATTGTTGACGCAGAAGCGTCGGATCTTTCAGCTGAATCATGTCCCTCCCGGAGCGTGACGGCACTATGCCGCAGGCGACCGCCCCCCGCCAGCGCCTGGCCGGTGAACCTTTCGATGCACCTGTGGCTCCAACTCGTGCGGCGCTCGACAGCCGCGCCTGCACACCGGATCATCCAGCGCACATGGAAAAACGTTACCGCAACGATCGACTGGTCACGCTCGGCCTGCTGCTGGCGTTCACGCTGGTCGTGCACTTGGTGTTCACGCTGGTGGTGCGGCCGTCCGCCGACAGCTGGCTCGAAGAACAGAAGGCAGCGTTCGCAAAAGATCCGGGTCGTCAGCCCGAGCGTTCGTTCTGGGTGATCATCAAGGATCCGGAGCAGGAGGTCGCGATCATCCTGGCGCTGTGGGCGCTGGCGCTCGCGGGAATGAAGGTGCGCAACATCGGTCGCGAGCGTCGTCAGCTCGACTCGCAACCGCTGCGCGTCGCCACGGGTTTCCGCATCCTGCCGGGCGACGTGCGCGAGCATTCGCGCAGTCTCGAAAATCTTCCGCCCGAATCGCGTGAGCTCATTCCCGCACGCACCATCCGCCGCGCTCTGAAGCGTTTTGGCGAGACGACCAATGTGCAGCACGCGGCCACCACGGTGCATGACTTCTGCGAGTCGGAGGCGGCGCGCCTCGACTCGGAGCTCGCGCCGATCCGTTTCTGCGTCTGGGCGATTCCGGCCATCGGCTTCGTCGGTACGGTGCGCGGCATCGGTCATGCGCTGCAGGGTGCGCAGCTCGCGCTGCGAGGCGATACGAGTGCGGTGACGGCGGGCCTTGGCGTGTCGTTCAACTCCACCTTCGTCGCGCTGATCCTCAGCATCGTGTTGATGTACGTCGTGCATGAGCTGCAGCTCGCGCAGGAACGCCTGGTGCTCGACACCGAGGCCTATGTCGATGACGCGGTGCTGAGCAATCTGCAGTCGCGCTGAAACCTGCGCGTAAATATTCCAGGGCGGCAGCGGGCTATAATCCCGGCACGTGACAGCCCGATCCTTACTGCGCGCCACTGTGCTCCTGCTGCTGGCGTCCTGGATGATTCCTGGGGCGCATGCGGCGACGGTGCAGTCGTTCTTGCCACGCGGCACCGTCAAGGCAGTGCGCCAGGTGACGGCGCGCTTCTCGGCTCCCATGGTCGCGTTCGGCGATTCGCGCCTCCCTGCTGCGTTCGACGTGGAGTGTCCCGCGCCCGGTCGCGCCCGCTGGGCCGATGATCGCAGCTGGGTTTACGACTTCGAGGCGGACCTGCCCGCCGGTCTGAGCTGCGTGTTCCGAGTGCGGCCCGAGCTGCGCGCGCTCGACGGCGGCGCAGTCACCGGCACGCGCGCGTATCGCTTCGACACTGGCGGCCCCGCGATCCGCAGTACCTATCCGCAGGAAGGCGCGGAACAGATCGATGCGGACCAGGCCTTCATCCTCGCACTTGATACCGCGGCGCAGATGCAGAGCATCACCGAGCACGCCGCGTGCTCGGTGGAAAACATCGCCGAGCGCATTCCCGTGCACGTCATCACCGGCGGCGAACGCGATTCGATCCTCGCGCAGCGTCGCGGGCTCGGCTATGCGTACTTCCGCATCCTTTGGAAGTCCGGCGAGGACAGCATCGAGCGAGTGAACACGCGAGCGCTGCAGGATGCCGAACGCGATCTGGTCGTGTTGCGGTGTCAGCGCAGCCTGCCCCCCGCCACGCCCGTGCAGCTCATCTGGGGCCGCGGCATCGTGAGCAGCAGCGGTATCGCCACCACCCAGAACCAGACACTCGCGTTCCGCACGCGACCCGCCTTCAGTCTGCGCATGGAATGCGAGCGCGTGAATGCGAACGCGCCTTGCCTGCCCATGCGCCCGGTGCGCGTGGTGTTCTCGGCCCCTGTACCGCGCGACCGGGCGCGGGTGATGCTGCGCGATGACGTCGGCAACCACTTCGCGCCCCAACCTCCCGAGTCTGCGAACACGCAGAGCGTGGAGGAGATTGTGTTCCCCGGTCCGTTTCCGGAGGCGGCGGCGCTCACGCTGAGCATCGATCCCCGTCTCCTCGACGACGCCGGTCGGGCGCCCGAGAACGCCGCGCGCTTTCCGCTGACGGTGCGCTTCGACGAGTACCCGCCGCTCATCAAGTTCAGCGGCAACTTCGGCATCCTCGAGAGTGTGACGGGTGGCGTGTTGCCGGTGACCCTGCGCAACGTCGAAACCCCGGTGGTCGCACGGCGCCTCGACATCGAGGAACCCGCCGGTGATCTGCCGGGTCGCACGTTGCGTGTCGAGGACGACGGACAGATCGCGCGCTGGCTGCAGCGCGTGGACAAGGCAGTGGAGCCGCGCGGCGAGTACGTCAACGCGAGTGCGCAGCCCGACGCGCAGCCGCAATGGCGCGAGCGCACCGGCGCCGACTCGATCTTCGCAGCATCGGAACCGGTCGCCTTGTTTGCGGTGCCGAAACCGCAAGGCGACAAAGCCTTGGAAGTGGTCGGCATCCCGTTGAAGAAACGAGGATTTTACGTTGTGGAAACGAGCAGTCTGCGGCTCGGAGCTGCGCTGCTCGGACCACGTCAGAGACGTTTTGTCGCGACCACGGCGCTGGTCACTAACCTCGCCGTGCACTTCAAGTGGGGACGTGAGAGTTCGCGCGTCTGGGTAACGCGGCTGGACACCGGCGCGACCGTTCCGGCTGCGCAGGTGAACATCAGCGGATTCTGCAACGGCGCGAGCGCATGGAGCGGCGAGACCGACAAGGATGGCATCGCGCGCATCACTACCAGCCTCGGCGCGCCACACGGCTCCAGTTCCTGCGAGTACGGTGCGCAGCCGTTGATGGTGAGCGCGCGCACCGGTGATGATTTCAGCTTCACGCTGTCCGCCTGGGCGAATGGCATCGCTCCTTACGACTTCGATCTGCCCACGGGCAACGAGGACTCCGCCTACGTCGCGCACAGTGTGCTCGACCGCAGCCTGTTCCGCGCGGGGGAGACGGTGTCGATGAAGCACTTCCTGCGCCAGCGCGTCGGCACCGGATTCCGCATTCCCGATGCGCAGCAGCGTCCGGTGCAGATGTGGGTCACACACTCCGGCAGCGACCAGCGGTTCGTCTTGCCGGTGAGCTTTGATGCGCAGGGCATTGCCGAGTCGCGCTGGGAGATTCCGAAAGACGCGAAGCTCGGCGAGTATCAGATCTCGCTCGGCTGGAGCTCCGATGAGCGTCGACGCTTCCACACCAGCCGCTTCCGCGTCGAGCAGTTCCGGCTGCCGACGATGAAGGCGACGGTGCAGGGCCCTGGGCAGCCGCAGGTGCGCCCTGGCAGCGTGAGCCTCGACCTGTTCGTCGGTTATCTCTCCGGCGGCGGCGCCGGCAATGCGGCCATCAAACTTCGCACGCTCATGGAACCGCGCGTGCTGAGTTTTCCTGACTACGCCGACTTCAGTTTCGTCGGCGAAGAGATCAGGGAAGGCGTCAGCGATCCGAACGAAGGCGATGATGTGTTCGCGTACTACGCATCGCGCTTCGGCGCCTATTCGCGCGCTGGCCTCAGCGAGGGCGGCGGCAAGGCCGCGCAGGAGCAGGCCCTGCAACTCGACGCGAACGGCGCGGCGCGCGCGCTGGTGAAGGATCTTGCACCCGTCACGCGCGCGAGTTCGCTGCTGGCGGAACTCGAGTACCAGGATGCAAACGGCGAGCGGCTCACCAGTGCGGCGCGCGTTGCGTTGTGGTCGGCGAATCTCGTGGCTGGCGTGCGCGCCGAGGGCTGGGCCGGCAGCAAGGACAAGCTGCGCGTGCAGGGAGTCGCGCTCGATCTGAGTGGCAAGCCGGTGCGCGGGCAGGCCCTTACCGTCGAGTTGTTCCAGCGCCAGAGCTTCTCGTATCGCAAGCGCATGGTTGGTGGCTTTTACAGCTACGAATACAAGGTTGAGGTAAAAAAATTGCCTGCGGTGTGCACCGGCAGGACCGACGTGCACGGACTGCTTGCCTGCGAGCTGGCGCCCGGCGTGACTGGCGAGGTGCTGATGCGCGCGCGCGCCACCGACTCCGCTGGCAATGCCGCCCTGGCAACCTCGACGGCGTGGCTCGTTGGCGATGAGGAGTGGTGGTTCAACCCTGGCGATGCCGATCGCATGGACCTGCTGCCCGAGCAGAAGGAATACCAGCCCGGACAAATGGCGCGCTTCCAGGTTCGCATGCCGTTCCGCAAGGCGGTGGCGCTCGTGACCGTGGAGCGAGAGGGCGTTATCGAGAGCTTCGTCACGCAGCTCTCCGGTCGCGATCCGGTCGTGCAGGTGCCGATTCGTGGCGAGTATTCGCCGAATGTTTTCGTCTCCGTGCTGGCAGTGCGCGGACGCGTGCCGGACAAGTCGTCCTGGTTCGCGAGCGTGACGGGTCAGAGCGAGTTGCCGAGGAACCTTGTCACGCCCACCGCGCTCGTGGATCTCGCGAAGCCTGCGTATCGGCTTGGCACGGCGCGCATCCGAGTCGGCTGGGCTGCGAACCGCCTCGACGTGCAGGCGAGCAGTGCGCAGCAGACCTACAAAGTGCGTGACAAGGCGATCGTGGAGGTCACCGTGAATCGCGCGGACGGCAGCGCATTGCCGGCAGGAGCGGAGGTGGCGCTTGCGGTCGTCGACGAGGCGTTGCTGGAGTTGTCACCGAATTCATCGTGGTCTTTGCTCGAGGAGATGATGAACGAGCGCGGCATCGAGGTGTGGACCTCCACCGCGCAGATGCAGGTGGTCGGCAAGCGTCACTTTGGTCGCAAGGCCGTGCCCGCGGGCGGCGGCGGTGGACGTGCACCGGCGCGCGAGTTGTTCGACACGTTGCTGCTGTGGCAGCCGCGCGCGGTGCTCGATGCAAACGGCCGCACGCGCGTCGAGGTGCCGCTGAACGATTCGCTCACCGCGTTCCGCGTCGTGGCAATCGCCAGCGCGGGTGCCGGCACCTTCGGTACCGGACAGACCACGCTGCGCACGACGCAGGATCTCATGCTGCATTCGGGTCTCGCGCCGCTGGTGCGTGAAGGCGACCGCTACGCGGCGGTGTTTACGCTGCGCAATGCCTCGACGCGCGCCATGACGGTAGACGTGAGCGCGAAGTACGCCGATCCCGCGCATGCGGACGCTGCGGTTTCACTGCCGACGCAGAGCGTAGAACTCGCCGCCGGCGCGAGCCGCGAGCTGAGCTGGGATGCGCAGGCGCCGCAGGATGCGAACTCGCTGCAGTGGGAAATCGCCGCGAAGGAGCGCGGCAGGCAGGACGGCGACGCACTGAATCTCCGGCAGCAGGTGATTGCGGCATTCCCCGTGCGCACGCTGCAGGCGACGCTTGCGCAGCTTACTCCCGGTTTCACGCTGCCGGTTGCGCGCCCCGCCGACGTCCTTGCCGGACGCGGCGGCATCCAGATCGCGCTGCGTGCGAAGCTCGGCGATGGGCTGCTGTCGGTACGCGAGTACATGGCCGCCTATGACTACATCTGCACAGAGCAGCGTCTGTCACAGGCGATCGCGCTGCGCGACCGAGCGATGTGGAGCGGACACATGGCGCGGTTGCCCGCCTATCTGGACCGTGATGGGTTGGTGCGCTATTTTCCCGGCGAATATCTGCAGGGCAGTGATACGCTTACCGCGTACGTACTGGCAATCGCGCACGAAGCCGGCTGGGAAATTCCCGCTGGCGTGCGCGCGCGCATGCTGAAGGGACTGCAGGGTTTCGTGGCGGGCCGGGTGATCCGGGACTCCGCGCTGCCGACGGCGGACCTCGCGATCCGCAAGCTCGCCGCCATCGAAGCGCTTTCCCGTTACGAGGCGGCGCAGCCGGCGATGCTCACGAGCATCACCCTGCAACCCAATCTCTGGCCGACCTCTGCCGTGATCGACTGGCTCAACGTCCTCAAACGTGTGCCGCAGGTGAAGGACGCGGTCCGGCTCACGGCTCAGGCACAGCAGGTGCTGCGCGCGCGCATGAATTTCCAGGGCACGGTGCTGAGCTTCTCCACCGAACGCAGCGACGCGCTGTGGTGGTTGATGATTTCCGGTGACGTGAATGCGACGCGCGCCGTGCTCGCACTGCTCGACGACAAGGACTTCCGCGAGGACATGCCGCGCTTCGTGCGCGCCACGCTGTTGCGTCAGCGGCGCGGCCACTGGGATACCACTACCGCCAACGCCTGGGGCACGCTTGCGATGGAGAAGTTCAGCGCAGCGTTCGAGTCCGTGCCTGTCACGGGCAACACGAGCGTGCGGCTCGGCGCACCTGCCGGTTCTTTTCCGTGGCGCCCGGCAACCAATCCTCCGATCATGACGCTGGCTTGGCCAGCGCAGGCAGCGACGCTGGCGCTGCACCACGAAGGCACCGGCAAGCCGTGGGTGATCGTGCAGAGCCGCGCTGCTGTGCCGCTGCGCGCACCGCTGTTCACCGGCTACTCGATCAAGCGCACCCTGAGCGCGATCGAGCAGCGTACGCCCGGTGTGTGGACCGCGGGTGATGTTGCGCGCGTGTCGATCTCTGTCGACGCACAGACCGACATGTCGTGGGTGGTGGTCGACGATCCGGTGCCTGCCGGCGCATCGATTCTCGGCGGCGGGCTCGGGCGCGATTCCAGCATCCTCGCCGCGGGTGAACAGCGCGAGGGCCACGTGTTCCCCGCTTACGAGGAGCGACGCTTCGACGCTTTCCGCGCGTACTACAGCTTCGTGCCGAAGGGATCTTGGACGGTGGAGTACACCGTGCGCTTCAACAGCGCCGGCACCTTCCTTCTGCCCGCCACTCACGTCGAAGCAATGTACGCGCCAGAGATGCTCGGTGAACTGCCCAACGCCGCGCTGGAGGTGAGGGCGGCGCCTTGAAGGCACGAGTGCTCGCAGCGCTCGCGCTGCTGCTGCTGTGCGCCGCGCTCGCGGTGTACTACGGCATCGGTCCGCAGGGGCCGAGCTTCAGCTCCACGCGCGAGGCGTGGACTTCCTCGCAGTCCTGGCTGCTCGACCGCAGCGGCGAGCCGTTGCAGGCACAGCGCAGTGATTTTTCCCTGCAGCGCGACGAGTGGGTGAGCTTCGAGCACGTCTCCCCGGCGCTGCTCGAGGCCGTGCTGCAGGCCGAGGACCGGCGCTTCTACCAGCACGGGGGTGTCGATCTGCGGGCGCTCGGTGCTGGCGCCGTGCAGTCCGTCATCGGTGGGGTGCGCCGTGGCGCGAGCACGATCTCCATGCAGCTCGCCGCACGGCTCGTGCCCGGTGCGGGCCAGGAAGGGCGGCGCGACGTGCGGGCGAAATGGCGCCAGATGCGCGCCGCCTGGGCGCTTGAGCGCCACTGGAGCAAGCGCGAGATCCTGGAGGCGTATCTCAACCAGGTGAGTTTCCGCGGCGAGTTGCAGGGCATCGGCGCGGCATCGCGTGTGCTGATGCGCAAGGCGCCCGCGGGATTGTCGCGGCATGAGTCGCTGCTGCTCGCCGTCATGATCTCCTCGCCGAACGCCGATGCCGCGCGGCTTGCCGCGCGTGCCTGCGCCCGCGCGCCTGCGCAGGAGTGCGCAGCGTTGCGTGTCACTGCGGATAGCGCGGTGCGCAAGATGTCCACCGCGCCGGTGATGCCCGTGAGCGTCGAACTCGCGCCACAGCTTGCACGCATGCTGTTGCGCAATCCGGGTGAACGCCTGCGCACGACCGTATCCGCGCCACTGCAGCGACGCGCCAGCGATGCGCTGCGCCGCCAGCTGCTCGGCCTCGGCGATTCCAACGTGCGCGATGGCGCCGTCGTCGTACTCGACAACGAGAACGGTGATTTGCTCGCGTATGTCGGCTCGGCAGGTCCCGCCTCCACCTCCGGGCAGGTGGATGGCGCGCGCGCGATGCGTCAGGCCGGCTCGACACTCAAGCCCTTCCTGTATGCACTCGCGTTCGAGAAGCGTTATCTCACGCCGGCGTCGCTACTCGATGACTCGCCGCTCAATCTCGAGACGACGGGCGGCCTGTACATTCCGCAGAACTACGACCGGCAGTTCAAAGGCATTGTCTCCGCGCGCAGCGCTTTGGCGGCATCGCTCAATATTCCAGCGGTCCGCACGCTGATTCTGGTCGGCGTCGAAGCCTTTCGTGATCGCCTCAACGCCGTGGGCTACGTCGACATCAATCGCGAC
>JBDSRN010000101.1:0-1888 GCA_039929265.1 Steroidobacteraceae bacterium | reverse complement strand
GAACGACCTGCGCTTCCTGCGGCAGTTCCGGCACTCATGAAGCTGCCGCTGTCATGGCTGAAGGAATGGGTGGATCCGCACTGGTCCGCAGAAGATCTTTCGCGGCGCCTCACGATGACGGGATTCGAAGTGGAGGGCATCGCACCGGCCGCGGGCCCGTTCACGGGCGTGGTGGTGGCGCAGATCACGTCCGCCGCGCCGCATCCTCAGGCTGACAAACTGCAGGTGTGCCAGGTCGAAGCGGGCAGCGGCACATCACTGCAAATCGTGTGCGGCGCGAAGAATGCGCGCGCCGGGCTGAAGGTTGCGCTTGCGCAGGTCGGCGCGGTGCTGCCGAACGAGATGAAAATCGGTGCCGCGAAACTGCGTGGCGTCGACTCGCAGGGCATGCTGTGCTCGGCAAAGGAGCTCGGGCTCGCCTCGATCTCAACCGGGCTTATCGAGCTGGCGGTCGATGCACCGCTCGGCGCGAACCTGCGTGAGTACCTCGATCTGGAAGACTCGGTGCTCGACGTCAGCATCTATCCCAATCGCGGCGACGCGATGTCGGTGCGCGGCATCGCACGCGAGGTCAGTGCGCTCGCACAGGTTCCGCTGCGCGGACCCCGGATCACGCCGGTGCCCGCGCATCCCGGCAGCAAGCCATTCCCCGTCCACGTGGAGGCCCCTGCCGCCGCACCGCGCATGATAACGCGCGTCATCCGCGGCATCGACAATCGCAGGGCGACGCCCGTGTGGATGCAGGAGCGCCTGCGCCGCTGCGGGTTGCGCCCGATCTCGCCAGTAGTCGACGTCACGAACTATCTGCTCGTCGAGCTGGGTCAGCCGATGCACGCATACGAGCTCGGTCGGCTGTCGGGCCAGATGCGCGTGCGAATGGCGCGCGAGGGTGAACCGCTCACGCTGCTCGACGGCCGGAAAATTTCCCTCGCACCCGATATTCTCGTGATCGCCGATGACCAGCGACCGATAGGTCTCGCCGGCATCATGGGCGGCGAGGGGACATCGATCACCGACGATGCGCGTGATGTGTTCCTCGAGATTGCGTACTTCGCGCCTGCGGCGATCTCGGGACGCGCGCGGCGTTTCGGTCTGCAGACGGATGCGAGCCAGCGATTCGAGCGCGGCGTCGATCCTGCGCTGCAGGAAGCCGCCTGTGAGCGCGCCACGCAACTGATCCTCCAAATCGCAGGCGGGCGGGCGGGTCCGCTGCAGGTATTCGAGGATGGCGCTGCGCTCGCTGCATCCGCCGCGCGCAAACCCATCGCGTTGCGCGCCAATCGTCTGGAAATGCTGATCGGCATGGCGCTGGCCCCGCAAAAGGTCGAAGACGCGTTGAGCGCGCTCGGCATGAGCCTGCAGAAGACGCGTGATGGCTGGAATGTCACGCCACCTTCCTGGCGCTTCGATCTCGGCATCGAAGAAGATCTCATCGAGGAAGCGCTGCGCAGCATCGGCTACGACGCTGTGCCGGAAATCCCCGCCCCTCGGAGAATGAGCTTTGCGCGCTTGCCGGAGTCGGCCGTCCCCGAGCGCGTACTGCTCGATGCACTGGTAGCGCGTGGCTATTGTGAGGCGATCAATTATTCGTTCGTTGATCCGGTGCTGCAGCAGCGGTTGTTCCCCGGCGTTGCGTCGCTCACCTTGCGCAATCCCATTGCGAGCGATCTTTCGGCGATGCGCGTGTCGTTGTGGCCGGGCCTCGTGCACGCGGCGCTCGAGAATCAACGGCGCCAGCAGGACCGGGTGCGGCTGTTCGAGCTCGCTACGGTATTTGCGCTGGATGAAGGCGGTACGCTCGGCGAGCCACGTCGGCTTGCGGGAATCGCATTCGGCTCCCGCGTACCGGAGCAGTGGGGCGGCGGGCGCGAGCGGATCGACCTGTTCG
>JBDSRN010000100.1:0-10855 GCA_039929265.1 Steroidobacteraceae bacterium | reverse complement strand
GTGGTCTGGAAAAGGGCGCCGACTACTATATGCACGCGCGCACCTTTCACATCAAGATGACCTTGTTCATGGTCATCTTTCTGCTCGAGCTCTGGCCGATGATCACGCTCATTCGCTGGCGGATCGCGGTCCGCAAGGGCGCACAAATCGATCTCACCAACGCGCTGAAATTGGCGCGCATCAGCACCGTTCAGGCGGTGCTCGTCACCGGCATCGTGTTCGCCGCCACGGCCCTAGCGCGCGGAATGTCCTTCGGATGACGCCAACGCGCGCTGTGGCGTGGCGTGCGGCACGGGCCCCGTACAATTTGGACCGGGCGTCTGATTGAGGTAGTAAACAGGCATGCCAATCATCGCGAGTCGTAACCTCGTTGCCATGGACGTCGGCCGCGACCAGTTCCCGGTGCGGCTGGCGATCGGGCTGCCGTATCGCTGCGCCGAGAATGACTGGGCCTGCGCTATTGAACTGGACGGTCTGTACAAGCACCTCTGGGATCAGCATGGCGTGGATTCCTTTCAGGCGCTCATGATGGCGCAGCATCTCGCAAAGTCGTTGCTTACCGAATTCATCAAGGAGGGTGGGCAACTGTTCGATGTGCCTGCAGGTGTGCCGCTGAATGTCGAGAAGCTGTTCTTGACCGGTGAAGCAACGTGATGCGACAGACGCGAATCGCCTTCCTCGTCGTCGTGAAAACTTCCATCATCCAGGCATATCCGGGCCTTGGCGCGCCACGTCACAGTCTGAGGCGCCTCCGGACGTGTACCCTAGGGCCTCCCATTCAGGAGCCCTCAGCGTGAACCTCGATGCCGTTTCGACTGGGAAGAATCCGCCCGAAGAAGTGAATGTGATCGTCGAAGTGCCGGTCGGCGGAGAGCCGATCAAGTACGAGATGGACAAGGTTTCCGGGGCATTGGTCGTCGACCGATTCCTCTATACCGCCATGCGCTACCCGGGCAACTACGGCTTCATTCCCAAGACTCTGTCTGACGATGGCGATCCCTGCGACGTGTTGATCGCGAATCAGCGCGGCATCATTCCGGGTGCAATCGTCGCATGCCGCCCGGTCGGTGTGCTGAAAATGGAAGACGAGGGCGGTGGTGACGAAAAAATCATCGCCGTACCCGTGCCGCGCCTTTCGCGTCGCTACGAGAACGTGCACAACTATACCGACCTTCCGGAGATCACGGTGCGTCAGGTGCAGCATTTCTTTGAGCACTACAAAGACCTCGAGTCGACGAAGTGGGTGAAAGTGCTGGGCTGGGGCGACGCCGACGAGGCGCGCCGGCTCATCGTGATCGCGATGGAACGTTATGCGAAGAACAGCTAACGCCATCGACGGGTGGCGCGCGGCATGAACCACGACTTTGATCCCGGCGCTCACGCCAGAATCGCAACAGAGCTTTGAAATTTGATGTGTCGTTCCAGGACATAACGCACGTTCCATTGAACGTAAGCTGGTAGTCTTGGGGCTTGCGTTGACGCTGCCAGAATGAAGTGCTGTAGTTCCTGCAGACCGCATGGAAGCGGCCGCTGGAAGGAGGATTGGCCCCATGGCACCGACTGATCTGGCTGGAACACCCGTCGCACCTGGAGACAAAGTGCTGGTGATTCAGGCACCCATTGCAGCGGGAACTCTCGACGAGGATGCGCGTGAAGCTTTCTCGAACGCGATCGGCCATGCACTCATCGTGCAGAACGTCACACCCGAGGGCTGGCTGCAGCTCGAGCTCGTGCCGCCGAAGTTCCGCACGTTCGATACCATCCTGCTCGACTCCACTTGCACGCGCCGCGTGTCTTCCACGTTCGGCATGGTGGCGCACAAACACCGCTGGGGCCCCGGCCGGCCGCGATTCACTGCGCCAGTTCGTCTTTTCCGTTGAGTTGACCGCTCGGTGCCGGAGATTCAGAACTACCCTGGTTTCGTGCTCGCAGTAGTGGTCTTCCAGCTCATTCCCGGCGCGGGCACCATCGCGATCCTCAATTCGACTGCACGCAACGGCGTCGCGGTCGGCATGGCGGCGGTGCTGGGCACGCTGCTCGGCGATCTTCTGATGATGCTCGCTGCTGTCGCAGGTCTGGCGGCGATCATGCAGGCGAATCCGCGCCTCTTCGATGCGCTGCAATGGTCAGGTGCGGCCTATTTGTGCTGGATGGGCGTGCAGCTTGTTCGCAAGCAGCTCGACGCGGTGCCGTCAGTCGAGCCAGTGGCGGTGCCTGCCTGGATTCACTTCCGCCAGGCGTTCACGGTGAGTCTCACGAATCCCAAAGTCATCCTGTTCTTCGTCGCCTTTTTCCCGCTGTTCATCGAGCCGGAGGCATCTGGCGTCACGCTTGCGGTGATGATGGCGCACGTGACGCTGCTCAGCCTCGCGTATCAGACAATACTGGTATTTGCGGGCGATTCGATCGCGGCGTGCCTCAAGACGCTGCCATCCGCGCGCAGAACTGCAACGCGACTTGCAGGGGTCGCCCTCATCGCGTTCGGCATAAAGCTGGCCATCAACAATCGCTGAACTTTGAAATCGCTGACGGTGCTGCTCTCCACTTCGCAGCGCGTCGTCGAACTGGCAAACCACAGACACGATGGAATCGGTGCGCCGCATCTTCGCGGCGCGGGGATAGATTTACTCCGGCGCGCTATTCTACCGTCATGCACGTCGAGCCGATGCCTGACGCCGCCAAGGGCGCTATCTTTGCGACGACCGAGTCGATCAGCCTCGTCGAAGCCGAGGCGATCGAGGCGTTCAACTCGAGAACGGGCGCGCATATTCCGCTCACCGCCACTCGGCGCAATCTGGTCACTCGTGGCGTGCACCGCCATGATTTCCGGGGCAATGACTTCCGTATCGGATCGGTTACGCTGCGTGGCGTGGAACTGCGTGAACCAAGTTCGAAGCTCGCTCGCTACCTCAGTGCAACATTTTTGTCTACCACGCAGATCGTGCACGGATTCGTGCATCGTTGCGGATTGCGGGCCGACGTGCTCACCGCCGGCATCACCAGTGGCGGTAACGAAGTGGTCAAACTCGGGCAGGCCCAGGGGGATTTATGGTGACGCTTCTCGAGAACGCCGCACGGCGCTCCGCCGATTATCTGCAGCTCATCCAGACGCGCGCCGTCGCGCCGGATGCCGCAGCACTCGCTGATTTGCGACGGCTCGACGAGGCGCTTCCTCCGGGACCTTCTGACCCCGCAGCGACGCTGGCGCTGCTGGATGAAGTGGTATCGCCTGCGACGATGGGGATGGCGGGTCCGAGGTTCTTCGGCTTTGTGATCGGTGGCTCTCTGCCCGCGGCGCTCGCGGCAAGCTGGCTCTCGTCCGCCTGGGATCAGAACTGCGGCTATTACAGCTCGACCCCCGGCGTCGCCGAGCTCGAATCCATTGCGCTACGCTGGCTCATTGAACTGTTCGGCCTGCCGCTCAATTGTGCGGCGGGATTCGTGACCGGTGCGACGGTGGCGAACTTCACGGCGCTCGCGGCCGCGCGCAACTCAGTGCTCAAGCGGGTCGGCTGGAACGTCGAGGCGGATGGTCTGTTCGGTGCGCCGGAGATAACGGTTCTCGCGGGTGACGAGGCGCATCCGACTCTCCTGAAATCTCTGGGCATGCTTGGTCTCGGGCGCGCGCGTATTGTGCGCGTGCCGGTGGACGATCAGGGACGCATGCGCCCTGGGGCACTGCCGCGCATCGCCGGCCCGACGATCCTGTGCCTGCAAGCGGGCAACGTGAACACGGGTGCCTTTGATTCGTTCGTGCCGCTCATCGAGCAGGCGCACGCCGCCGACGCGTGGGTGCACGTCGACGGCGCGTTCGGCATGTGGGCGAAAACCGCGCCGGGCTTGCATCACCTGGTCACGGGTCTCGAAGCAGCGGACTCGTGGGCCACCGATGCGCACAAGTGGCTCAACGTGCCGTTCGACAGCGGCATCGCGTTCGTGCGCGACGCGGATGCGCTGCGCGCGGCAATGGCTATCACGGCGGAGTATCTTCCTGTCCAGTCGGGTGAGCGAGAGCCGAGCGACTACACGCCGGAGCTGTCGCGGCGGGCCCGTGGCGTGGAAGTGTGGGCGGCGCTGCGCTCCCTCGGGCGCGCTGGCGTCGCCGAGATGATCGAACGCAACTGCCGGCAGGCGCGGCGCTTTGCCGAAGGCCTGAGCGCCGCCGGTTACGAGGTCCTTAACGACGTCGTGCTGAACCAGACCATCGTCGCGTTCGGTGATGCCGCGCGGACGCGCCGCGTGGTCGCCGCCGTGCAGGCTGACGGTACCTGCTGGTGTGGCATCACTGTGTGGCAGGGGAAGACGGGCATGCGCATCAGTGTGTGCAACTGGTCGACGACCGATGCCGACGTCGAAACCAGTCTCGCGGCGATCCTCCGCGTTGCGGCCGGGGGATAGCACTTGAACTTCAACAACATCGGTATGGCCAGTGCTGTACTGCTCACGCTCATCGTCGGTGCGAGTCTGTACACGCTGTACGTCTCCCCCGCGCTGCTGCAGCGCTGCTTGTTTCGTCCCTACTATTTCCTGCGCAATCGTGAGTATTCAACGCTCGTCACGAGCGCGTTCGTGCACGCGGACCTGCCGCATCTGCTGTTCAATTGCGTGACGTTCTGGTTCTTCGGGCTGCCGCTCGAACGCATCATGGGTACGCCGCGCTTCGCGATGCTGTACGCAGTCGGCCTGGTGTTCAGCGAGCTCGGGCCGTATCTGAAGCGCCGCAACGATCCGTCGTACGCGACGCTCGGTGCGTCAGGAGCGATCTGTGCGGTGCTGTTCGCCTCCATCGTATACATGCCGGATGCCAGCCTCATGATACTGCCCATACCAATTCCGATCCCGGCACCGTTGTACGCCGCAGGCTACCTCGGTTACAGCTGGTGGGCGTCGCGCAGCAATCGTGACGGCATCAATCACGACGCGCATTTCGGTGGCGCAATCACGGGCCTGGTATTCGTCGCGCTCACCGATCCCGATGCATACCGGCGCGCGGCGGCAATGCTCGGGCTGTGAGCTTGAACCGGATTCTCGCCGGCTGGCGCAGGATGTTCCTTCTGCAGGAGCGTTTCCGTCTCGATTCGGCGCGGATGGGCTGATGACTCACTGACCGCCGTTGTTGTAACCCTCGCCACTGTTGCCACCCGCATTGGGATTGTCACCACTGAATCGGGTGTTGCCACCGCTGGTCGAAAACGCTGCCGACTTCCACGCCTCGATGCCGCCGCGCTACCAGGCTGCTGGATCTGATCGTTGAGCGCACCGGGCTGCGATTCCCACGACGCCTGTACTGCACCGGGCAAGGTTTCGCCGCTGCCGAGCACGTCGAGCATCACGTACTTTGCCAGCTTGGCACTGACGAGTGCCTTCAACCCCTTCGTCCGTTGTGCAGCTGCTGTGGCTGCTGCGCATCACCGAAAGTATTCTGCGCGAGGGCGGGAACTGCGGATGCTGCGAGCAGCGTTGTTGCGATTAACAATCCCATTGCAGATTTCTAGCGAGATTGGTCGAGCCGCGTGCCCGCGAGATTCAAGTCGCGCCAGGGATCGAAGCTGGCGTCGTTGGAAAGGACATAAGTCCCATCGTTCAGCTTCCACGCATGATCGTAGAAGCTGGAGAGCTGCACGCGGCCACCGGCTGCCGATGGATCGTTGAAATCCTGCACGTCGCGCATCGCGTTGCCGCGGTCGCGGGCGATGCGATCGTTTACCGCCGACGTCTGGTTGTAAGTGTCCGTGCGCAGCTTGCTGATGTAGTCGTTGGCTTCCTGAATTATCTTGCCGCGCTTCACGCCTTCGGCCAGCGCTTCCTGTCCGATTTTTCCGTTGTGCGCGGCGATGCGCGCCGTCCATTCCGGATTCGGCAGGATCGACTGACGGATCGCTTCGGCAAAACCGATGTTCAGCTGACCATTCGGCGCGGTGGCCACGTACATCGGGTAGACCATCACGCTCAGTGAGTCCATTGCCTGCATGCCGTACATTGGATACGTGTGGGAGCCGCTGAAGTAGGCCGTTGCAGTGATAACGCCGCGCATATCGCGGCCGTTGTCGTTGAAACTGAACAGTGCGTCAACGGACTCTATCCAGGTGCGGAACTCGCCCATCGCGGAGGGTATGGTCGTGTTCAAGCTCTGCAATTTGGCCATAAGATCGCGACGCGGGCGGAAATCAAGCACGCGTGCGCCCGGCTTCAGAGTCGGGATGTACTGCTGCAGGTATGCCTGCAGCGAGGTGATGTTCATCAGCTTGCAGCCAGGATTGGGCTGCGCGCCCGGTATGTTGGACGCGCTCCACGCCGCCTGCGGCAGGATGCCAACCAGCTGCGTGTTGTCGGGCGAGCTCGCCCCCCAGGAAATGTTGTAGCCGTTGGTGCACAGGTACTGACCACCCCAAACCACGCCCCCCTGCGCCTTCCAGCCCACCGGGATGAACAGGAAGCTTGCGACCAGTGGCCGGTCGAAGCCACTTGTGTCCATGATTCCGACGCGCTGCACGCGCAGCGCATTGGTCGTTGGCTTGCGCTGCTGGGCACCGGCTGCAGCCGGCTGATTGGCGGCATCGGCGCAAACGACGCCAACCAATCCAAGGGCCAGCACGGACAGGCGGAACTTGCGCATCGACCATCTCCCAGCGGCGCTCTGTCAGCGCTTCAGAAGGTGACGGTAGCGCCTTTTGCTGCAGCGGCAAAGCGCTTCGCAAGTACCCAGCATTTCGACATAGCCAGGTACCCATATTTCGGGCACGGGAACCGGGTTACGCTCCTCCGACCAATGGAATCCTGCCATCCAACGGAGAGTCATCGTGCCAGTGCGGGACGATGCGGAAAAGCCCCACCTTCATGAGACCAAGCGGTGGCAACTACCTCGTGCCTGGTCGAGCAGCCGTGAGCGACGAAGCGGGTCATGTATAGCCTTTGATTGGTGGCCTGCTACGCTGCGTCATCTATCTGGTGACGGAGCGTCGATTTGAAGCTCATCATTTTTCCAGCGAATGTGGCCGGCGAGGACTATTTCGTTGCCGCTGAAAAGCTGCTCACAGGCAATCCGCGACAGACCGCCTGGATCCATTACACGGATTCCAGCGGCCGATTCAGTGCCGGTTACTGGCGCAGCGAGCCGGGCAAATGGCGCGTGAGCTACAGCGAGGAAGAATTCTGCCAGATCCTTGAAGGGGTCAGCATCCTCACAGATGTCGCGGGCACCGCTGTCACGGTAAGCAGTGGCGACAGTTTCGTCGTGCCAGGCGGGTTCAGCGGCACCTGGGAAGTCGTGGAGACGACCCGCAAGCTGTTCGTGATCAGTGAGCCTGCTCCATGAGCGAACTGACGTTGCTTGTGATCCGAGTTCTACACCGAGCAGGAGCCGGTTTGCCCAGCCGCCATTCCACACAGCGTCGCGGCTACAATGAGATCGCATCATGAAAACACGTCAACTCGGTTCGCAGGGCGCCGTCGTGTCGGCACTGGGCTTCGGATGCATGGGTCTGTCGGACTTCTACACGGCAACCAGCGCCACCAGCGACGCGTCGGGACTCGCCACCATCCGGCGGGCTCTCGATCTGGGCGTCAGCTTCCTCGACACGTCCGATGTGTATGGCCCGCACACGAACGAGGTGCTGGTCGGACAGGCGATCGCAGGTCGACGCGACGAGGTGTTCCTCGCGAGCAAGTTCGGCATCCAGCGCACGCCCGATGGCAGGCGTCGCATCACAGGTGAGCCGACTTATGTGCGCCAGGCCTGCGACGCCTCGCTCCAGCGCCTCAAGGTGGACCACATCGATCTCTACTACCAGCATCGGCCCGACACTCGCGTGCCCATCGAGGACACCGTCGGAGCGATGGCCGAGCTCGTGCGCGCGGGCAAGGTGCGCTATCTCGGACTTTCCGAAGCCGCCCCTGCGCGCATCCGTGCGGCGCACGCCGTGCACTCGATCACCGCGCTGCAGTCGGAGTATTCGCTCTGGACGCGCGAGCCCGAGGACACCGTGCTGCCGACCTGTCGCGAACTCGGCATAGGCTTCGTGCCGTACAGCCCGCTGGGCCGGGGATTCCTCGCAGGCAAATTCAAAAGCCCGGACGATTTCGCTGCCGATGATTTCCGGCGCAACTCGCCGCGCTTTCAGGGGGAGAACTTCGCGAAGAATCTCGCGCTGGTCGATGAAGTGCGCAACATCGCAACGGAGAAGGGCTGCACGCCCGCGCAGCTTGCGCTCGCCTGGCTGCTGGCGCAGGGCGATTTCATGGTGCCAATTCCAGGCACCACGCGCATCGCCACACTCGAGGAAAACGTGCGGGCGGTGGATGTCACACTGGATGCCGCAACGTTGCAGCGCATCGACGCGGCGATGCCCAAGGGCATCGCGAGTGGCGCGCGCTATCCGGAGTCGGGCATGAAGACCGTGAACCTCTAGCGCTCAAGGCGGTACTGCACGCCGGCACGGGATTTCTGCGCGGAGTTCTCCGCCTCGAGTGCCAGATCGCGTGTCAGCTTGTAGCGCAGCGTGATGACCTCGCCGGGCGTGAACAGGCCGACGCCGTAACTCAGATACAGCCGTGGCGAGAGGTATTGCCCAACTGTCAGCGCTGCACCGCCGAGCGATGCACTGTCCTTGATGCCCAGCTCGTCGACGCCCAGACGCCTGCCCAGATTCTTCGCGAGCAAGCCGCCCGCCGCAGTACCGAGCGAGCGCGCAGCGGACTGCAGCGCATCGCCTTCCCCTTCACCGATGCTATCGAGCGGCTTGCCGGCGACGAGATACGACAGCGCGCTTGACTGGCCCATCGCCGGATCCGAGAACACACTGAGTTGCGGGCTTTGCGCACTGCCGCCCACGCGCAGTCCCGCCGTCACCGTGTCGATCACGCGCACTGCGACGATGTTGAGGCGGGGATTGTCGAGTGGCGTCTGCGCGTACAGGAGCTGACCCTGGCGGATGGTGAGGTCCTGACCGTAAGCCTTGTACGTTCCGGCGACGCGGATCTCGCCCGAACCGGTGGTCGGCTCGCCCGGCCGCTCGCGCACGTTGAGCTTGCCCGTGACCGTGGCATCGAGCCCGTAGCCGGCAAGCTTCACGTTCTCTCCGAGATCCACGTTGATGGTTGCCAGCAACGGAATCGACTGTGCTTCCTTCTGCATCTCGCTGGTCTCGTCCACGACAACGACGTCCGCCGATGCCGCCTGCGCTCGGTTGCCACGCGGCAGTTTCTGCAGGTTGATGTCGGCGCCCTGCAGCCGCAGGTCACCAACGAGCGTCATGCGCTCCGCACCACGCTCGAAATCGAGGTTCGGTGAAATGTGGACGCGCACGCCGGGCATGTCCGCGGCGAGAAAGTCATCGCCCTTGATAGTGAGTCGGGCAGTGCCCTGGAGCGTGCCGGTGCCGTCGATCTCGAGCTTGCCCTTGCCGGAGCTGATCGCACCCGTGACTCGCAACGGTCCATCCACCCCACCTTGCGGTGTCACGCTCAGGTTGCCGTCTCGCAGCTTGAGACCGATGTCCGGTAGCTCCATCGCAAGCTCGGTTGCGGTCAGTTCGCCCGAGATCTGCGGAGCGTCGAGCGTGCCTGTTATGTCGGCCCTCAGCGCGAGCTGGCCCTGCACATTGGCGAGCTGCGGTGCGAACATCTCGACCACCGCGATGCTTGGCAGATTTGCCGTGAACGCACCCTGCAGTTGCGTGCTGGGTGTGTCGAAGCCGCTCGCGCTGAGCTGACCTTGGAGCGAGCCCGCTTCGTTGAGCTTCGAGCGGAGTGTCGCGCTGGCATTCGCGCCAGCGAGCGTGGCCTGCAGCGCGAGATCCGACCACTCAAGCAGCACGCGTGGTTGATCGCTCGTGTCCAGCGGCTTCTGTGCAATCGCGCCGCGCGCCGATTGCAGCGCCGCCTTGCCCGACAGCAGACCTTGTGCATCGCGACGGATGTCGCCCTCGCCCTGCAGCGTTCCTTGCACCGACAGCGGCAGCGCCGGCGCGAGCACGCTGTGGACGAGTGCCAGCGGCACTTCGCGCAGCGAATACTGCGCGCGCAGCGTGCGATCCGCGCGCCGCTCCCCCTCGAAACACAGACGCAGACCGCGATCCGCGAAACAGGCCTCCGACACGGTGCTCGCCTGATCGCTGTACGCGATGCGAACGGGTTGCTGCAACGTGAGGCGCGCGACATCCTTTGCGTCGAAGGTCAGCGATTGCAGCTCGCCCTGCCACTCGCCGTCCTTCAGTGCACCCTGCAGCGCAAGCTCGATCGACAATGGCTCGCCCCGGGCGGTGAGCTGCACGGTGTGACTGCCCTCGTTGCCTCGCGTACCGAGCTTCGCCTGCGCGAACGCGAAGCCCGCAGCCGTAGCATCCTGCAGCTCGAGCGTGAGCGTGCCGTCCGGATGCAATGGCTTTGTGATGTCGAACTCAAGCGCGAGCTTGCCGACTCGTTCCGCGCCGATCCTCAGTTCGCTGCCACGCGCGTTGCCGGTGATCTTCAGCTCAGGCCATCTGCCATCCGCCCGCACTTCTGCATCGAGGCTGCCGGATGCATCGGGCAGCCAGTCATCAAGGCTGGCGTCGATCGTTGCCGCGACGGAATTGGCCTCGCGGCTGCCGCTGCCCTGCAGGTGCACGCGGCTCCGCCCGGAACGCACCTCGAGCGCACCGCTGACGGTCGAATCGTCGGACAATTTCAGATCCGCATCGCCGGCGACCGCGCGATTGCGCAGTTTGCCCGCGAGCTTGTCGAGCAACAGCGTCGCCTCGGTGCCCGTGTCCGTGCGCGTGCCGCCGCTTGACAGCGCGAAGTCGAGACTGCCGGGCCATGCTGCTGCGAATGCGCCAGGATCGAAGCGCGTCGCCTTCGCCTGCATCTGCCATCC
>JBDSRN010000099.1:0-2207 GCA_039929265.1 Steroidobacteraceae bacterium | reverse complement strand
GATGAGGTCTGCAAGCTGCTCGGGTTTCATTCCATATATTATCCCTGAGCCAACATGAGCACGCCCGCACAAATCAAATTCGATGCGCAGCAGCTCGCACGGGCCGCGCGCCGCACGCTGGAGATAGAAGGACGCGCCATCGTCGCACTCGCGGGGCGGCTGGATGCGAGCTTCGCCGCGGCTTGCGGCCTGTGCCTCGCCTGCCGGGGGCGCGTGGTGGTGACCGGGCTCGGCAAGTCCGGGCACGTGGGCAGCAAGATTGCCGCCACGCTCGCAAGCACTGGCACGCCCGCGTTCTTTCTGCATGCGGGTGAAGCCAATCACGGCGATCTCGGCATGATCGCGCGCGACGATGTCGTGCTCGCGATCTCCAATTCGGGCGAGACGCCCGAGATCGTCGCGCTATTGCCATCGTTGCGGCGGCTGGGCACGCCGCTGATCGCGCTGGTGGGTACGCCCGGCTCCACCCTCGCGCGCGATGCTCAGGTGAGCATCGACGTCAGCGTCGCCGAGGAGGCATGCCCGCACAATCTCGCCCCCACCGCGAGCACCACGGCGACGCTCGCGATGGGCGACGCGCTCGCAATGGCGCTGCTCGAGGCGCGCGGCTTCACCAGCGAGGACTTCGCGCGCTCGCATCCCGGTGGCAGTCTGGGTCGCAAGCTGCTGCTGCGGGTCGCGGACCTCATGCACACGGGCGACTCGCTGCCGCGTGTGCTCGCCGACACACCGCTGTCCGGTGGACTCCTCGAGATGACGCGCAAGAAACTCGGGCTCACAGCGGTGGTCGACGCGAGCGATGCACTGCTCGGCGTGTTCACCGACGGCGACTTGCGTCGCACACTGGAAAAACAGGTGGATCTGCATGGCACGCCGATGAGCACCGTGATGACCAAAGCACCGCGCACCATTGACTCGCAGGCACTCGCGGCGGAGGCCGCGCATCGCATGGAGCTGCACGGCATCACCGCGCTGCTGGTGACGAACGAGGCCGGCAGGCTCGTCGGCGCGCTCGGCATCCACGACCTGCTGCGCGCGGGAGTCGTCTGATGGCGCACGCGCGCAGACCGGTATCCCTGGCATCGATCCGCCTGCTGGTACTCGATGTCGATGGCGTGCTCACCGACGGGCGGCTGCTGTATGGGCCGCAGGGCGAGCAGATCAAGGTCTTCCACGTGCGCGACGGGCACGGCATCAAGCTGCTACAGGACGCGGGCGTGATAGTGGCGGTGCTGTCGGGGCGCAAGTCCGCGGCGACGGCGCGGCGCTGTCGTGATCTGGGCATCCGGCACGTGAGTCAGGGCCTCGCGAACAAGACGGCCGCGTACGACAAGCTGCTCGCGAAGCTCGGCATCGCGCCCCAGGAGACGGCGTGCATCGGCGACGACACGCCCGACATCGCGCTGCTCGCGCGCGCCGGCCTCTCGATCGCGGTGCTCGATGCACATCCACTGGTGCGCAGGGTGGCGCATCGCGAGACCACTTTGCCGGGAGGCCGAGGCGCAGTGCGCGAGGTGTGCGACTGGCTGCTCGCCGGGCGGGCCGCACGGTGAGGCTCTGGGGCGGGATCCTTCTGCTCGTGCTCATGCTGCTGGGCGGCGCCTTCCTGATGGGGCGCGGCAAGGGTCCCATCGCGGATACCGCCGACGTGCAAGCCAGTGGCGCCGAACAGGGTTACGTCGCGCTCGGCGCACAGATCGTCGAGACCGGCGCCGACGGCGCGCCCCTCTACTCGCTCGATGCCGAGCGCATCGAGCAGCGACCGTCCACCGGCGATGTGACGCTGCAGAAACTCACGATGCATTACCACCTCGATGGCAAGTCGAGCTGGCAACTGACGGCCAACAACGGCCTGCTGCCCGGCGGCACGACCCTCGTGGCGCTCACGGGCGCGGTGCGCGCGAACGGCATGCTGCCCAATTCGAAGCTAGCGGCCGAAATCGCGACCGAGCAGCTCGATTTCGATACGAAGACGCAGGACCTCGCATCGCGCCAACTCGTGACGATCCGCCTCGCTGGTCAGCGCCTGAGTGCGCGCGGATTGACGGCCAGCTTGAAGCATGAGCGAGTACGTCTAGAATCGGCGGTGCATGGTCGATATTCCCGCTGACCGACATACCCGCCGCTTCGCTGCCTCGCTGTGCGCCGTTCTACTCGGTATCACCAGTGTCGAGGCGGCGGGCCCGCGTGGCGGCAGCCATGAAGAC
>JBDSRN010000098.1:0-4848 GCA_039929265.1 Steroidobacteraceae bacterium | reverse complement strand
ACGAGTTCGCCGCGTTCGCCGCGGCGGTGGCGAAGGTGGCGCTGGAGCGCAAGCCGGCCGACGTGCAAGGGCTGCTTGCACTGCCGCTTCCGACCGGTGGCACCATCGACGACAAGCGTCGCGAGATGGTCGCGCGCATCGGTGAGAACATTTCCGTGCGACGCTTCGTTCGCGTGGATGCCGAAGGCACGCTCGCGCACTATCTGCATGGCACGCGCATCGGCACGCTGGTCGCGATCGAGGGCGGCAACGCCGATCTGGCGCGCGATCTTGCGATGCATGTCGCCGCGAGCAATCCGCGTTACAACTCCACTGCCGACATTCCGGCCGACATCGTGACGAAGGAACGCAGTTTCCTCACCGAGCAGGCCGCCGGCGAGAACAAGCCTGCCGAGATCATCGCGAAGATGGTCGAAGGCCGTCTGCGCAAATCCCTCGGCGAGCTCACGCTGGCGGGTCAGCCGTTCGTGAAGGATCCGGATACCTCGGTCGAGAAGCTGTTGAAGGGCGCGAACGCGCGCGTCATCCGCTTCGAGCGCCTGGAAGTAGGCGCCGGCATCGAGAAGAAGCAGGATGATTTTGTTGCCGAGGTGATGGCCCAGGCGCAAGCCAGCGCCAGGAAGCCTGACGGCACCGCACACTGAGTTCTGATACAAACCCCGCGTTGCGGGGTTTTTTTCAAGAGGCAGCACCATTGTTCAAGCGCATCCTCGTCAAGCTTTCCGGCGAAGCACTGCTCGGCGACGCCGACTACGGCATTGATCCGGCCATGCTGCGCAGGGTCGCGCTCGAGTTGCAGGAAGTGCTCGCCCTCGGCGTGCAGGTGGCGGTGGTTGTGGGTGGCGGCAACATCTTTCGCGGCGCCGGCCTCGCGCGTGCCGGGATGGACCGGGTCACCGGCGACCAGATGGGGATGCTCGCCACTGTCATGAACGCGCTCGCGATCCAGGATGCAATCGAGGGACTCGGCTCGCCGGCGCGCGTGATGTCGGCCATACGCATCAACGAAGTGGCCGAGGACTTCATCCGGCGCCGCGCCGTCCGGCATCTGGAGAAGGGCCGCGTCGTGATCTTTGCCGCCGGCACCGGCAATCCGTTCTTCACTACCGACACGGCCGCTGCGCTGCGGGCGATCGAAGTGGGCGCCGAAATACTGCTCAAGGCGACCAAGGTCAACGGCGTGTATTCCGATGACCCCGTGAAAAATCCAAAGGCCTCGCGCTACGAGACGCTGAGCTTCGATCGTGTGCTGGACGATCGCCTGAATGTGATGGACGCGACTGCCATCGTCATGTGCCGGGACAATCGGCTCCCCCTGCGCGTCTTCAACCTGTTCAACCCAGGAGATCTGCCGCGTTTGGTGCGTGGCGCGGACGTGGGCACGCTCGTGACTTTCGACTAGCTGGAGAATTCATGCTCGACGAGATCAAGGCCGATGCCAGCAACCGCATGCAGAAATGCGTGCAGAACTTCCTCGCAGATCTGAAGAAGATGCGGACCGGTCGTGCGCATCCGAGCCTGGTCGAGAACCTCAAGGTCGACTACTACGGCGCAGAATCGCCGCTGCAACAGGTTGCCAACATCAGCGTCGAGGATGCACGCACGCTCGTGGTGTCGCCATGGGACAAGAGCATGGTGCAGGCGATCGAGAAGGCGATCCACAAGTCGGAGCTCGGTCTGTCGCCGATGACCGCTGGCGCCGTCATCCGTATTCCACTGCCGCCGCTGACCGAGGAGCGTCGCCGCGACATCACCAAGGTTGTGCGCAACGATGCCGAGAATGCGCGCGTCGCCGTGCGCAACGTGCGCCGCGACGTGCTCGTGGACGTGAAGGAAGCACAGAAGGAAAAGCTCATCACGCAGGATGACGAGCGCAAGGCTCAGGATGACATCCAGAAGCTCACGGACAAGTACGTCGCTGAAATCGACCAGCATTTGAGTTCGAAAGAAAAAGAAATCCTGCAGGTCTGAGTGAGCGAGTCCCGCTCTGTGCCGAAGCATGTGGCCATCATCATGGATGGCAATGGCCGTTGGGCGCGCGCGCGCGCGTTGCCGCGCCAGGCGGGCCACAAGGCGGGTGTCAAGCCAGTGCGCATGGCGATCGAGCAGTGCGCGCGTCAGGGCATCGAAGCCCTCACACTGTTCGCCTTCAGCAGCGAGAACTGGGCGCGACCCGCGGAAGAGGTCGGTGCGCTGATGGGACTGTTCCTTGATGCGCTGGACCGCGAAGTGGACGAACTGCACGGCAACCAGGTGCGCCTGCGGTTCATTGGCAACCGCGCCGCGCTAGCGAGCGCTCTGCAGACGCGCATCGGCAATGCCGAAGCGCGCACGTGCGACAACACGGGACTGAAGCTGCAGATCGCGGTGAGCTACGGCGGCCGCTGGGATATCGTCAATGCCGCGCGGCGTCTGGCGCATCGCTGTGTTGCCGGGGAGCTCGCACCCGGGCAGATCGACGAAGCCGCGCTGGCCGTGGAGCTCGAGCTTGGCAGGCTGCCGGATCCCGATCTGTTCATCCGCACGGGCGGCGAACGCCGCATCAGCAATTTCCTGCTGTGGAATCTGGCGTACGCCGAGCTGTATTTCACCGACGATCTCTGGCCGCAGTTCAACGAAACAGGGTTCACCGCGGCGCTCGATTATTTCGCCGAGCGTCAGCGACGTTTCGGTCTCACCGGCGAACAGCGGGGCGTGCGCTAGATGCTGCTGCAGCGGATCATCACGGCGGTCATCCTCATCGTCGCACTGCTGGCGCTGCTGCTGTTCGCACCTGCGTTCGCCACGGTTCTGGTGCTGACGCTCGCCATTCTCGCCGGCGCATGGGAGTGGTCGGTGTTCGCGCGCCCGAGCGCGTTATGGCAACGGGTAGCGTTTGTCGCGCTGATCGCGGTGCTGCTCGCAGGCGCCTGGAGCCTGCGCGACCACGCGCACATTCAGCGTGCAGTTCTGGTCGGCGCGACGTGCTGGTGGCTGCTCGCGCTGCTGTGGCTGATGCTGCTGCCGCGCCTGATCAATCGCCCGATCGCGGCGCTGGCCGGAATCCTCGTGCTGGTTCCCACCTTCATTGGACTGCTGCAGCTGCGGCTCGACTGGGCGCGCGGCGCGGAATGGACCCTGTTCGTGCTTATCCTGGTATGGGCCGCCGACACCGGAGCGTTCGCCGCGGGCAAGACATTCGGCAAGCATCGCCTCGCGCCCCAAGTCTCGCCGGGCAAGACATGGGAAGGCTGTTTCGGTGGCGTGCTGCTGGCGGGCGTCGCTGCGCTTTGCGGTGCGTGGTGGTTTGGCGAGCCGCGCGTGAGCTTCCTGCTGCTGTGCCTGGTCACCGCGGTGTTCTCGGTGATTGGCGATCTCACCGAAAGCATGTTCAAGCGTTTCGCTGGCGTGAAGGACAGTGGCCACATGATTCCCGGCCACGGCGGCGTGATGGATCGACTCGACAGCATCACCGCGGCGGTGCCGGTGTTCGCGCTCGGACTGCAGTTGCTGGGTGATCCTGGGGCGATGCCGTGATAGGCGTCGCCGTCCTCGGCGCGACGGGCAGCGTTGGCGAGAGCACGCTCGACGTGCTCGGTCGGCATCCCGACGAGTTCCGCGTCGTCGCGCTCGCGGCACGTCGCAACGTCGATCGACTCGCAGAGCAATGCCTGCAATTTCGTCCTGCCTACGCAGCAATGACGGATCCCGCGTGCGCGGCAACACTTGCGGCGCGCCTGGCCGATGCAGGGCTGCCAACGAGGGTGCTCGCCGGGGAGCGCGCCCTCGAGGAAATGGCGATACTGCCCGAAGCGCAATACGTGATGGCTGCCATAGTTGGTGCCGCCGGTCTGCGCTCGACACTTGCCGCAGCGGGCAGTGGCAAGCGTCTGCTGCTCGCGAACAAGGAGTCGCTGGTGATGGCCGGGCCGCTGGTGATGCAGGCGGTGCGCGCCTCCGGAGCACAGCTGATTCCGATCGACAGCGAGCACAACGCGATCTTCCAGTGCTTGCCGCAGAGCAAGGATCAGAGCATGGCGGTGTGCGGGGAAGGCGAGTCGGCGGGGGTACGTCGCCTGCTCCTGACTGCCTCGGGCGGACCGTTCCTCAACTGGCCCGCAGCCGAGCTCGGGAGCGTTACGCCAGAGCAGGCTTGCGCGCACCCGAACTGGGTGATGGGGCGCAAGATATCGGTCGATTCGGCGACGCTGATGAACAAGGGTCTGGAGCTGATTGAGGCCTGCGCGCTGTTCGGTCTCCCCCCCGAGCGCATCGAAATCGTGATCCATCCACAGAGCATCGTGCATTCGCTGGTGGAGTACCTGGATGGGTCGGTCCTGGCGCAGCTGGGCTCCCCCGACATGCGCACACCGATCGCACAGGCGCTTGCCTGGCCGCAGCGCATCGCCTCCGGTGTACAATCCCTTGATCTGATCAAGGTCGGCAAACTCGAATTTCGCGCGCCCGATGCCGCGCGCTTCCCCTGTCTCGCGCTCGCTCCGGCGGCAATCAGGCAGGGCGGGTTGATGCCGGCGATCCTGAACGCGGCAAACGAGGTAGCGGTGCAGGCCTTCCTCGATGGACGGTTGAACTTTCTGGACATTCCGGCAGTCATTGAGACGGTGATGAACGACGTCAGCGGGGGGCCGGTCACGGATCTGGAAACAGTGCTGGGAGTTGACGCTCTCGCCCGCGAGGCCGCGCAGCGGCAGGTTGCGGCCCGGTCAGCCTCACCACGGAGCGCACACGCTTGAATCTGTCCTGGCAACACCTGCTCGCTTTCATCGTTGCCGTGAGCCTGCTGGTCACGGTGCATGAGTTCGGCCACTACTGGGTCGCTCGCCGCCTCGGTTTCAAGGTGCTGCGTTT
>JBDSRN010000097.1:0-9709 GCA_039929265.1 Steroidobacteraceae bacterium | reverse complement strand
GGTCGACTCGGGGCGGGCCGCGCGCCGGCGCGCGAGCCACCAAGCCGCGGCGAACCCCAGCACGTACATGATCCCGTACCAGTGCACCTGCAACGGACCGATGCCGAAGGCGATGGGATCGATTTGCGGATGGCGCAGCATTACCGGGGCCGATTCTAGCGGGTCACGCGACAGAAGAAGGCTTTGAGATAGCGGGTCTCGCGGATCGCCGGATGGACCGGATGATCGGGTGACTGCCCACCGGCCTCCAGGATCTGCACGTCGCAGTCAGCGTGCCGCGCCGCCGACTGGATGATTTCCGGCAGTTCGTCGAACCCGAGGTGATACGAGCAGGAGCAGCTCACGAGCAGACCATCGTGATCGAGCAACCGCAGAGCGAGCTGGTTCATCTTGCGGTACGCGGCCTCACCCTGCGGCAGGTCGCGCTTGCGCTTGATGAACGCAGGCGGATCAACGATCACGACGTCGAAGCGTCGGCCTTCAGCATGCAACGCGGCAAGCGCATCGAAGGCATCGGCTTTGCGCAGCGGCAGCGTCACGCCATTGCGCGCCGCATTCTTCGCCGCGAACTCGAGCGCGCGTTCCGAGGAGTCGATGCACAGCGCTTCGGAGGCGCCGTTTTTCAGCGCCGAGATTGCCCATGCACCCACATAGCTGCAGACATCAAGCACTCGGGCACCCTTGCCCATGAGCCGATGCAGGCGCTGGCGGTTGGCCGCCTGGTCGTAGAACCAACCGGTTTTCTGGCCCGCCGCGAGCGGCGCGCTGTAGGTGATGCCGTTCTCGATCACCTCGAGCTCTTCCGGCAGCTCGGCGCCGACCACCTGCACCTCGCGCGGCAGACCCTCGAGTTCGCGTGCGCTGCTGTCGTTCTTCCACACGAGCAGCTTCGGATTCAGCATCAAGTAGAGCGCCTGCTCGATCATGGGACGCAGCGCCTCCATACCGGCAGTGGCGATCTGACCGACCAGCACATCGCCGTAGCGGTCGATGACCAGACCGGGGAGACCGTCGGCATCGCCGTACAGCAGCCGGTAGTAAGGGGCGGCATACAGCCGCTCGCGCAGGGCGAGCGCGGTGCGCAGGCGCTTGAGGAGCAGCGGTACGCCGATCGGCTGATTCACATCGCGGCTGAGGATCCGCGCGCAGATGAGCGCATGCGGATTGACGTAGGCGAAGCCGATGAACTGGTCGCGGCTGGAATGCAGGCGCGCGAGCGAGCCGCGCTCGAAACGGGTCAGCGGCGTGCTGTCGTTGTCGACTTCGTTGGAGAACACCTAGAGATGACCAGCGCGAATGCGACGTTCCTCGCCGCGCTTGAGGCGCAGGACGGGCACATCGGCGCCGCGCAGGTCATCCGACGGCGCAGGTTGCGCAGCGGACAGATTCATCGTGACGAAATTCAGTTCGGTATGATGGGCCGCGTATTCTACTTCATGACCAAGGCTCTCATGGCACAGCTTCCGGGCAATGCGCTCGCGAACGCCCTGGCGGGCTCGACCAGCCCCTACCTCCTCCAGCACGCTCACAATCCGGTGCACTGGCACCCCTGGGGCGCCGAAGCGCTCGCACTCGCGCGCAGCAGTGGCAAACCAATCCTGCTCTCGGTCGGCTACTCCGCCTGCCACTGGTGCCACGTGATGGCGCACGAGTCGTTCGAGGATCCCGCAACCGCCGCCGTGATGAACGACCTGTTCGTGAACATCAAGGTGGATCGCGAAGAGCGTCCCGACATCGACCGCATCTACCAGATCGCCCAGCAGTTGCTGACGCAGCGTGGTGGTGGCTGGCCCCTGACAATGTTCCTCACCCACAATGACCAGAAGCCGTTCTTTGGCGGCACCTACTTCCCCCCCGTCGCGCGCCATGGCTTGCCTGCGTTCAAGGACCTGCTGCCTCGCATCGGCGAGTACTACCGGACGCGACAGCCCGAGTTGCGCGAGCAGGGTGACGCGCTGATGCGCGCCTTCGACGCGCTCATGCCTGCACCCGCTGATCCTGCGCAGCCGCTTGACGAGGCGCCGCTGCGCCAGGCGCGCACTGCGCTACAGAAGGCTTTCGATGGCGACCACGGCGGCTTCGGCACCGCGCCGAAGTTTCCCCATCCACTCACGCTCGAACGGCTGCTGCGCGACTGGTATGCCACGAGTGCCGCCGAGCAACCCGATCTGCAGGCGCTGTACATGGCTAGCCTCACGCTGCGGCGCATGGCCGACGGTGGTCTTCAGGACCATCTCGCCGGAGGCTTCTGCCGTTACAGCGTGGACGCACGGTGGAGCATTCCGCACTTCGAAAAGATGCTGTATGACAACGGCGCCCTGTTGTCCGTGTATGCGCTGGCCGCCAGCGCCACGGGCGACGAGTTCTATGCGCAGGTGACGACCAACACCGCCGAATTCCTGCTCGCGGCGATGCAGTCGCCGGAAGGTGGCTTCTATTCCAGCTTCGATGCCGACTCGGAGGGCCACGAAGGCCGCTATTACGTATGGACGCGCGAAGAGGTGCAAAAACTGCTGAGCGAGCAGGAGTTCGCCGTGCTCGCGCCACATCTTGGACTCGACGGGCCGGCCAACTTCGAGGGCACCTGGCATCTGCGCGTCACGGAGGATGCCGACCCGTCATCGCGTTCCGTGCTGCAGTCAGCGAAGGCCACGCTGCTCGCGGCTCGCGCCCGTCGAGTCCCGCCAGGACTGGATGACAAGATACTTACGAGCTGGAATGCCCTCGCCATCCGCGGTCTCGCCCTGGCGGGGCGCGCGCTGCAACGCGAGCAATTCACGGCGGCAGCGACGCGCGCACTCACTTGTATCCGTACCACGCTGTGGCGCGACGGGCGGTTGCTGGCCACTGCGAATGTGTCTGCGTTTCTCGATGACTACGTGCTGCTGGTGGATGCCATTCTGGAGCTCCAGACACTCCGCTTCGATCCCGCCGAGCTCGAATTCGCGCGCGAGTTGATCGAAGTGGTGCTCGCCAGGTTCAGCGCGCCCGCAGGGGGCTTCTACTTCACCGCGGACGATCACGAGGCGCTGATCCATCGCAGCAAGGCATTCGCGGACGACGCGACGCCCTCCGGCAATGGCATCGCCGCGCTGGTTCTGCAGCGCATGGGCTACCTGCTCGGCGAATCGCGCTATCTCGAGGCCGCCGAGCGCACGCTGCGCGCGGCGCTACCTGCGATGCTGCGCTATCCCATGGGGCACATTTCGCTGCTGAATGCGCTCGATGAGTATCTGCAGCCACCGGAGATCGTGATCCTGCGTGGACGGCGCGACGTGCTCACGGCGTGGCAGCGCAATCTCGCAAAACTGTATGCGCCACGGCGACTGGTGCTGGCTGTACCCGATGATCTCACTGGTGTGCCGCACGCCCTTGCGGACAAGCCCGCGCGTGGCGCGGCGATTGCCTACGTGTGTCGTGGCAGCGTGTGCGCCGCGCCGGTGGACACACTCGCAGCACTCGCGGTCACCCTGCGCTGAGTGAACTGCCGAGTCCGGAGCGCACCGACTCCATAAGGGGCGCGAGTGCGCGCGCATCGAATGCCGGCGCCTGCGCCCAATCATAGGCCCAGGGATGCGCACTGCGCAGCTTGTCCGACTCGTCACCATAGCGCGGCACCACGTGCGCATGCAGCGCCGGCTCCTGGTTGCCGAACATCGCGTAGTTGATGCGCAGCGCGCCGGTTGCCTGCAGCAAAGCATCGCCAAGCAATGACATGTCCAGCAGGAACTGCGATCGCGCCACGCCCTGCAATGCGTTCAGCGTTGGCACGACCGGGTCCGGCAGCAATAGCGCACAACCGCGCAGGAACTGCTGCTCGTTGAACACCGCCCAACCCGACGGCATGCGCGCGATGAGCGTGGGATCGGAGCCTGTGCGCAGCGCGGCGACGCGCCGATGGATGACCGTGTTGTCATTGAAACTCATGCATGCCGCCCTGCGATGGTTATGAACACATTGGAAGGCGCGAGTAATCCCCGGTGGGGAGCATCGCGCGCAACAGATTCGACATCGGGCCTCCTGAGATGGACAGGCCCGCTATTCGTAACGCAGCGCCTCGATGGGATTCAATTGCGAGGCGCGCCGCGCGGGCACATAGCCAAACAATACCCCGACTGCGCCCGATGCGAGAATCGCAATTGCGACGATCCCGGGACTGATGTGCACCGGCCAGTTGAAGAATGTGGAAACGCCCACGGATATACCGACACCCAGCGTGAGCCCGAGCAGCCCGCCCGCGAGGCACAGCAGGATCGCCTCGGTGAGGAATTGTCCGAGGATGTCGCCACTGCGGGCGCCGATCGCCATGCGCAGCCCGATCTCGCGCGTCCGCTCGGTGACCGATACCAGCATGATGTTCATGATGCCGATGCCGCCGACGATCAGCGAAATCGCCGCGGTGGATGCGAGCAGCAGCGCCAAAGTCCGCTGGGTCGCGCTGCGCGTCTCCAGGAACTCGGCAAAGTTGCGGATGATGAAGTTGTCCTGCTGACCCGCCTGAACACGGCGGCGCTCGCGCAGCACGGTGGTCAGTTGCTGCTGCACCTGCTCTATATCGTAACGATCGTCCACTTTCACCAGCAGCTGGCCGATCTGGTCCGAGGTACCGATGCGTCCCACCAGTCGCGAGCGCGCCGTGGAGATCGGCACCATCACCACATCATCCTGGTCGCGCCCGCCCGCCTGGCCCTTGGAGGAGAGCACCCCGATCACCTGGAACGGCACGTTGTTCAGGCGAATCGTCGAGCCCAGCGGATCGACGCCATTGAACAGCGCGCGCGCCACGGTGGAGCCGATCACCACGTACTTCTGCCCGCTCAGCGCCTCGACCGGGTCGAAGAAGCGCCCCGCTTCGAGCGGCCAGCCACGCACGTCCTGGATTTCGGCGCTTACGCCGTTCACCTGTGTCACCCAGTTGGCGTTGCCGATCACCACATTCACGCTGCCGTTGAGGTTGCCGGCCGCCGCCGCAACGCCCGGCACTTCATCCCGCACCGCGCGCAGATCGCGCTCGGTGAGCGGTGGCGCGGAGCCCTGCCCGCCCTGCCGGCCACCGACATTCATCGAGCCCGGGAAAACCGTGAGCTGATTCGTGCCCAAGCTCGCGATCTGCTTCTCGATCTCCAGGCTCGCGCCGCTGCCGATCGCGGACATCACGATCACCGAGCCCACGCCGATGATGATGCCGAGCGTGGTGAGCACGCTACGCAACACGTTGAGCCGCAACGCGACGAGCGCAGTCTTGATGAACTCAATGAAATTCACAGCAGCTTGTCTTCGATGAGCTGGCCATCGCGCACACGCAGCAGGCGCTTGCAGTGCGCAGCGATGTCCGGCTCGTGGGTAACGATGATGATGGTCAGACCTTCGGCGTTGAGCTTCTTGAACAGCGCAAGGATCTCTTCGGAAGTATGGGTGTCGAGCGCCCCAGTGGGCTCGTCGGCGAGGATCAGGCTCGGGGAGTTGACCAGCGCGCGCGCGATTGCGACCCGCTGCTGCTGACCGCCGGAGAGCTGCGAGGGCACGTGATCCATGCGCTGCGCCAGCCCGACGTCGGTGAGTCGCTCACTCGCGATGCGCTGCGCGTCGGCGCGACGCGGATGCGCATAGGTGAGTGGCAGCATCACGTTGTTGAGGGCGCTCGTGCGTGCGAGCAGATTGAAACTCTGGAACACGAAGCCGATGGTGCGGTTGCGTAACGCCGCGAGCTCGTCGGAGCTGAGCTTCGAGATATCGCTGCCGCCGATGTGGAGCTCGCCACCCGTCGGTGTGTCCAGTGCGCCGATCAGGTTCATGAGCGTGCTCTTGCCCGAGCCGGACGGTCCCATGATCGCGACGAATTCGCCGCGACCGATCTCAAACGACACGTCGCGCAGCGCATGCACTTCCTGCTCGCCGAGGCGATACACTTTGGAGAGCTTGCGGGCTGCGACGACGGGCGCGTCCGGAGCCAGCATGGCATTCACTTTTTCGGCTCCGCCCTGGCGCGCACGACGACCTTGTCGCCTTCCTTCAAGTCGCCCTGCACGATCTCGGTGAAGCGATCGTCGGAGAGCCCTATGCGCACGGCGTGCTGCTTGGGTGTCTTCGTCTCGAGCGTGTACAGCGTACCGGCGCGCGTGCCACCACCGCCGCGGGCGTTGCGCATGGCCTGCCACTTCTGCATCTGCTCGGGCGTGAGCACGCCGCGCATCATGTTCTCCATGCGCGCCCGCATCGCCTGCTGGGCCTGAGCGCCACTGAATGGATTGAAACCGCCGCCACCGGCGAGCCCGCCACCTGTCTGTGCACCCGCGCTTTGCCGCGCCTGCGCAGACATCTCGTCGCGCGCCTTCTTCAGCTGCTCTTCCTGCTCCTTGCTCAGTCCGAGCTCTTGCGTCATCTCGGCACTCATGTCGCCGCCGGCTCCACGCCCACCGCCGCCCTGGCCACCACCGGTAGTCCTTGCGGCGGTGCGCGCCCCGGCCTGTGCGCCCGCGGGCTGGAAGCGCGTTGCATCGTTCGGCACGCGCAGCACATTCTCGCGCCGGTCGGTGACGATACGAACGTTCGCGGTCATACCCGGCAACAGGATCTCGCTCGGGTTGTCGGCCTGCACCATGACGCTGTAGGTCACGACGTTCTGCACGTTCGCCGAGGCGAGGCGCACCTGCGCGACGCGACCGCGGAATGTCTGGTCCGGAAAGGCATCGACGGTGAAGCTGGCCTGGTTGCCTTCCTTGATGGTGCCGATGTCCGCCTCGTCCACCTTCGCCTCGATCTGGATGCGCGCGAGGTCCTGCGCGATCGAGAACAACGTCGGAGCCTGCAGGCTAGCCGCCACTGTCTGGCCCATCGAGATGCTGCGGCTGATCACCACCCCGTCGATCGGGGCGCGGATTTCCGTGCGCGACAGATCGATGCGGGCTTGATCCAGCGCAGACTGGCGCGTCTGCACCGCTGCCTGCGTATTCGTGAGTTGCGCCTTGGCGATCTCCAGGTCGCTGGCTGCCAGTTCGGTCACCTTGCGCGTGTCCTCCATCGCGTTGACCGCGATCAGCTTCGCGTCCGCGAGGGTCTGCTGCCGCTTGAGATCGCGCTGCGATTGCTCGAGCGACGTGTGCGCCTTCTTGAGCGAGGCCTGCTGCGTACCGACGTTGGCGCGCGCAACGGCAAGATCGGCTTCGGCGGAGCGCACCCGGCTCTTGTAGGTCTGCGGATCGAGTACCGCCAGCAGGTCGCCCTTCTTGACCTTGCTGTTGAAGTCGGCGTTGAGCTGCAGGATCTGCCCGGAGATCTGTGAGCCGACATCGACCGTGACCAGCGCGGCAACCGACCCCGAGGTCGAGACGGTTTTCTCGACGACGCCGCGATCCACCACGACAGTGTCATACGTCAGTGCAGTGGTGCCAGCACGACCGAAGCCGAACCAGAGTGACGCCAGCAAAACGACGAGGCCTGCAACCCAGAGGATGCGCATTGCCAAGAGTGCCCTGATAGTTTCGAACATATGCGGAATACCGTCGCTCACGCGTGCCATCTGCAGCAACGCGACTGATTATGAGCCGGCGCGGCCGGATTGAGTTCCCGGCAGCCAAAAATTCAAAATGTGAAGATTTCCGCGCGCGGGAACCCGTGCCGACAGGCCCCGCGAGGAAGCCTTCAGGCGGTCGGCGCGATCTGGCTGAGCGTGAGGTGTTCGTGACGGACAGGCGCATCCGATCCCTGGCGTTGTGTGCCTCGCACCTCAGTCTGCGCGCCCGCGGACGGCCCGAATACGCCGAAACGCCGCGGCTTCAGATGCACGACGCTCCCGGGGACGATGTACGATTCCTCGAGCGACCAGCGCGGCAGCTCGATCGTCACGTCGGCGCAGTCGGCGAGCCGCGCGGTGATGTGCGCGGTGCCGCCGGTGAGCACGATGTCCGTGATGATCGCAGGCAGGCCATCCGCCGACGTGGACGGCAGGATCTCGAAGTCGTGCGCGCGCACGTACAGGGTCGCGTTGTCGTCATCCGGCGCTGCGAACGCGGCGAGCGGATGATCGCCGACGATCAGCTTGCCGCCGCGCACGCGACACGCGACTTTGTTCGCACCACCGAGGAAATCGTAGACGAACGGGGACTGGGGTCGGTCGTACACCTCGTGCGGTGGGCCAACCTGCACCAGCGAACCGAGCTCCATCACCGCGACGCGATCGGCGAGCTCGAGCGCCTCGTCCTGGTCGTGCGTGACGAACACGCTCGTGAGGCGGATCTTCTGCTGCAGCTCGCGCAGCCACTTGCGCATCTCCTTGCGCACCCGTGCATCGAGCGCACCGAATGGCTCGTCGAGCAGGAGCACGCGCGGCTGGATCGCCAGCGCACGAGCCAGCGCGACGCGCTGGCGCTGACCACCGGAGAGCTGATCGGGGAAACGTTGGCCATACCCGGCGAGTTGCACGAGGTCGAGCAGTTCGCCCACGGTGTTCCGGATCTGCGCGCTCGCGGGCCGCGTTGCGCGCGGACGAATGCGCAATCCGAACGCGACGTTGTCGAACACGGTCATGTGACGGAACAGCGCGTAGTGCTGGAAAACGAAACCGACCTGCCGGTCACGCGCGTTGCGCCTGATTACGTTCTCACCTTCGAACAGCACGGCGCCCGAATCAGGAAAATCCAGACCGGCAATTATCCGCAGCAGCGTCGTTTTGCCGGAGCCCGAGGGCCCGAGCAACGCGCACAGCTCGCCTTCGCGGATGTCGAGGTTGATCTCCTTCAGCACGCGCGTCGCGTCGAAGGACTTGGACAATTGCTGGATATCGATTTTCATGAAATCCGGGACTCAGCGACGCGCAAGTTCGCGACCGAAACGCCACTCCAGCAGTGCCTTGAGCACCAGGGTGACCAGTGCGAACATCGCCAGCAACGATGCTACTGCGAAGGATGCCGAGAAGGCGTATTCGTTGTAGAGAATCTCGACATGCAGCGGCATGGTGTTGGTCTGGCCACGGATGTGCCCGGAAACCACCGATACCGCGCCGAACTCGCCCAACGCGCGCGCCGAGCAGAGCAGCGCACCATAAAGCAGCGCCCACTTGATGTTGGGCAGCGTGACCCGCCAGAACATCTGCCAGCCCGAGGCGCCGAGCGTGCGTGCGGCGAGTTCCTCGTCCACGCCCTGCTGCTGCATGAGCGGAATCAGCTCGCGCGCGACGAATGGAAACGTCACGAACATCGTGGCGAGCACGATGCCCGGCACCGCGAACACGATACGGATTTCGTGATCGATGAACCAGGTTCCGAACCACCCGTGCGCCCCGAACAGCAGCACGTACACCAGACCCGAGATCACAGGGGAGACCGAAAACGGCAGGTCGATGAAACTGGTGAGGATGCTGCGACCCGGAAACTGGAACTTGGCGATGCACCACGCGGCGAAGATGCCGAACACCACGTTCAGCGGCACAGCGAGCGCCACGACGGTAAGCGACAGCTTCATGGACGCAATGGCGTCAGGCGTGCTGATCGCCTCCAGATAGGCCTCGACGCCTTTACGCAAGCCTTCCGTGAAAACCACAACCAGCGGCAGCACCAGGAACAGCGACAGGAAGATCAGCGCGAAGCTCGTGAGCAGCACCCGCAGCCAGCGGGATTCGGTAAGTGCACTGTGCATGTCAGCGATGGCCAGCGCGGGCCCAGCGCTGCAATCCGTTCAGCACCAGCAGTATGACGAGCGACACGAGCAGCAT
>JBDSRN010000096.1:0-4301 GCA_039929265.1 Steroidobacteraceae bacterium | reverse complement strand
TGCCGGCCCAGAATGTGGTTGGTCCAATAGCCTCGTTGGCGCGCTGGATGAACTGCGCGGTCGGCATGTCGAGCAGCATGTGGCACAGCAGCGCGCCGCCCGCCATGCCGATGATGTCGGCCACCATCGTGAGCAGCGGCAGCGCGATGACCAGTCCGATGATGCGCGGCAGCACCAGCGTCTCCACCGGATCCACGCCCGTCGCTCGCAGCGCATCGACCTCCTCGTTGAGCTGCATCGCGCCGATCTCCGCAGCGAATGCGCTGCCCGACCGACCGGCGATGATGATCGCCGTGAGCAGCACGCCGAGTTCGCGCAGCACGCCCACCGTCACCAGGTCGACGACGAAGATCTCCGCGCCGAACGAGCGCAGCTGCTGCGCGCCGAGGTACGCGATGATGATGCTGATCAGGAACGCGATGAGCGAGACGATCGGCAGGGCGGTGATACCGGTGTCGTACACGTGGCGCGCGATGGAAATCGGTCGCAGGCGCCGCAGGCTCGCGAACGCGCGCAGCTGCGTCACGGTCACGCGACCGACGAACGTCATGGCGAACAGCACATCGCGCCAGCGTTCGACCGCGGTGCGACCGATGAACTCGACGGGGTTGTACTCGTGCGCCGGTGCCGGTGCGGGCCGGGCCTCTTCGTCGTCGCGCTGCGTCGACTCGATCAGCCGCAGTGCATCGGGCGCCTCACCGATGAAGCAAACCTGGGCGCCGCGCTCGCGGGCCGCGTCCAGAAAGCGCTGCAGCTGCCACGCCGCTGCGGTGTCGATGCGACTCGCAGCGCTGGTATCAATTGCCAGGGCACCAGGCTCGAGACGCAACGCGTCGAGTTCCCTGGAAATCGCGGCGAGGTTGCTGCCGACCCATTCACCGCCAAGCGCCAGTTCGAGGCCCGCAGCTGCGCGACGGACCTCGACGTAGGCCATCAGGCATCCGCCTGCAGATGCGCCTCGAGGAACCAGAGGTACTTGTCGACGTCGCGCGAAACACCGGTGAACAGGTCCGCCGTGCCGGCATCGCCGAGCTTGTCGCTCTGGTCGATCGCCTTGCGCACTTTCTTGCCATAGTCGGCCAGTGCCGTGCTCAGCGCATCAAGATGCTCGCGACCCGAAGCGATGTCCTCGGGATACGGCGTTAACGAAGAGTGCTTTGCCGTCGCCGCGATCGTGCCGTGCGCGGTGCCACCGAGCGAGGTGATGCGCTCGGCGATCGTGTCGACATGCTCCTCGATGCTGCCGTGCACCTCGTCGAACAGCTTGTGCAGGGCGATGAAGTGTGGACCCTTCACGTTCCAGTGCGCCTGCTTGATCTGCGACTCCAGATCGATCGAGTCGGCCAGCCGGGCGTTGAGCAGGTCGCAGATCTTGCTGCGGATCTTGTGGGACAGGTCGTTCTTCGTCGTGTACATGGTCGCCTCTGGGCTGTTCGCGTGGGGACAGAAACCGATTGTGCAATGACAGGCGCGCGCAGGCCAATTGTTCAGGCTTCGTCCCGATAACGTCGTACCCGGATCGTGATCGTCAACAGAACCGCCGCGATCCCGACGCCGAGCCAGAGCTGCGGGTCGGTCAGCAGCCCGCCATCCGTTTCGCGATGCATCAGCCGGCCAGCGGGAAAGTCGAGCCGCGCCGTAAAGTAGTCGCGCACGACGCGTGAGCCGAACAGCATCGACTCCCCCACGATGAGGGCAAAAGGCGGCACGAGCGCATACAGAAAGGGCGCGCGCCGCGCCCAGGCCGAGGCGAGCAGAAGCCAGCTGCCCACCGGCGCGTACCACAACACCAGCTGCGAAGTGCCCGTGAACACCGCCCACGCCGCTCGCCACCAGTAACGCCACAAACCAATGTCCGGGGAACCGTAACGCGCGGACACCGCCCCCGTGATGACCGCATGGGTGATCACAATGGTAGCGGCCGAGATCAGCGGCAGGACCAGCATCCCCACGGCGAACTTCGCGAGAACGGTGTCGCGGTCAGTCACGGGCAGCGAGCGCCAGAACAGAATACTTCTATCCTTGCGCTCCGCGTGCAGGGCATCAAGCAGATAACCGATCATCATCATCATCGTCACGATAACGATGATCAGGCTGACGCCACCCCAGACTGCGCCGTAGGCAACACTCGGCGCTTCCCACAGAGCATGATCCTCCATGCGCTCGCGACCGACCTTCCAGCCGACACGACCGAACAACGACAGGGCAATAAGGAACAGCGCAGCAATCGGCGCTCCGAGCCAGAGGCCGCGGCGTTCCCACAGCTCGCGGCGAATCAGCATGGCCCAGGTCTTCATGCGATCCCCTGCATGCGTGCGACGAACAGATCGGCGATACCCGGGGTGCGCACCTCACCCAGTGTCGCAAGCTGCGCGGCGTCGGCGCCCTCGTAGAAGAACACCGTGCGTCCGAACACGCTGCGCTCGTGGAACGGCTGCAGTGCACGCGCGGCCTGCGTGGCATCCGCGTTGGCGATCAACTGCTGATAGCGCTCGCCCAGTTCGTCCACCGGCGAGTCGAGCAGCAGCTTGCCGTGCTCGATGAACATCACGTCGGTGAGCAGGTTCTCGATCTCCTCCACCTGATGCGTGGTGACGAGGATCGTGCGTTGGTTGTCCATGTAGTCGTTCAGCAGCGTGTCGTAGAACTTGCGCCGGTACAGCAGGTCGAGCCCGAGCGTCGGCTCGTCGAGCACCAGCAGTTTCGCCTTGATCGCCAGCACCAGCGCGAGCTGCAGCTGCGTCACCATGCCTTTGGAGAGGTGCCGCACACGCGAGTCGAGCCGCAGCTCCGTGCCGCGCAGGAATTCCTCGGCGCGCGCGCGCTCGAACGCCGGATGCACGCCCTCGACATAGTCGAGTGCGTTGCGCACGCGCAGCCACTTCGGCAGTACCGCGGTATCGGCGATGAACGACACGTCGCGCATCAGCGCATCGCGCTGCCTTGAGGGATTCACGCCGAGCACCTGAAGCTCGCCGTCGAACGGCGTCAATCCAAGAATGGCCTTGAGGGTGGTGGTCTTGCCTGCGCCATTGCGCCCGATGAGACCGACGATGCGCCCCGGGGGGATCTCGAAGCTCACGCCATCGAGCGCGATGTGCTTGCCATACTGTTTGCGCAGACCGCGCGCGGAGATGAGTGCGCTCATTCCTTGTTTTCCCTCGTTGGCAGCTGCGCCGGCGGCGCCGCTGCCTCGCCTTTGCTGACCAGCTCTTCGGTGGAGATACCGAGTCGCTGGATGATCGCGTACACGCGCGGCCATTCATTTTCCAGAAACCGCTGGCGCTCGTCTTTCATGAGCGCAGCGCGCGCGCCACTGCTGACAAACATGCCAAGGCCACGACGTTTTTCCACGAGTGCTTCGTCCACGAGCTGCTGATAGCCCTTCAGTACGGTGATCGGATTGAGCCGGAATTCGCTCGCCACCTGGCGCACCGAAGGCAGTGCATCGCCCTCCCGCAACGCGCCGTCGATGATCATCGCGACCACGCGATCGCGCAGCTGCCTGTAAATCGGCTGCGAGTCATCCCATTTCTGATCAGATGCCAAGGTTCATTCCCGTGAAATGCTGCCGACGCCGCTCATGCGCGCGCAGGACCTTGTCGCCGTTCACACCGGTGAGCTCCGCCTGACCTGCGCCGCGAAACGCAATGGCGTATTTCCAGGCGGTCATGTGCGCACCTTACGAACGGGCGGCTGTATCCGCTACGGGCGCGACGGTCAGCGCGACTGCCGCGTACCGCGCGCCCGGGGCGGAGGCGTGACCTGTGACGAAGCCGAACGCGATCGTCGAGGTTATGGCGATGGACAGGGCCAGCGACAAGGCGGCAATGCCCAATGTCGCCAGGACGGTGGTTTTCTCGTAGGAATGGTTCATGTTGATCCTTCAGCAGGAGGGCTGCGTTGTGCTGCCACGATGGTGTTGTAGCTAACTACAACACTAAAGCACTGTCAACATTTGCAACGGATTTGAGGCGAAGTGGCGATCGGCGGGTTTTTCACTAGAATTGCGCCCCCGAACAGTGGAGCCGCTGATGAAAAAGCCCGTCAATGTCGCGATCACAGGTGCCGCTGGTCAGATCGGCTACGCCCTCGCCTTCCGCGTGGCCTCCGGCCAGCTGTTCGGGCCCGATCAGCCGATCAACTTGCGCCTGCTCGAGATCACTCCGGCGCTGCCGGGCCTGCAGGGCGTGGTCATGGAAATCAACGACTGTGCCTTCCCGCTGCTGAACAAGGTCGTCGCCACCGACGACGCGAAAGTGGCGTTCAGGGACTGTCAGGTCGCCCTGCTGGTCGGGGCG
>JBDSRN010000095.1:0-7151 GCA_039929265.1 Steroidobacteraceae bacterium | reverse complement strand
CGCTAGTACCTGAAACTAGTGCGTCTACCAATTCCGCCACCCGGGCATCGATGGGCGGCGAAATGTACGCAGGGGGGTCAAGGCTGTCAATGCGGCCTTTCGTGGTCCCCATCGCAAGCCAACGCGTTCCCGCGAGTTACGCCATCATGCGCGCCTGAAACGACACATTGGATTGGAGTACACGCTGAAGAATTCGCGTAAAGGCCCGAAGGGTGGCCTGAGAAACAGTGAGCGCAACGGCTCGGCGACTGACAAGAAAGGCGGCGGCCGCTCGCCGCAGTTCGGCGGGCGTGGTGCGGCGCGTGTCCGTCCGGCGACGCGCAGATGGTCGAGGGTCGTGTCACTGCAAACCGCGCCGGCTTCGGCTTCGTGCGCGTCGAGGGCATGACGGAGAGCGTGTTCCTGCCGCCGCGCGAGATGTCCCAGCTCATGCACGGCGATCGAGTGCGCATCTCGGCCGAGCAGGGTGCGGACCAGCGTTGGTCTGGCAAGGTCGACAAAGTGCTCGAGCGTGGCATCGAAGCATTCCTCGCTACGGTGGAGATCCAGGGTCGCTTCGCTAGCGTGCGCTCCGCCGATCGCCGGCTCGCGTTGCAATGTGATGTCGCACCCGCTGATCTGAACGGCGCGAAGCAGGGCTCGTGGGTCATCGCGCGCATCACCAGGTATCCTGAAGACGGCCGCAACGGCGCGGCCCGCATCGAGCAGCAACTGGATCCCGAGAAGCCGGTATCGATGGCAACCGAAACCGCCATCGCGCGTTTCAACCTGCCGCGGGAATTTTCCTCGGCGGCACTGCGCGAGGCCCAGGCGTTCGGCGCCAACGTCGATCCGGCGGAATCCGCGAACCGCGTGGATCTGCGCGGCCTGCCGCTTGTCACCATTGATGGCGCCGATGCACGCGACTTCGACGATGCGCTCTATGCGCAACGCAATGCGCAGGGCTTCCGCTTGATCGTCGCCATCGCCGACGTCAGCCACTACGTCCGCGAAGGTAGTGCCCTCGATGACGGCGCGCGCGAGCGTGGCACGTCGGTGTACTTCCCCACGCGCGTATTGCCGATGCTGCCGACCGCGTTGTCGAATCATCTGTGCTCGTTGGAGCCGAACGTCGACCGCCTCTGCATGGTGGCAGACATGCAGGTCTCGAAGCAGGGCGCGTTGATCGAGGCACGCTTCTACACGGCGGTGATGCGCTCGCATGCACGTCTGACCTACACGCAAGCGTTCGCTGCGCTGTTCGAGGGTCGTCCCGAGGCGCGCGAGCCGCTGGCCGGACTGATCGATTCGCTCCTGCCGCTCGTCGAAGTATTCCGCGCGCTGCATGGCGCGCGCGTGAAGCGCGGCGCGCTTGACTTCGACGCACCGGAGGCGAGCTTTGCCATCGATTCGGGCGAGCACATTACCGGCGTGAACCTGTACGCGCGCAACGACGCGCATCGTCTCGTCGAGGAGTGCATGGTGCTCGCGAACGTCGCGACCGCCCGTGAGCTCGGCCGGCGCAGCCAGCCGACGCTGTATCGCGTGCATGCTGAGCCCGATGAAAAGAAGATCGCAACGCTCATCAAGACACTCGCAACCATTGGCATCCACGCCGAGATTCCCGGCGATATAAAGACTCGCGATCTGCAGGGTATTGCTCCGCGCGTGAAGGATCCCGCAGCGCGCCCGTTCGTCGAATCGCTCGTGGTGCGCTCACTGATGCAGGCCATGTATCAGCCTGAGAATCTCGGGCACTTCGGTCTCGCGCTTGAGCAGTACGCGCACTTCACCTCGCCGATCCGGCGCTACCCCGATCTCGTCGTGCATCGCACGCTGAAGGCGCTCGCCGCGCAGGCAGATGCGGCAGCGGTCGCCTACAGCACGGAAAAGCTACTCGTGATGGGCGAAGACCTGTCGCGCCTCGAGAAGCGCGCGGACGAGGGCGCCCGCTACGTCAGCGCATTCCTGAAGTGCGTGTACCTGCGCGATCGCATCGGTCAGAGCTTCGAGGGCCTCATCACCGCGGTGATGGAGTTCGGTCTGTTCGTGCAGATCCTCGACGCCGCGGCCGATGGTCTGCTGCACACCACGGCACTGCGCGACGACGAATACGAGATGGAAGACAGCCAGCAGGCGTGGGTCGGCAAGCGCACCAGGCGACGCCTCGCGCTCGGCACGCACGTGCGGGTGGTGTTGACGGCAGTGAATCCCGTCGAAGGTCTCATCGATCTGGAGCTCGCGGATACAGGCGTGCACACGCCGTCCGGCACCGCTCCGCAATCTGGAAGGAGGAGCAAACGACCATGAACGAGATAGTGATCACGGCAGCGTTGCGCACGGGCGTTGGCAGTTTTGGTGGCTCGCTGGCGAAGGTGTCTGCGGTCGAGCTAGGTGCTCAGGTCCTCAAGGCCTTGCTGGCAAAGACAGGCGTGAGACCGGAGCAGATCTCCGAAGTCATCATGGGTCAGGTGCTCACTGCGGGCGTCGGCCAGAACGCTGCGCGTCAGGCGCTGATCCGCGCAGGATTGCCGCATGACGTACCGGGCATGGTCATCGGCAAGGTGTGCGGCAGCGGTCTGAAGGCGACGCATCTGGCGGCGCAGGCAATCCGGTGCGGCGATGCCGAGGTCATCATCGCCGGCGGCCAGGAGAACATGAGCGCGTCGCCGCACCTGCTCAACGGTTCGCGCGATGGTTTTCGCATGGGGGATGCGAAGCTCGTCGACAGCATGATCGTCGATGGCCTGTGGGATGCGTTCAACGACTACCACATGGGCACGACTGCGGAGAACCTGGCCAAGGAATTCGGCATCTCGCGTCGCGAGCAAGACGAATTCGCCGCAGCCTCGCAGCAGAAGGCCGAAGCGGCGCAGAAGGCAGGACGCTTCACCGACGAGGTCACGCCGGTGAACATCGTGACGCGCAAGGGCACGACCGTGTTCGCGAGCGATGAGTACATCCGTGCGGGCACGACCGTCGATACGCTCGCCGCGTTGAAGCCCGCGTTCAGCAAGGAGGGCACGGTTACCGCGGGCAATGCCTCAGGTATCAACGATGGTGCGGCCGCCGTGATGATGATGTCCGCGAGCAAGGCGCGCGAGCTCGATCTCGAGCCGCTCGCGATCGTGCGCGGCTATGCTTCCTCGGGCGTCGATCCAAAGGTCATGGGCATCGGCCCGGTGCCCGCGAGCCAGCGCGCACTCGAAAAAGCGGGCTGGACCCACGAACAGCTCGATCTGATGGAGATCAACGAGGCGTTCGCCGCACAGGCGATCGCCGTGAATAAACGCATGGGCTGGGACACGTCGAAGATCAACGTGAACGGAGGCGCGATCGCGATCGGACATCCGATCGGCGCATCGGGGGCGCGCATCCTGGTCACGCTGTTGCACGAGATGCGGCGTCGCGGGGCGAAGAAGGGTCTGGCCAGTCTGTGCATCGGTGGCGGCATGGGTGTCGCGCTGGCGGTCGAGCGGCCGTGAGCGAGCGCATCTACGGGCTGCATGCCGTGCGTGCGCTGCTCACGAGGCATCCCGAACGCCTGCTCGCCCTGCACATCCTCGCGGGTCGCGAAGATCCGCGCATGCGTGATGTGCTGCGGGCCGCGAACGGCAAAAAGATCGAGCGCGTCGATGCCGCGCGACTCAAAAGCATGATCGGCGATGTGGCGCACCAGGGCGTGGTGGCCGAAGTCGAGCCGCTCAAGCCGTGGCGCGAGGAGGATCTGCTCGAGGCATTGCGCATCGCAAAGGATCCTCTGCTGCTGGTGCTGGACGGTGTGCAGGACCCGCACAATCTGGGGGCGTGCCTGCGCACCGCCGATGCCTGCGGCGCCATCGCTGTGGTGGTGCCGAGGGACCGCGCTGCGCAGGTCACGCCCACCGTCCGCAAGGTCGCCGCGGGCGCTGCCGAATCCACTCCGGTCGTGCAGGTCACCAATCTCGCTCGCAGCCTGAAACTGTTCAAGGATGCCGGGCTGTGGGTCGTCGGAGCCGACGCTTCGGCTACCCAGGCGGTGTATGAGGCTGACCTAACTGGCGGGCGAGCCCTCGTAATGGGGGCGGAGGGGGCGGGTCTGCGCGACCTGACCCGCAAGACATGCGATCTGCTGGTAAGCCTGCCGCAGCGGGGTTCTGTCGAGAGCCTGAATGTGTCGGTTGCCTCAGGAATGCTGCTTTACGAGGCGTTGCGGCAAAGGCTGAATACCTGATCTCCGGGGCGCGCCCCGGCTGTCGTTGATTGCCTTGGCGGCCCTTTTCTGTGTACAGTGCGCGCCCCTTGCCACACCACCACCGCCTCGGTGGGTGGCATACCCATAAGGAGTACGCATGAGGCATTATGAGATCGTATTTCTGGTCCATCCGGATCAGAGCGAGCAGGTTCCCGCCATGCTCGAACGCTACAAAGGCATGATCACTGCCGGCGGCGGCGCCGTGCACCGCCTGGAAGACTGGGGTCGTCGTCAACTGACGTACCCGATCGCCAAGGTTCACAAGGCGCATTACCTTCTGCTCAATATCGAAGTCGACCAGAAGACGCTCGCCGAACTCACCGGCGCGTTCCGTTTCAGTGACGCTGTGCTTCGGCACCTCGTCACCGGCATGGACAAAGCGGTGACCGAGCCTTCGCCCATGGCGAAGGGCGAAGAAGAGGGCGACGAACGTCGCCATCGTGATGATATGGAGGATGACGATGCCCCCGCGCGCTCCTGAACGTAAGCCCCGCAGTAGCGGTGGCGATGGCTCCCGCTTTGTTCGTCGCAAGAAGTTCTGCCGTTTCACGGCGGACAACATCGAACAGATCGACTACAAGGACCTTGGCATTCTCAAGGCGTACATCTCCGAGACGGGCAAGATCGTGCCGAGCCGCATCACGGGCACGAAATCTTTCTACCAGCGTCAGCTCGCGGTCGCCATCAAGCGCGCCCGCTTCCTTGCGCTGCTGCCCTACACCGACGCGCATTGAGTAGCACGCAATGGAACTGATACTCCTGCAGAAAGTGCTGAATCTCGGAAGCATGGGCGACCGCGTGAAGGTGAAGTCCGGCTACGGCCGCAATTTCCTGCTGCCCACGGGCAAGGCGACGCTCGCGACGCCGGCGAACGTGGCGCGCTTCGAAGCGCGTCGCGTGGAACTGGAAAAGGCTGCGAGCGACGAACTCGGCAAGGCCGAGCTGCGTGGCAAGTCGCTCGAGGGCTTCAAGCTCTCGATTACGGCAAAGGCCGGCAGCGAAGGCAAGCTGTTTGGTTCGGTTGGCACGAGCGACATCGCCGAGGCCTTTACGAAGGCGGGTCATGCCGTCGAGCGCGCGGAATTGCGTCTGCCTGGCGGCCCGCTGCGCACGGTTGGCGAGCACACCGTGACGCTGCACCTGCACGCCGACGTGAACGTCGAAGTGCCGGTGATCATCGCCGCCGAAGAAGTGGGCTAAAGCGCTTCCCGGCGTGAGCGCTTCCTTCAGCGAAGAAGGGCTGCGCACGCCGCCGCACTCCGTCGAAGCGGAGCAGGCGGTGCTCGGAGGTCTGATGCTGGACGCCACAGCATGGGATCAGATCGGGGACGTCATCGTCCCCGAGCATTTCTACCGCCACGACCACAAGCTCATCTTCGAGGCCATTGCCGCACTCGCGGCCGAAGCAAAGCCTTGCGACGTCGTCACTGTTTCCGAGTATCTCGAGCGCCGCGATCAGCTCGACAATGCGGGCGGGCTGGCCTATCTCGGCACGCTCGCACGCGACACACCCACCGCTGCCAACGTGCGCGCCTACGCGCAAATCGTGCGCGAGCGCTCGTTGCTGCGTGCGCTGATCAAGGCGGGCAATGCGATCGCCGGCTCCGTCTTCAACGAGGAGGGGCTGGAGGCGCGCGAACTCGTCGACCGCGCGGAGGCGCAGATCTTCGCGATTGCCGAGCAGGGCAGCGGCAGGGATGGCGCGATCGCAGTGCGTACCTTGCTGCCACCGCTCATCGACAAGATCGACGAGTGGCACAGCAATCCGAACAAGCTGCGGGGTCTCGCCACCGGCTTCAGCGACTTCGACAAGATCACCGGCGGACTGCGCCCCGGCGATCTCGTGATCGTTGCGGGTCGCCCGTCGATGGGCAAGACCACGCTCGCCGTGAACATGGCCGAGTACGCGGCGATCAATCCTGAGACGAAAGCGTCGGTCGCGGTGTTCTCGATGGAAATGCCATCCGAGCAGCTGGTCACGCGCATGCTTTCCTCGATCGGTGGCGTACCGCTGAACGGAATCCGCAGCGGCAATATCTCCGATGACGACTGGGTGCGCATTTCATCTGCTACGAGCCAGCTCTCCGAGGCGCGCATCTACATCGACGAGTCGCCGGGTCTGTCGCCAATGGAGCTGCGCGCGCGCTCGCGTCGCATCAAGCGCGAGCACGGACTGGGCCTTGTGGTGGTCGACTATCTGCAGCTCATGCAAGTGCCGGGCAACAAGGAGAATCGCGCGACTGAGATCGCGGAGATCTCGCGCGGCCTGAAGGCGCTCGCGAAGGAACTGGAGGTGCCGGTCATTGCGCTGTCGCAGTTGAATCGTGGTGTGGAGCAGCGCGAACACAAGAAGCCTGTGATGTCGGATCTGCGCGAATCAGGCGCAATCGAGCAGGACGCGGACATGATCCTCCTCATCTATCGCGAGGAAGTCTACGACCGCAACACCAACAAGAAAGGTATCGCCGAGATCGAGCTCGTGAAGCATCGCAATGGCGAGATCGGCCAGTTCCTGCTCACATTCCAGGGGCAATACTCGCGCTTCGTGAACTTCGCGCCGGATTCCTACGCCGAGGGTGTATTGCGTTGAGTCCTCTGATTCGCGCGGTGATCGACACCCGCGCGCTGCGCGCGAATCTCGCGCGCATCCGCCAGGCCGCGCCGCGCTCGAAAGTGATGGCGGTAGTGAAGGCGAATGCCTATGGCCACGGGCTCGTGGGTGCCGCGCTCGCGCTCGGCGATGCCGACGCCTTCGCGGTCGCGCGCATCGAGGAAGCCTTCGCGCTGCGCAGCGCGGGCGTCGATCGCCCCATCGTGCTGCTCGAAGGCGTGGTCAATGCGCTGCAACTCGAAGAAGCCGCGCAGTTGCAGCTCGACCTCGTCGTGCACGATCCGCTGCAGATCGAGCTGCTCGAGGCATACTCGGGTGCGCACCGAT
>JBDSRN010000094.1:0-7658 GCA_039929265.1 Steroidobacteraceae bacterium | reverse complement strand
GACGGCAGGGAGGCTGGCGCCGGCAAGGGTTGCGGTAAAGAGCAGCCTGTGCAGTGTGTGCAGCATGTGGCGAGCTTAGCCGGTTCGCTGGACTGGTGCGGCCTGCTCGCGCTCTTTTGCTACGGGGTTGCTCGAACCGGACTACACCAGCAATCGGCTCGCCAGGACGATCTCAGCGATTGAGCTCGTACGCGCACATGTTGACCGCCGCCGCGAGATTCAGTGATTCGATGGCGCCCGCACCGCCGATCGCGTAGGGCAATGTACCCAGCGATGCGAGCTCCTCGCGCGGCACACCACGCGCCTCGTTTCCGAACACGTAGCAATCATGCTCTCTGAACTGCGGCGCACGCACGTCCGCCCCGACCATGTCGAGACTCGCGATGTGCGCAAAACGCGCACGCAGGGAAGCGAGCGGCACGTGCAGCTCCACAGGCACGTGGAAAATTGCCCCCGCACTTGCACGAACCACTTTTGGATTCCATGGATCCACGCTTCCCGGACCGAGCAGGCAGCGAAAGTTGCCGAACCAGGCGAGCGTGCGCAGGATAGTACCGAGATTGCCAGGATCCTGGATCTCGTGGAGATAGATGGCGCGCTCACCAGCGCGTGCGGCCTTCGGCGGCAGTATCGGCACAACCGCGACAATGCCCTGCGGGTTCCTGGTATCGGCCACCTGCGACATGTGTGCAGCGCCGATCAGATGCGCCTTGAACGGACTGCGCCAGTTCTCGTGCGCAGGTGTGACGTAGAGTTCGCACGCCTGCAGCGCGGGGTTGTGCAGCGCTGCTTTCTGCAACTCCAGCACGAGGTGTTCGCCCTCGACGAGGAAGTGCCCGAACTCTTCGCGATAGCGCTTGAGGTGCAGTTTCTTCACGTCGTCGAGCTTCATGCCGGTGCTCCGGCCAGCAGCGAGCGGATGACAGCTTCCGCGATGCGGATGCCATCCACTCCCGCGGAGAGAATACCGCCTGCATAGCCCGCGCCCTCACCACCGGGATACAGGCCGCGCAGGTTCAGGCTCTCGAATGTCTCGCTCTGTCGTGTAATGCGCACGGGCGAGGAGGTGCGCGTCTCGATCCCGGTCAGCACCGCATCAGGACGATCGAAGGCGTGGATTTGCCTGCCGAAAGCGGGCAGTGCTTCGCGGATTGCATCGATGGCGTATTCCGGAAGCGCGCTCGACAGATCACCGAGTCGCACGCCGGGCAGGTAGGACGGTTGCACCGCGCCGAGTGTGGTGGAGGGCACGCCTCGGATGAAATCACCGACCAGTTGTCCCGGCGCGCAATAATCGCGGCCCCCAAACTCGAACGCCACCGATTCGAGGCGCTCTTGCAGCGCGACACCGGCGAGCGCATCGCCGGGGAAATCCTGTTCCGGGCTGATGCCCACGACGATGCCCGCGTTCGCGTTGCGTTCGTTGCGGGAATACTGGCTCATGCCGTTGGTCACGACGCGATTGGGCTCGGATGTAGCCGCGACGACCGTGCCACACGGGCACATGCAGAAGCTGTATACCGCGCGACCGTTCTTCGCGTGGTGCACGAGCTTGTAGTCGGCGGCGCCGAGTTGCGGGTGTCCTGCATATTTGCCGAGTCGCACCTTGTCGATCAGCGACTGAGGATGTTCGATGCGAAATCCCAGCGCAAAGGCTTTGGGCTCGACGAACACACCCCGCGACTGCAGCATGCGGAAAGTGTCGCGCGCGCTGTGTCCGGGCGCGAGGACGACGTGGCCACTGGCGATCGTCTCGCCATTCTGCAGTTGCACGCCTTCGATCTGCCCTGATTCGATCAGCAGATCGCTCACCTTGCTCTCGAATCGCACCTCGCCGCCCAGCGCGATGATCTCCGCGCGCATTTTGGCAACGACACCTGTGAGCCGGAACGTGCCGATGTGCGGCTTGCTCGCGTACATGATTTCCGCTGGCGCCCCCGCGCGCACGAATTCCTGCATCACCTTGCGACCGTAGAACTTCGGATCCTTGATCTGGCTGTAGAGCTTGCCGTCCGAGAACAGCCCCGCGCCGCCTTCCCCGAATTGCACATTGGATTCAGGTTGCAGGATGTTCTTGCGCCACAGGCCCCAGGTGTCCTGCGTGCGTCGTCGTACTTCGCGACCGCGCTCCAGCACCACGGGTTTGAATCCCGCCTGCGCGAGCAGCAGTGCAGCGAACAGCCCGCACGGCCCGAAACCGATCACGATCGGTCGCTCGAACTGAGCAGGCGGGGCATTACCGACCGGGTGATAGCTCGTGTCGGGCGCAGTGTTCACGTGCTGATCGCTCGCGAAGCGCGCGAGGATGGCTGCCTCGTCTCGTACCGCGAGATCAACGATGTAGACGAACGTGATGACGCTGTTCTTGCGGCGCGCGTCGTAGCTGCGTTTGTACACCGTGAAGTCGAGGAGCTCGGGAGGCTCGATGCGCAGGCGCTGGAGGATTGCCTTGCGCAGCGCGGTGTCCGGGTGGTCCAGAGGCAATGAAAGTTCGGTGATGCGGATCACGGGAGAGTCCAGGTCGGTTATCCCGACAGGGCAGCGCACGTTGCGGGCGCGGGTTAGAATTGTACATGGCACGCTCGAAAAGCAGCACCAATTGGCTGCAGGAACATCTTTCCGATCCGTACGTCAAACAGGCGCAGAAAGACGGTTATCGATCACGCTCCGCGTACAAGCTCATCCAGCTCGACGAGCGCGACAGGCTGCTGCGCCCCGGAATGCTGGTTGTGGACCTTGGCTCGGCCCCGGGCGGCTGGTCGCAGATCGCCGGGCGCATGGTCGGTTCGAAAGGGCGGGTGGTGGCGACCGACATCCTGGACATGGATTGCCTGCCGAACGTCGAGTTCATCAAGGGTGACTTCACCGACGAGGCAGTGCTGGCGCAGATCTTCGCAGCACTCGGAGACCGGAAGCCCGAACTGATCATCTGCGACATCGCCCCCAACATCAGTGGTGTCGATTCCGCGGATCAGGCGTCCTCGATGTACCTGGTGGAGCTCGCGCTCGACATGGCGCGGCAGGTGCTCAAATCCAGGGGCACGTTCGTCACCAAACTGTTTCAGGGCGCGGGTTCGGAGGACTACCTCAAGCTGGTGCGCAAATCCTTCGAGAAGGTTTCGGTGCGCAAGCCGGCAGCATCGCGCCCCCGCTCGCGTGAGGTTTACCTGGTTGCGAAGGGCTTCAAGCCAGGCGCGGTTGCACCCCGGTAAACCAGGTGGCGCGCTCGCCCTTCCTCGGCAAAAGCGAGCCCGCCAGCCAGCGCGCAAAAGGAACGCGGTGCTCCCGCATGGCGTCTGCAGGGTTGTCTTGCAAATCGAATCCACCGACGCCGTGACTTTCAGGCGCAGATGCGTCGCTTCGCTTCTGCGTATTCACTCAGCAGTCGCGCAACCAGATCCGCCGTGGTCACCACGGACTTCACAGCCCCGATGCCCTGGCCGGAGCCCCAGATATCCTTCCAGGCTTTCACATTGGTGGAGCTGAAGCTCATCTTGCTGGGATCACTCACGGGCAGGTTCGCGGGATCCAGACCGGATGCGGTGATCGAGGGTTTCAGGTAATTGCCGTGCACGCCCGTGAACAGATTGCTGTACACGATGTCCTCCGCAGAGCTAGCGACGATCATCTGCTTGTACGCCGGATCCGCGTTTGCCTCGTGCGTCGCGATGAACACGCTGCCCATGTATGCGAGGTCCGCCCCCATCGTCTGCGCGGCGAGAATCGCGCAGCCCGTACCCATCGCCCCCGACAGGATCAGCGGACCGTCGAACCATTCGCGGATCTCGTGGATCAACGCGAACGGTGACAGCATTCCCGCGTGTCCGCCGGCGCCAGCCGCGACGGCGATCAGACCATCCGCACCTTTCTCGACAGCCTTCTTCGCGAACCGATTGTTGACGATGTCATGCAGGACGATACCTCCGTAGGAGTGCACCGCTTCGTTGAGCTCGGGTCGCGCGCCGAGCGAAGTGATGATGATGGGTACCTTGTACTTCACGCACAGCGCGAGATCGTGCTGCAGTCGATCGTTGGACGCATGCACGATCTGATTGACCGCGAAGGGCGCAGAGGGTGCGTGGGGATGCGCTTTGTCGTGCGCGCGCAGCTCTTCGGTGATCTGTATCAGCCACTGCTCGAGCACTTCGGCAGGGCGCGCATTGAGCGCTGGAAACGAGCCGACGATTCCGGCCTTGCACTGCGCAACTACCAGGGTCGGAGTCGAGATGATGAACATGGGCGAGCCGATGAGCGGCAGTCTGAGCGTGCTCTTCAGGACCGGAGGCAATGACATCGAGGATTTCCTGCAGTCAATCGAGCAATCAGTCCTGGCAGTCTACGTGGAATCGGCGCTTGCCGGGCAAACCCGGCTGCCCCTGGATGCCCGGGCGGTCCAAGGTCGTCGGCCTGCAAGACGGGAGTGGATCCAAGAACCGACGGAGATCCTGAAATTCAATGAAGCAGTCTGCAGATGCGCGCTATCGCAATCTGCGTGGCGCTGAACATGCTCGATGGATTCGATGTGCTGGTCATGGCGTCACCGCTTCCGGAGTGGCGGGCGAATGCTGTCGCTGGGAGCGAGCCGCTTGGCAGGGCTCGCGATTACCGTAAACTCGCGCGCGTGAAATTAGCGCCCGAGCAAGTCATTACGCACACGCGCGCCTGGGTGGACCACGCGGTGATTGGTCTGAACCTGTGCCCGTTCGCGAAAGCCGTGCAGGTCAGAAATGCGGTGCGCTATGTCGTGAGCGAGACGACTGGTATCGAGGAATTGCTCGCCGAGCTACTGCACGAGATGACGCACCTCATCGATACTGATGCGTCAGTGCTCGACACCACATTGCTGATCCATCCGTGGGTACTGAACGATTTTTTCGAGTACAACGATTTTCTCGGTGTTGCCGACGATGCGCTGCAGCAGGCTGGCTTCGAGGGTGTGCTGCAGGTCGCTAGCTTCCACCCGCAGTTCCAGTTCGCCGGCACCGATGCAGAGGATGTGACGAACGCCACCAATCGTTCGCCGTATCCGACTCTGCACCTGCTGCGTGAAGACAGCGTCGATCGCGCAGTCGCTGCGTTCCCGCAAGCCGAATCGATCTATCAGAAAAACATCCAGACACTTCGGGCACTGGGCGCCGATGGATGGGCCGAGCTGCGTGATTCGCTGTGGGGCGGCCCTGGCTGTTCTTGAGCCGGCTCACGCCGGGAACTTGCCGGTAATGCCGTTGCCCAGGCGAGGTCGCGAGAAAAGCGCAGGAAATCGACTTGCGGTGGCGCTATGGTTGCGATGCCGTACATATGGGGAGATTTCGATGCCCAGCCAACGCACATTTGCCTGTCTTGCCGCCGCGCTGCTCATGGTTGCCTGTGCCAAGGAGGCTTCGCCGCCGCCCCCCGCGCAGGCAGGGCCCGAACCGGCTCCCGCACCTGCGCCCGTCGCCGAACCCAATGCCTTCGAATTCAACGTTGGCACATTGCCCGCTGTTGCGCTGCGCGATGGAGCGCTCTCGGTTCCCAATGATGGCAAGACCTTTGCCATGAATCACTCCACCGAGGATGTGGCGAAGCTGCTCGGCGATTCGGGACTGCCGGGCACTGAATTGTCACTCAGTCTGCAACCGTTGCTGGTGAAGTCGGGCGAGCGCGTGCTGCTGTTCGATACGGGTGCGGGTTCGAACATGGGACCCGCTGCCGGACAGCTCACCGCTGCGTTGCAGGCAGCGGGCGTTTCCCCGGCCAGTGTCACCGACATCTTCATCTCGCACGCGCACGTGGATCACGTAGGGGGTCTGCTCGGTACCGATGGCGGGCTGGCGTTCCCCAATGCACAGGTGCATCTCAGCGCCGCGGAGTGGGCATTCCTGCGCGCGCAGAAGGCGCAGGCGGCATTGGTGAGCGCAGTGACACCGATGGTAAAGGTGTTCGAGCCGGGCAGCGAGCTCGTGCCGGGCGTGGTCAACGCCGTGCAGATCAAGGGTCACACGCCGGGTCATTCGGGCTTCCTCATCGGCAGCGGCACCGACACACTTCTGTACATCGGCGACGTCGCGCATCACTCGGTGCTCTCGGTGCAAGAACCGGACTGGACGGTCGCGTTCGACAGCGATGCTCCGACAGCACAGAAGACTCGCAAGGATCTGCTGGCAAAGAATGCGACGTCGGGCCAGCGCATATACGCCGTGCATTTCCCGTGGCCGGGGCTCGGCAAGTTCGAGCAGAAGGGCAAGCATGTGGTGTGGGTGCCGGAGCCTTGACAGGGTGATCGACGGGTGCCGACGGACCACCCGCTGCCTGACGAGGTGATCGGAATGTTGTGCTGATCGCCTTCAACAAGCCCTTCGGCGTTGTCTGCAAATTCAGGCCGGAGCCAGAACGACGGACGCTGGCAGATTTCATCGACGTGCCGCGCGTCTATCCGGCGGGGCGGCTTGATACCGACAGCGAAGGCCTGTTGCTGCTGACGGATGACGGTGTGCTGCAGGCGCGCATTGCCGAGCCGCGTCACAAGCTCGCGAAGGTCTACTGGGCGCAGGTGGAGGGCGTGCCGGACGAGGCCGCGTTGAGCACGCTGCGCGCCGGCGTCGACCTGGGGGAGTTCGTCACGCTTCCGGCCCAAGCGCGGCTCGTCGACGAGCCGGCGGAGCTGTGGGCGCGGGAGCCGCCGATCCGCTTCCGCGTCAAGCGCCCGACCAGCTGGCTCGAGCTCACCCTGCGCGAGGGACGCAATCGGCAGGTGCGGCGAATGACGGCGAAAGCAGGATTTCCAACGCTGCGGCTCGTGCGGGCAAGGATCGGCGCGGTGGGTCTCGATACCCTGGCACCAGGGCAGTGGCGCGAGATCGATGCGCGGTCGCCCTGGAATCGAACAGACTGATCGGCGCCGCGACGCCCGTGCGGAGTATCACCTCCTGCGCATGCGCGATGGCGTCACGGCGCAATACGCGAAGCTCGAGATGCGTCGCCGTACGACGCTGATCGCGTCGATGCTGCTGAGGAGGGGCGCTGCCGACGGCATGATCTGCAGGATGGTCAGCACGACGGGCCGGCATCTCAATTCATCGTCGACACGCACGTGAACCTCGACCCGTCTCCCGAGCAACTCGCGCAGATCACGCTGATGTCCGCCGACGTGGTGCGGCGTTTCGGTCTGATGCCAAAAGTCGCGTTGCTCTCGCATTCGAACTTCGGTTCGCGCAAGGATCCGTCGGCGATGAAGATGCGCGAGGTGCTGGCCTTGTTGCGGGATCAGGCGCCGAGCCTCGACGTGGATGGCGAGATGCACGGTGACGTGGCTCTCAACGAGGTCCTGCGTCGCAAGCTGATGCCGGAAACGACGCTGAGCGGAACCGCGAATCTGCATCGCGCGGATAAGGCGGCTCACCCTCCGTCAGGCATTTACTCTCACGCTGCTGCGCTGATACGTCGAAGCTTGCGCTGTGGTTACTTCTGAGCGTCTCCATGTGGCGACGCATTTCCACGCACACATGGGTTTTCAATCGGGCAGACTCAGTCGCGCCGGAGTTCCGGTCGACGTCAGAAACCAGAGATTTGCCATGAGCATGATTGTTTCCTCGCGCGTACGCGCACGTGCCCCTGTAATGCTTGCCTCAGTGTGCGCAGCGATTGCCTCGGTGAGCATTCTGGGTGGCTCTGCCGTG
>JBDSRN010000093.1:0-7163 GCA_039929265.1 Steroidobacteraceae bacterium | reverse complement strand
TCGCGCTACAACCCGGTGACCAATGCCCGCCTGGCGCACGTGCGCCGCACCTATGTCCTTCGCCGGATGAGCGAACTGGGCTACATCGACGCCGAAACGGCGGCGCGCGCGGGCGAGGAACCGATTGCCACACGCGGCTATGCCCCACGCTTCGATGTCGAGGCACCGTACGTCGCGGAGATGGCGCGCCAGGAAGTGCTGCAGCGGTTCGGACCTGCCGCGGTGAACCAGGGTTACAAGGTGTACACGACCATCGATGGTCGATTGCAGACGGCGGCGAATCGCGCGGTGCGGCTGGGACTCATCGAATACGACCGGCGCCACGGCTATCGCGGGCCGCTCGGCAAGGTGGCGCTGCCAGCCGAACCGGACAAGGGCAAGTTCGACCGGTTGCTCGATGCGCATACTGCCATCGGCATGCTGCAACCCGCGCTGGTCGTCTCGCTCGCGCCCACTTCGGCACGCGTCTATGTGCGTTCGGGTGGCTACGCGCAGATCGAGTGGGACGGCTTGTCGTGGGCGCGGCCCGTGAAGAACGGACGCATGGGCGCGAATCCCAAAAAGGTTGGTGACGTGCTCGCGCCCGGCGACGTGGTGTACGTCGTCACCAACGGCAAGGGCGTGGCGCAGCTCGCGCAGTTGCCGGACGCGCAGTCGGCGCTCGTCGCTGTGGATCCGGATGACGGCGCGGTCAATGCGATGGTGGGCGGCTTCGACTACTTCACCAACAAATTCAACCGCGTCACGCAGGCACGCCGGCAGCCGGGCTCGGGCTTCAAGCCTTTTCTGTATTCGGCCGCACTCGACAGCGGCATGACGCCGGCGACGATCATCCTGGATGCGCCGGTGGTCATCGACAGCGCCGATGTCGAGGGCATGTGGCGCCCGAAGAACGACGGCGGCGAATTTCGCGGACCCACGCGCCTGCGCGAGGCGCTGGTGCGCTCGCGCAATCTCGTATCGATCCGCATCCTGCGGGATCTCGGCACGCGCAACGTGATCGACTACGTCACCCGCTTCGGCTTCCGCAAGGAAGACCTGCCCGACAATCTCACTCTGGCGCTGGGCACGCTGCCGGCGACGCCGCTGGATATCGCCACCGGGTACGCCACTTTCGCGAATGGCGGCTACAAAGTGGCGCCGTACTTCTTCGATCGCATCGAGAATGCGGCGGGCGAGAATGTCTGGCAGGCCGAGCCTGCGGTGGTGTGCGCGGATTGCGATCCACCGGTGGCGCAGGTTGCCGGGGCGTTGCCGATGGACGATGTGCCCGCGGTGGCGGCGCTCCCAGCGAACGTCGCTGACGCGCCTGCCGGATTGCGGGAGCTCGCATCGGTGCAGGGCGGGCGTGGTTATCTGGGTGTCGAGCGCGTCGCGCCGCGCGTGATCACTCCGTCGAACGCCTGGTTGATGACCAACATCATGGGCGATGTAATCCGGCGCGGCACCGGCATGCGCGCGCTCGCGCTGGGGCGTGGCGACCTCTCCGGCAAGACCGGCACCACCGATGATGCACGGGATACCTGGTTCAACGGCTTCAATCGCAACCTCGTCGCGACGGTGTGGGTGGGTTTCGACCAGGAGCGCTCGCTGGGCGACGTCGAAGAGGGCAGCCGCACCGCGTTGCCGATCTGGGTTCACTTCATGCGCCAGGCAATGCGCGGCGTACCCGAGCGTCCGCGACCTATGCCCGATGGCATGGTGAGCCTGCGCATCTCGCCGACGACGGGTGTCGTCGCCGACGCGTCGGATCCGGATGCGATCCTCGAATCGTTCTCGATCGACCATCTGCCGCCCGGCGGCGATCCTGCGAATCCTGGCGCGAGCGGCTCGCCCGGCAGCTCCGGCAGCGGCGATCCTCTGTTCTAGCGGCACCAAATTGGCGAAGAAACCGCCCGGTCGGACCGAGCACCTGCGCAGCGCGATCGCGCAGGAGGCGGCGCGGCTAATGGCCGAGCACGGCATCCACGATTTCGGTGTCGCCAAGCGCAAGGCAGCGGAGCGTTATGGTTTGCCGGAAGGCTCGGTGCTGCCGCGCAACGTTGAGATCGAAGCAGCGTTGATCGCGCGCCAGCGACTGTTTGGCGCGGCGGCGCACGCGACGAGCCTCGAGCGTCAGCGGCGCGTGGCGCTCGTCGCAATGAAAACCCTGCAGGAATTCCAGCCGCGTCTGGTCGGGCCGGTACTCACGGGTTCCGCGACCCAATACGCGGACATCCAGTTGCACGTGTTCGCCGATACGGCGGAGAGCGTGTACATCGAGTTCATGGATCGGCATGCCGAGCATGAAGTGATCCACCGCAAGGTGAAGATGACCGCGGAGCGCCAGCTGATTCTGCCGGGGCTGCGCTTCGAAGTAGACGAGGAATCGGTAGAGGTCGTGATCTTTCCGCGCGACGGGATCCGCCAGGCGCCGGTGAGTCCGGTGGATGGCAGACCGATGCGGCGGGCCGACAGCGACGAGGTGCGGGCATTGCTGCTGAATCCATCGTCGAGCTGAAGCGCACCATTCTGCCGGTCGCGGAGGAGCCGGAATCGCGGACACGGTGCAGTGCGCGTTGCGCAAGGAAGGCTTCGACACGTGCTGATGCTCGACTTCGCAGGTCGCGCTCGCGGTGATGCCGAAGCAGCAGCCGGCACTGATGATCCGCGATGTCGGGCTTTAGGACATCAACGGCTTCGAACTGTTTAGCCGCTTGCGCGGCGTATCGCAGCGCAGGTGGTGCTCCTCAGCGCGCGCCCTTGCCGAAGCAGACGACTTCGATCGTCTGCACGAGAATCGAAACGTCGAAGATGAGATTGTTGTTCTTGATGTAGTAGAGGTCGTACTGCAGCTTCTGCAGCGCGTCTTCTTCCGAAGCGCCGTACGGATAGCACAGCTGCGCCCAGCCCGTGATGCCGGGGCGCACGGCATGACGCTGCCCGTAGTAGGGAATCTTCTTCGTCAGCTCGGCGACGAACTGCGGACGCTCGGGACGTGGTCCGACCATGCTCATCTGACCGACGAGCACGTTGAGTAATTGCGGCAGCTCGTCGATGCGGGTCACACGCATGATGGCGCCGACACGCGTAACGCGGGTGTCGTCTTTCTGAGCCCAGCGCGCGATGCCATCGCTTTCAGCATTGCTGTGCATGCTGCGGAACTTGAGCAAATCGAACACCTTGCCGTTCAGACCCACGCGCTGCTGCCGGTAGAACACGGGTGCGCGCAGTCCGTCTTCGCACTTGATGGCGATCGCCGCCAGCACGATCACGGGGAGCAGCAACGTAACCATCACTACGCTCGCGAACAGGTCCAGCGACCGCGAAGTGGCGAGCCGCAACGGGTTGCGATGAAATCCTGTGCCCAGGATCAACCAGCTGGGATGCAAGAGATCGAGCGGAAGCCGGCTGGTCTCGCGCTCCAGGAAACCGGCTATGTCGCAGCGTCAAGAATCTTGCGGGATACCGGCTGTATTACGGCACCAGCAACTCGGCCCTGAACCGGACGCTGCAGATCGCGAACCCGGCAACGACGACGACTGTCGTGTCGAATCTAACGCCCGGCAACTGGTACTTCGCGATCGCCGCCTACATCAGCTCAGGGGACGAGAGCGTGCGCTCCAATCTCGCGATCAAGTCGATCCCGTGAGCGGATTGGCCTGATGTAATGCTCAGCGTTTCGCCACCGGCACGTAATCCCGTTTCGTCGGCCCCGTGTACAGCTGCCGCGGACGCCCGATGCGCATCGCCGGATCTGCGATCATCTCCTGCCAGTGCGCGACCCAGCCGACCGTGCGCGCGACGGCGAACATCACCGTGAACATCGAGCGCGGGATGTTGAGCGCGCTGTAGATCACGCCGCTGTAGAAATCGACGTTCGGGTACAGCTTGCGCTCGACGAAGTACGGATCCTTCAGTGCGATCTCCTCGAGCTTGAGCGCCAGATCGAACAGCGGATTGTTCTTGTTGCCGAGCTTGGCGAGCACGTCGTGGCAGGCCTTGCGGATGATCGTCGCGCGCGGATCGAAATTCTTGTACACGCGGTGACCGAAGCCCATCAGCTTGAAGTGGCTGGACTTGTCCTTGGCCATCGCGAGATATTTGGGCACGTTGTCAACGGTGCCGATCTGCTCGAGCATCGCTAGCACGGCCTCGTTCGCGCCGCCATGCGCCGGGCCCCACAGGGCCGACACGCCCGCCGAGATCGCTGCGTACGGGTTCGCGCCCGTGCTGCCGGCGAGGCGGACGGTGGAAGTGCTGGCGTTCTGCTCGTGGTCCGCGTGCAGGATGAACAGGAGGTCGAGCGCCTTCGCGGCGACGGGATCCACTTCATACTCTTCGCAGGGCACGGAGAAGAACATGTTGAGCATGTTCGAGCAGTAGTCGAGATTGTTGCGCGGATAGACGAACGGCTGGCCGAGCGAGTGCTTGTGCGCAGCGGCCGCAATGGTGGGCAGCTTCGCGATAATGCGATGGGCAAAGATCTCGCGGTGGCGCGGATTATTGATGTCCATCGAGTCGTGATAGAACGCGGACATCGAAGCGACCACTGCGGAGACCATCGCCATGGGATGCGCGTTGTGGTGGAAGCCGTTGAAGAATCGCAGCAGCGATTCGTTGATCATCGTGTGGCGCTGGATGCTGCGCGTGAACTCGGCGCTCTGCGTTTTCGTGGGCAGCTCGCCGTGCAGCAGCAGGTAGGAGACTTCCATGAAGCTGGATTTCTCGGCGAGCTGCTCGACCGGGTAGCCGCGGTACAGCAGCACGCCGGCATCGCCGTCGATGTAGGTGATCTTGCTGTCGCAGGCCGACGTGAAGCCGTAGCCCGGGTCATAGGTGAAGGTGCCGAAATCCTTGTTCATCGGCGCGATTTCAATGACATCGGGCCCGATCGTTCCGGAGCGGACCGGTAGAACAGTTTTCTTGCCTGAAATCGTCTCGACGAGCTCGAAATTCTTCTTCGCCATGAGCCCCGGCACCTTATGGAAAGTTTGGGTTGAACCGGCCACAGAACGCGACCGAACGAAGCGAAGGTTACACGCCCGATAGGCCAAATCAAAGGCAGGCGCTACTCAACCACCTTGATGAATTGTCCGGCAGGAGGCTTCTTGTTCGGATACAGCCCGTTCATGAGCTCCAGCTCTTCTTTACGGTATTTCTCGAGCGGCACGTGCTCGGCGTAATCCTCGAGCTTGGTGCTGTCGGTCGCCTTGATCAGCTTGATGCGATAAGGCTCGGTGAGCGGGAACTCGGAGGGCTTCAGGTCACGCATCGTCTGCATCACCGACATGATCAGCCCGTCGGCTTCCGGCTTGCCGTTGATCGCCGACTTGCTCGCGCCGCCGAATACGTAGGCGCTTTTGTTGCGATACACGACACCCCAGCGCACCGGGCCCACGCCCTGGTCGAGCGGTGAGCCGCTGCGCGTTAGCAGCATGTAACCCTCCATGCCGTTGATGGACAGCGCTTCGCCACCGGCGAACGACTGCCCCTTGAGTTTCTTCAGCAGGAACGCACGCGGATCGTCGCGATCGGGCTTCGCCTCGATCGTGATCTGCATGATCGAGTCCTTGTTGCGCGTGAAGGCGAGAATGCGTTCACGCTGGTTCTCGATGGTCCAGCCGCGCGGAAAGGCCATCGTGATGCCCATGTCCGCGGAGTAGAAGCGGTTGTCGCGCACGATGCCCTGCGCCCGGCTCGTACCGAACGGGAGCCCGTCGATCGCCTGCAGGAAAGTGTTGCGGTTCTCGATCCAGCCGCCGGGCGGATCACCCGTGATCTTCGCGGCGCCTTTGGCGGCCTGCACTTCACGCGCGTCCGGCGCCGGGTGCGAGGAGAACACGCCGTGATACACGCGCGGTTCGCGGCCTTCCGCCCGCGCGGCGTCTATCTCGAAACGCTCCTGCGCCTTGAACACCTTGAACACGGCGCCCATGGCATTCGGGTCGTAACCCGTCGCGACCGCATATTTGAGCCCGAGGCGGTCGGCCTCCATCTCGGCTTCACGGCCGTAGCCTTGCACGAACGCCGCGCCGCCGATGTTGGCCAGATCCGCGACGGCCCCGGAGCCGGTGGCAATGGCGGCACCGATGGCGAGGATGGAGGCCAGCACGCTGCGCGTCTGCCCGCGTGCCGGATGGCGCGCCGTGACATGGCCCATCTCGTGGCCCAGCACGCCGGCGAGCTCGGCTTCGGTGTTCAGGTAATTGAGCAGGCCGCGATTGATGTAGACGTAGCCGCCACCGGTGGTGAAGGCGTTGATCGACTCATCGTCGAGCACCGTGAAATGCCATTCCAGATCCGGCAGGTCGCTGTGGCGCGCGACGCGCTGGCCCACGGCGTTGACGTAGTCCTGGATCGCCTGATCTTCGTATATGCCGTAGTACCTGACGATCTGGTCGTAGTAACGGCGCGAGGACTCTTGCTCGCCCTTCTGGGAGGAAAGCACGACGTTGCGATCGCCACTGGCCGGATTGGTGGCGCAGGCCGTGAACAGGACACCTGAAAGGACAGCAGTGGCGAAAACGGCTGCGAAAGATCGGAACAGCATGCTGGCAACTCCCTGCGCGACCATGATTAGGCGTCGCAGCAAGGAGCGAGTTCCCAGCCCGACCTCAGCGAGCGGCGCCCGCGGCAGCGTACTTCTTGCGGAACTTGTCGACGCGCCCTGCAGTGTCCACGATCTTCTGCTTGCCCGTATAGAAGGGGTGGCAGGCGGAGCACACATCGAGTTGCAGATCGGTGCCGGTGGAACGCGTCTTGAACGTGTTGCCGCAGCTGCACGTTACGCTGATTTCGTTGTATTCGGGATGGGTCGAGGCTTTCATAGCGCTCTCCAGCGGGTCGGCGAAAAGGTCGCGCAGTCTAGCGGGCCGGCGTGCGGTCCTCAAGGTGCGCTTCCCAGGAGAGATCCCTTATCCACAGAATCTGTGGATAACTCTGTGGGTTACAAGTGTCCGCAACGACTCTTTTGCAGTCAAAAATGCGTAACTGTTGGTTTGATCAAATTATGACCATGGTGTTTCAGCCTTTCTTATCAATAGCTTAGCGAACCCTCATCGCCTGTTTTCACCGATTTGACCCGTAATTGCCTAATTCCTCCCCACCCCGCCCCGCGCTGTGAATAAAAGCGGCCGGCGAGCGCCGCTCTGCGCTAACTGCCCGCCGCGAAAAGCGAAATC
>JBDSRN010000092.1:0-8655 GCA_039929265.1 Steroidobacteraceae bacterium | reverse complement strand
TTCGATGCTTTTGCTGGACTTACGGACATGCAGACCATGAAACTCGCGACGCGGTTCGCCGCAGCTACCCTGCTCACCCTCTGCTTCTCGTTCGCGAGCAGCGCTGCCGAGCCGACTCCCGAAACGGCCCCCACGCACGCCAAGGGTTCCGCCGAAGCGGGCGCCGCCAAGGCCACGACCTGCCTCGCATGCCACGGCCCCAATGGCAACAGCGTGAATCCGGAGTGGCCGGTACTGGCCGGGCAGAATGCCAGCTATATCGCCGAGCAGTTGGCTCTCTTCAAGGACAACGTGCGCCCCAACGTGCTGATGATGCCGACCGTCGCGCCACTCAGCCAGCAGGACCACCTCGATCTCGGCGCCTACTTCGCCGCGCAGGCTCCCGCCGGGCTCGAAGCCGACCCCTCGTACTGGCAGGCCGGCGAGAAGCTGTATCGCGGCGGTGATCGCGCGCGCGGCATCCCGGGCTGCGTCGCCTGTCACGGCCCGCTCGGCCGCGGTAATCCCGCTGCCGCGTATCCCGCGCTGCGCGCGCAGCATGCGGTGTACACGGTAAAGCAGCTCAACGACTACGCATCGCAGACCCGCTACGTGAAGGACGATCAGGGCAAGATCAAGTCCGACGCCAATCTGCAGGCCCGCGCGCAGATGATGGTCGCAATCGCCGCTCGACTGACGCCCGAAGATCGTCGCAATCTCGCTTCCTACATCCAAGGCATGCGTTAAATGAAGCAGTTACTGTTGCCGCTGGCATTGCTCGGACTCATGCTCGCGGGTTGCGGTGGTGAGCCCGCGCCCAGCACCTCGACGGGTACTTCGGGAACGCCCCCGCCCGCCATGCAGACCGAAGCACCCGCCGCTTCCGCCGCACCCGCTGCGGTGGAGGAAAAGGCTGCCAAGACCCAGGAATCCGCCGGCACCGAAACGGGTGCGGAACGCGGCGAAGCGGCGCTCGAAAAGATGGCAGCCCTTCCCGCCGACGCGCAGCTGCCCGCAGGCCCCTGGAAAGTCGGCGTCAACTACAAGCCGATCGTGCCCGCGCAGACCACCAGCGCCGAAGCCGGTCAGGTCGAAGTGCTCGAAGTGTTCTGGTACGGCTGTGGTCATTGCTACGCGCTCGATCCTTTCCTCGAGAGCTGGCACAAGAGCAAGCCTGCGAACGCGAAGTTCGTGCGCGTGCCGGTGATGTGGGGACCGGTGCATCGCGCGCACGGCAAGCTGTTCTACACACTTGAAGCGCTCGGCAAGCTCGACACGCTGCACACCAAGGTGTTCGACGAGATCCATCAGCGCAACAATTTCCTCGCTGCCAACGACGACGCGCAGAGCATGAAACTGCAGCTCGCTTTCGCGAAGGCCAACGGTATCAGCGAGGCTGATTTCACGCGCGCCTACAATTCGTTCGCGGTGAACTCGAACCTGCAACGCGCGGAAGAGCTGACGCGTCGCTATGCGGTGGAGGGCGTGCCGCTGGTCATCGTCAATGGCAAGTATCAGACCGACGTCGCCATGGCGGGCGGCGACGGCAAGCTGGTCGAGCTGATCAACTATCTGGTTGCAACCGAGAAACGGCGCTGATCGCGTGCCGGACCCGAGCCTAGATTGCTCTCCGTTTACACGCTTACACCGCAGGGACTGAGACGGCTCGAACGCTCGCCGGAAGTCCCCATTCCTGAAGAAGCCCTGTGGCTCGATCTGCTCGAGCCCACCGTCGAGGAAGAGCGCCTCGTCGAGGCGCGCCTGGGCGTCGACGTTCCGACGCGCGAGGAAATGCGCGAAATCGAGTCATCCAGCCGCCTCTACGAAGAAGATGGCGCGCTGTATCTCACCGCCACCATCGTCACCAAACTCGACACCGCGGTGCCGGAAAACGCGCAGGTCACGTTCATTCTCAAGGGACCGCGGCTCGTCACGAATCGCTACATCGACCCGCTGCCGTTCCGCCGCTACGTGAACTACGCCGAGAAACATCCGGCGAACTGCGCCTCCGCGCCCGCGATCCTCGCGGGCCTGCTGGAGTCGGTGGTCAATCGCATCGCCGATGTCATCGAGCGCGTCGGCGCCGATCTCGACGTTTCGTCCGCTGAAGTATTCAGCCGTCCACACAAGAATAAACGCCGCGCGGCGCAACGCGATTTCCGCAAGGTGCTCGAGCGCGTCGGTCAGAGCGGCGAGCTCATCGCCAAGGCGCGCGAGAGTCTGGTCAGCCTCACACGTCTGCTCGCGTTCGTTCAGCAGTCCACCATTCCGCTGCCCCAGGACACGCGCACGCGTTTGCGCACGCTGTCGAAGGATGTCGTCGCTATGAGCGATCACGCCACGTTCCTCGGCAACAATCTATCGTTCATCCTCGACGCGACGCTTGGGATGATCAACATCGACCAGAACAACATCCTGAAGATCTTCTCCGTCGTGACGGTGTTCCTGCTGCCGCCTTCGGTAATCGCCGGCATCTACGGGATGAACTTCGATCACATCCCGATGCTGCACGACTCGTTTGGCTTCCTGTTCGCGGTCGGGCTGATGGTGGCGTCGTCGGTGTTGCCGTGGATGTTTTTCAAGCGCAAGGGCTGGTTGTAACCCAGTCGACTGGCCCATCACGGCACCCTGTATAATGTGCCCCACGCGCCCGTAGCTCAGCTGGATAGAGTACTGCCCTCCGAAGGCAGGGGTCGCGCGTTCGAATCGCGCCGGGCGCGCCATTCCAATAACATCATGGACTTATGCGCACGTCGTCGGGGCTATAAACCCCAAGCGCAATCTGTTTTCACTCACTCGGGTCACTCGCCCCGAAGGTGAAGCCGGTCAAATTCGGCGCAGGCCCTGGGCACAAGTCCGAGCTGATACCGAGCCAAGCCCTTAACCCGAAAGAATCAGGGATGTGAGCTGATCCAGTTTCAGTTGACACCACCTCCAGACCATTGCGGCCGCTTTCTCGTAGTCAGCCGATGTAGTCGAACCCGTCAGCTTTGGCATCAGCACGAGTGGCGTACGCCTTGCCGTGCACGCGTTCGATCTTCAGTGTCGAGAAAAAGCTTTCCATGCCGCATTGCCCCAGCAGTCTTCGCTGCGGCTCATGCTGCAGGCCACCCCGTGCTCGCTGAGCTGTCTCTGGAACTGCCCACTGATGTCTTGTCGTCTGCGCGACTGCAGCTGCTGATTGATTATTCAAGTATTATATTGAATACTGTATTCATTGAAAGTGACGGCGCGCCAATTCAAGGATTCGATCTACGAGCAACTCGCTCGCATCGGAAGGGCCCTGTCCGCACCCAGGCGCCTGGAACTGATCGACCTGCTGTGCGAAGGTCCCCGCACCGTGGATGCGCTGGCCACACTGAGCTCGCTCAGCATCGCCAACGCCTCGCAGCATCTGCGCGCATTGCATCGGGCTCGCCTGGTTGAAACCGCGAAGAAAGGCTTGTTCGTGGAATACCGTGTGGCAGATGAGAACGTACGCAAGTACCTGCATGTCACGCGTGAACTCGCGGAATCGCGCCTCACCGAGATTCGGGAGATCACAGCCAACTTTCTGAAGGCACGTGACGCGCTGGAGCCGATTTCTGGAGAAGAACTGGTACGCCGCGTGCGCAGCGACGAAGTCACTCTCATCGACGTGCGGCCTTCAGAGGAATATCAGGCAGGCCATATTCCGGGCGCGCTGTCCGTGCCGTTGGCAGACTTGGGCGCGTTCATCGCCACGCTGCCAAAGAAGCGGGAGATCGTGGCGTACTGTCGAGGCCGATATTGCGTCATGGCCGTCGATGCAGCCCTGCGCCTGCGCGAGGCCGGATACCGGGCTCACCGGATGGAGTACGGCGTCATGGACTGGCGTGCGCGAGGCTGGCGACTCGAACGCACACCAGCGCGTTCCGCACGATCATGATTCAGACACGTAGTCTGGCAAGTCCTTACGCGACCGCGGTGAGTAACGGGCGACAAGAATTGGTTGCTGACGCACCCACTGCCAAGGGTGGCGGTGGCGCCGGGTTCGGGGCGCACGAACTGCTGGAAGCTGCCCTTGCCGTGTGCCTCAACATGGCCGTCCGCATGCATGCCGAATCGAATGGACTTCCGCTCACGGGCGTCAACACGCGTGTCAGCCTTCACCGACCTGCTCCCGATACGGTGTGCTTCGAGTACTCGCTGGAACTGACCGGCCCACTGACTGACGACCATCGCGGGCAGCTCGAAGAGATAGCTCGCACTTGCCCAGTACGCCAGACGCTGTCCAAGCGCATCGACTTCGCCTCATCCGCCGCTAGGCTCGCTACGTGAGCGAACTCAAGCAAGCCCACTGGGATAGTGTGTACGAGAAGAAATCGGCCACCGAAGTCAGTTGGTACGAGGCGTACCCGGCGAAGTCGCTCTACCTCATTCGCGAAAGTGGTCTGCAACTCACTGATCCGATCATTGACGTCGGCGGCGGGGCATCGCTCCTGGTCGACGCGCTGCTTGATGCGGGCTACCGTAATCTGACCGTACTCGATCTCTCAGCCGAAGCGCTGCAACGAGTTCGTGATCGCCTCGGGGTTCGCGCCAGACTGGTGCACTTGTTATCCCGGGATGTGACCACCTTTCTGCCGGATAGAGCCTATGCCCTGTTGCACGACCGCGCCGTGTTTCACTTTCTGACGCAGCGCGAGGACCGCGAACGATACGTGAAGGTGCTTCGCCAGGCCTTGCGCCCAAACGGCTATGCCATCATCGCCACCTTTGGCCCGAATGGCCCTGAGCGCTGTAGTGGACTATCGGTCGCGCGTTACGATGCCGACTCACTGGCCGCCGAACTGGGCGACGGGTTCATCCTTGTTGAGACTTCGCTCGAAGTTCATCGCACGCCGTGGGATGCGGAGCAGCAATTCCTTTATTGCCGATTTCGCAGGCAAGGCTGATGCGCCAGAATTACGTACCCAATCCAGTCAAGACGTCGCCGTTGCCGGAGATTTCCCTCGAGTGCAACACGATCCTGCCCCCGCAGGATGGAATGGAAGCGCCGCATGCCCATCGCGGCCCGGGCCGTTCGACCGGAAAGCCTGGTTCGTAGCGCGCGAGTACGGCCCGAGCCGCCGAAGCCGCCGTTCCTCGCGGAAAAGTTCATCGTCCCGTTCGACTGCGACGGCGTTGCTCCTCTCCACCCACTACGCCGGCATCACCGGGCAGGGCATCGCCTACGCCCGGCCGGCGATGGCGGGCGTATCGAAGTGACCTCATACCGGGGTGCGACGCTCCGATCCGACGGGACCAGCTACGTGGGAAAGCCTGACACCCCAGCGCAGCGCCCACCAGATCTAATGAGATCCTCCAGGCACGGGCTACATCGCCGACAGAATCAGCATCAAGGTCGGCGACGGCAGCGGGCCGCGGGCGCGTCCTGCGGCAAATCGCTATACTTTGGCGCTTCCTATTTTGACTTTGCGTGAAGGGCCATCGTGAGCAAGCAGGACACCCATTTTTTCAACACTTTCAGCGTCGTTCTGGGCCTCCTGGCCGGGTTCGCCCTGCTCGTGTTCGCATTTGCTCGGCATATCGGGGCGACCACCCAGCTTCCCCAGATGATGAAAGATCCCCTGCTGGTGCGCGCAATCGATGAGCGTACCCGCCCGCCGGTGCGCGTTGCCGTCGCCGGTCAGGACAACACCGCACTGAAGATCGAAGCCGCCGGTCCTGCGCAGGGCGCTGGCTTTGCGCTGCCCGTGCCGAAGGATGGTCCCGATCTGTACGAGACGGCCTGCAAAGCCTGTCATGGCGCCGGCATCGCCGGTGCCCCGAAGATGGGCGACAAGGCTGCCTGGGTCGCGCGCATAAAGGAAGGCATGCCAACCCTGTACGAGCATGCGACCAAGGGTTACCAGGGCAAGCAGGGCGTCATGCCCGCCAAGGGTGGCCGCGCGGATCTGTCCGACGAGCTGATCCATGCCGGCGTCGATTACATGGTATCTCAGTCGCGATAGTCGACGCGCTGCGTCACCGGCGGCGCTCCTGGCAAGGGCGCGGTCGAAACCTCGGCGGCAGGTACTGCTTCCATCTGCCGCAGCATCAAGGCCTCCCCGATGTGCGGCATGCGCAGTTCACGCTCCGATTCCAGATCCGCAATCGTGCGCGCCACGCGCAGCACGCGGTGATACGCGCGTGCCGACAGGCCGAAGTTGCGCATCGCGCGTTCCAGGACTGCCAGCGCGGCGCCATTGAGAGCACAGAACTGAGCCAGCGCGGCACCTTCAAGTTGCGCATTGCTGCAACCCTGACGCGATTGCTGTGCAGCGTGAGCCCGCGCGATGCGCGCGGGGAGCTCATCGCTGCGCTCCGGGGCATCGGCGCAGCGCAGTGACTGCGGCTCCACGCGGGTGAGCTCCACCTGCATGTCGATGCGCTCGAGCAACGGACCCGAGATGCGCTGGCGATAGCGCTGCACTTTCGCCCCGCTGCAGCGACAGCGCCCTGCGCGCTCACCCAGGTAGCCGCAGGGACACGGATTCATCGCCGCCACGAGCTGGAAGCGGGCGGGATATTCCACGCGCACCGCGGCTCGTGCGACGCTGATGACACCGGACTCCAGCGGCTCACGCAGCGCTTCGAGCACATGGCGATCGAACTCCGGCAGCTCGTCCAGGAACAGCACGCCGTGATGCGCGAGCGTGACTTCGCCAGGCCGCGCGTCGCGTCCGCCCCCCACCAGCGCATGCGCCGAGGCCGTGTGATGCGGCGAGCGGAACGGTCGCTGACCCCAGCAGCGCGGATCGAATCCGCGCAAGCCCAGCGATGCAATCGCGGCCACCTGCAGCGCTGCCTCGTGATCCAGCGGCGGCAGCAGGGCTGGCAAGCGCTGCGCGAGCATGGTCTTGCCCGTACCCGGGCTGCCGATGAGCAGCAAGCTATGCCCGCCTGCCGCGGCGATCGCCAGCGCGCGCTTGGCCTGGCGCTGGCCGCGCACATCGGCGAGGCGCAGCGAGCAGCCTTCCCCGACCGGTGGCAACACGAGGGCATGCGATTCCGGCGGCGACCGGAGCGCGAGACACAGCTCAGCAAGGCTGTCCGCCGCGCGCGCATCGTGACAGCCTGCGAGTCGCGCCTCATCCAGGTTGACGCGCGGCAACACCACGCGTCTGCCCGCGCGACTCGCAGCCAACGCGGCGGGCAGCAGACCCGCCACGGGCTTCAGATCGCCCTCCAGGCCGAGCTCACCGTAATACTCGGTCGCAGCGTCGTCGTGTGCGAGCTGACCGGAGGCGCGCAGGACGCACAGGGCGATCGGCAAGTCGAATCGCCCGCCCACTTTGCGGAGATCGGCGGGGGCGAGATTCACCGTGATGCGCCCGGCCGGGAACTCGAAGCCCGAGTTCACGAGCGCCGAACGCACCCGTTGGGTGCTTTCGCGCACGACGGGCGCGGGCAGGCCGACGATGCTGAAGGCGGGCAGGCCACTACCGAGGTGCACCTCGACACAGACCAGCGGCGAGTCGAGCCCGATCTGGGCGCGACTGTAGGTTCGAGCCAGCGACATGATCGGCCCTCCCTGGCCAGTGAAGCTCAGCGGGCCATCAACCGAGGGATTCGAGCCTGCCCTCCAACTCCTGCACCCGCTTCTCCAGCTTCTCGACCATCTCTCGAGTTCGCTCCAGCACCTTGCTCTGGGCGTCGAATTCTTCGCGCGTGGTGACATCGAGGCGGGAAAGCCCCGCGCGCAGGGCGCTACGGAAGTTCTTTTCTATGTCGTCCCGGGCGGCTTTCAGGCCGGGGGGCAGGCTCTGAAAGAGCCTCTGGGCCAGTTCATCGATCTTCAGTTGTTCCATTTGAGCTCTCTATGAGGACAACAAGGGTTCAAACGTCCCATTTTGAAGCAGCAACGGGAGGCCGCCGTCCAAATGAGTGCGCCATTCTGGCGTGAAAACCAGCCATCGGGGCGGGGCCGTCTCCATAAGGCCTGCCTCGAGAGCAGAGCCCGGCCAAACCATGGCACGGTTTCTGCACTGCCCTAATGGCGCTGATCTACCAGGATTCAAGCGTATCGGACGATGTTTGGAAACGTCGCATTCAAGGTCAGTTCGTTGCGAAATGCAGATCATGAAAATGATTACCGCGGTGGTACGTCCGTTCAAGCTGGCCGAGTTGCGGCACGCCATAGCGCAATTGGGCGTTCAGGGCGTGACGGTCACGGAAGTCCATGAAGCACAGTTCGGACCAAGAGCGAAACTCGAGATCGCGGTCGACGATTCCATCGTCGAACCGGTAACTGAGGCGATTGCAAACGTCTCGAGGACGGGACGTCGCGGCGACGGAAAAATAATCGTAGCGAATCTCGAGCAGGCAATTCGGATCCGCACCGGTGAGACCGGCACAGCGGCAACTTGAAGAACGGTAGCTGGGAGTCGCATATGCGCGTTGATCTCGCCTCAAAAACACCCGCGCGGTTGTCACGCATTCCCATCGGAGTGATGGCCGTGCTGATGCCCGCGCTCTCCTCAGCCGCTGACGGACCCGTCCCCGACAAGGGTGACACAACGTGGATGATGGTCAGCACGCTGCTGGTCATCATGATGGCGGTGCCCGGACTCGCGCTGTTCTACGGCGGTTTGGTTCGCTCCAAGAATGTGCTGTCGGTGCTGATGCAGGTGATGGTCACCTTCTCGCTGGTCGTGGTGCTTTGGCTCATCT
>JBDSRN010000091.1:0-3185 GCA_039929265.1 Steroidobacteraceae bacterium | reverse complement strand
GGTTCAAGGACGTCAACGACTCTCTTGGGGTCAGCAATGGCGATCAGTTGCTCAAGCTCGTGGGCCAGAGGCTCGAGCACTGCACGCGTGAGACCGATCTGATTTCCCGGGCGAATGTGCGCGATCCAGCTACGCTGGCGCGCCTGGGTGGCGATGAGTTCACGGTACTGTTGCCTGCGCTGATCCTGATGGAGGCCGTGGAAGATGCTGCGCAACGCATCATTCTGGCCATCAGCAAGCCGGTGGCCCTGGCTGGTCACGACCTGGTCGTCACCCCGAGTATCGGCATTGCCATGTTCCCGGAGGATGGAACAACAGCGGAACTACTGTTGGCAAACGCGGATGCGGCCCTGACTCAGGCAAAGCAGCAAGGCGGCAACCGCTTTGCGTTCTATTCCAAAGCACTGAACACGAAATCGATGGCGCGACTCACGCTGGGCAATCAGCTGCGCCGCGCACTCGAACGCGGAGAATTTCTGCTTTATTACCAGCCAAAGGTGAGCCTGACCACTGGCCGCATCGAGGGTGCGGAGGCGCTCATCCGCTGGGAGCTGCCGGGTGAAGGTCTTGTGCCTCCGGGGCGCTTCATTGCGCTCGCAGAAGAACTCGGACTAATCGTCCCCATGGGGGAATGGGCCATACGCGAAGTTTGCGCCCAACAATTGCGATGGCGTCGAGACGGGCTGGCTTCACTTGCCGTCGCCGTGAATGTTTCCTATGTCCAGTTCGTCGACCGCGCGATTGTTCGCGCCGTAGAGCGAGCGCTCGACGAATTTCCGCTGCCCGAGTCGAGTCTGATCGTCGAACTCACCGAAAGCATACTCATGACGAACACGGGGACCACGTTGCAGTCGGTAAACGATCTGCGTGCCCTCGGTGTGCTGCTCTCAATCGATGATTTCGGGACCGGCTATTCTTCATTGGCGTATCTCAAGCACCTGCCCGTCAATGAACTGAAGATCGACCGTTCCTTCCTGGCCGAGGTCCCGCACGCGCGAGCCAACGTGGCGATCATCAAGGCAATCGTTACCCTCGCTCGCAATCTGGGGTTAAAGGTCGTCGCGGAAGGAGTCGAGGCGCGCGAGCAGCTCGAGTTTCTGCACACGGTTGCTTGCGACCAGTATCAAGGTCACCTTTGCAGTCCGGCCGTTCCGCGGGGCGCATTTGAAAAGCTGGTGCGGTCCGTCAACATGGAACGCGATGTTTTGCCAGGACCCCGGCTTGCGGGCACACCTATGCCCGAGTTCTAACCTCGGTCGATTACACCCTGTCCGGACAGCGCAAATCCAGATAACGAAAGATAACCAGCCGCTGAGTTATCAGATCAACGACGGATCGGCCAGATCGACGCTGCAGATGTCCTTCATGAATGCTGCCAGGTCCTTGCGCCGACTCGCAGTGTGGGTGAGTCCACCCTCTTGCACTAAACGGAACGACGGAAGAACAGAACCACCGCGATGATGAGAAAGACGAAGAAGCAGATTTTCGCGATTCCCGCCGCAGCACCCGCGACGCCGCCGAACCCCAGGACAGCCGCAATTAACGCTATGACGAAGAAGACGATTGCATAGTGCAACATAGGTTTGAACTCCGTGCGATTCAGGCTTTCATTAATGACCACGCGTCGCGTGATTCCCACCCGAAACGGGCGCATTCCGGTGTCGGCACACTCCTACACACGCGCCGATTAACCCGTTGGCGTTCACTATCCGGCACCCTCGCGCGGGCAAACGTTGATCGCGCGCGCTCCTCCACCGCCTTGGTCTGGATGCGGAAAGGGATAGAGGATCCGCCTGCCAGGCTCAAAAAGAGTACAGAGTTCGGATCTTGAACTCTTCACGGATCGCCTCATCAAGCCCCGCCGCCCCATTCGCGAACGCCACGATTACCGCACGAAATTCAGCACCCACCACTGGCTTCTTGGGTCGAACCGTGTCCCACCCTCTCGGCGATTTGAACAACTCATGCGCAGTAACTGCTTTGCTGCCGGGTTCTGGATAGAAGAATGCTGTGAGCAGAGCAAAATGCTTGGCATAGGAATCGGCCAGCTCCGCATGTCTTTTGTCTCCAGGGTGTATAAAGCGCAAGCCTTGCACTGAGCGATCCATTGCACGCCAACTATCACGGACATTTTTCGCCGCGGATCTGATTTCGCTTTGACTGTGATGCATCACATATTCGTCCCTATTCGCTGAAGCATACGCCCGCCAGAATTCCAATGCGGCCATGTCCCGCGCGGTCCCTCAGTGGCCATCGCGCATCGTGTCCAGATAGTTTGCATACTCTTGCATCACGGGCGCGCGCACCGATTAGGACTATATAACTGCCACCGTTGGGCCACGCGTCAATCCCACCTCGTGCAGAGCGGATCCGTACGCCGTCGAGTCAGGAACACTTTACCTCTGCTGCGTGACCTCCGGAGCGGCGCACGTGAGGCGGGCTGCTCGCTGCGCTGTCGCCGCTCGACCTGCCACGGGAAACCGTGGTTGCGCTGGCGTTGCTGCTGCTCCTCCCGACACTCGCCAATGCGGTGATCGGCGCGATCGTGCAGGCGCTCCTGCGCCGTCGTCAGTCGCCGGGCGCGACCTGAGCCAGCTTGCCGGGGTTGACCTCCAGCACGCCCTCGTAGATCTCCTCGACGAACTGCACGAAGCGCGGCCAGCGGAAACGCCGCAGGGCGTACTCCTGAGCCTGTTGCCCGACCCGGGTCGCAAGCTTCAGATCCGACAGCGCAGCTTCGATACTGCTCGCGACGGACTGGGCATTGATGTCGCAAAGAAATGCACGTTGATCGTTTAACAGCCCTCCATGCGCCTTGCCCCGCGTTGCGATGATCGGTTTCCCCGATGCCATATAGTCAAACAGTTTGAGCGGCAGATTTTCCCCCAGCGGTCGCAGTGAGATGACGCATGCCGCAAGTGCAAGATGATCCGCCATCAGCTGGCGCGGTACTCGCAATTCAAAACGCGCGCGCGAGCGAAGCGCGGGGGCGATGCGGTCATGCCAGTGTGCGGCTATCTGCTCATCCCCCGCGCCAACGCAAAGCAGTCGCATGCAAGGTTGCTTCGCGGCGGCAATGTTGAATGCGTCGCAGAGGAGATCGAGACCCTGGTAGGACGAGAATGTGCCGGCGTACAGCACCACGCGATCGAGAGGGCCGAATCCATAGCGCTGGCGCAGTTGCG
>JBDSRN010000090.1:0-10778 GCA_039929265.1 Steroidobacteraceae bacterium | reverse complement strand
ACCCAGATCACATTGCGCGCCTACAATGAGATAGACGATACCCGCGTGGAGCGCGACGTGGTGCAGACCATGAGAAGCGACTATTCGCCCCTCGACTGCTTCGTACGCCTGCACGTCAATGGCAAGTTTCTCGGTACCGGCTGGGTGCGGATCAGCGATTCCGAAGCCGAATGCGAGGTGTACAGCGCGGTCATGGGCCGTGCGTCGCAGAAGGTGCCGCTCACCGAGCGAGTGCGTGGGATCGTGACCCATCCGGTCTCGGCTGATGCGCTCCTGCTTCCCGCTTTCGATCACTCCAAACCGGAACGTTTGCAGGCGGTTCCCGGCGGGCTATCGGTCTCTCCCCTGCCTGACGGCGGCAGCGGTCCGTTCTTGAATGTCCCAACGGGACGGACGCGCCAGTTCGAGTATATCGGTCCCGAAAAGGTAGTCACGGCGGCCGGCACCTTCGACACGCATCACTACTCGTTCGGGCCGCGGGCGAAACCCGGCGAGCGAGCGTACGAGGTTTGGTGCACGCACCCCGACTACATCTTCGTGAAGGGAGAAGTGCGGCACTATTTGTCCAGGACGAAGGACGGCTACGGTACCTACGAGCTCGTGGAGCTCGATCGGAGCGCAAGCTAAACTGTCCTGACTACAATTTCATCTGACTGTAATTTGCACCTTGGAGCCGCTGCGGGCGTTGGCCGCTTGCGACAATGACGGTAGCGGCCGTGGGCAAGTTCCATGGCGCCATATGAGGAATCCAATTCGATGAAGGCTTATGAGGTGCGGAAGTTCATCGGAGCTGACGGACTGGTTCTTAATCATGAGCGCAGTGAGCCGGAAGCGGGGCCGGCCCAGGTAATCGTGAAGATTCACGCTGCCTCATTGAACTATCGCGATCTCAGCGTAAGCACTGGACAGTATCCAGGCAGGCTCAAACCGTCGGTGATTCCGTTGTCCGACGGTGCCGGTGAGATCGTCAGCCGAGGTGCAGGTGTAACCCGGATGAAAGTGGGCGATCGGGTGACGAGTGTTTTTTACCCTGACTGGATCGCAGGAGCAATTTCGGACGAAGTAACCGAGTTCGCCCTGGGCGGCGCCCTGGACGGTGTGCTTGCAGAGTACATTGCACTTCCCGAGCGCGCAGTCATTCCGATTCCTGACTCACTGACGTTCAACGAAGCGGCCACTCTACCTTCTGCAGCGCTCACCGCGTGGCAAGCCTTGATCGTCACCGCCGGGCTCAAGGCAGGTGACACCGTCCTGGTGCTTGGCACCGGTGGCGTATCGTTGTTCGCAATCCAGTTTGCAAAGCTTCACTGTGCGACCGTAATCCTCACATCAAGCAGTTCGGCCAAGCTACAGCGCGGCGCGCAATTGAAGGCAGACCATCTCATCAACTATCGTGAGAATCCGCAGTGGGATACGCAAGTATTGGATCTTACGGGAGGGCGTGGCGTTGACATTGTTATCGAAGTCGGCGGTGCCGGCACGCTGGAACGTTCGCTGCGCAGCGTACGCAAAGGCGGCACCGTCGTGCTTGTCGGCCGACTCGCCGGGTTGGGCCAGGTTGATCCGCTGCCCATAATGCGGCGCGCCATACGTCTGATAGGTATCAATGTTGGCAGCCATGAAACCTTTGCCGCAATGAATCGCGCAATCGCCGCTGCGGATCTTCATCCAGTGATTGACCGATCATTCCCCTTTGCCGAGGCAAAGGCCGCATATTTGTATATGCAAAGTGGTATGCAGTTCGGAAAGGTTCTGGTGACTCTCTGAGCGTACGTCGAACTGGAAGGCAAACGATTCGAATTGCGCTGATCCACGCCGCCTTTTCGCTGAGGGCCCAGTCGCAACTGCAATTACGGTTGTACGACAATCCAATCATTGCGGGGGGCTCGTGGTGCGCTGCAAGGGCGATGAACCGCAGGAGGCCAACTTGCGGTCACGGCATGCCACATAATCACGCGTTCGCAGCTTTGACTGCTGACATCGCATTACTGACTTTCAATCTGTCAGCGTTTGGTCCATTCTAGGACCATGCGTCCGACCTGACTCAATCTTAAACGGCTCGCCCGAGCCATACGACTCCAGGCACCCATTTGCCCGGCGAGTCGACCTGTGTGATCGCAAACGAATTGCGACCGCATCTCAAACACGCATTCAGATACCGAAGTTCAAGTGTCGTCAAGGCTATCCGCCTTTGATTCGAACACTTTGCACTTGTTGAATTGGAAAACTCCTATGCCCCCCGCTGCTGAAGTCATCGTACGTCTCATCACTGCCGCCATGGCGGAGTCCGGCCTGCCCGTCGTTGCTCTTGCGCCGGACACCAATATCCTGCGCGACACCGGTCTCGATTCGATGGCACTTGCTGTGCTGGTCGTTCAACTGGAGGAGGAACTCGGGAAGGATCCGTTCGCAGAAGGCTTCATAAATTTTCGGACCATCGGTGAACTGGCGGCACTCTATGAGCGCTGACCGAGTCATCGTCGATGGTGTTCTCTTCGGCTCGACAAATATCGCGCGCTGGACACATCCTTGCGAATCGCTGCCAGGGCGCTCGCGCGTCATGCTGCAGACCACCAATCGCAAGGCACTGGTTGCAGCCCTTACGCTTGCGCGGGAACGGGAATGGCAGCTACTGCTCCTGCCCGCCTGCTGGAGTAAAGAAAAAACCGCGCAGTCCTCAAGAACATTTCGACCGATTGCAATCCTGAATTGGAGCGAGCCTGATCAGCGGCTGATTTTTGCGGAAGGTCCCGGAGGAGCCGAGGATCTGGCGCAACCCGGCATTGTCTTGTTCACCAGCGGCACCACAGGCACACCCAAAGCGGTCTCTCATTCCTGGCGCTCCATTACTGCCTGCACTGGCTTCGTTCCGGAACGGCTGCGCGGGTTGATTTGGTATTCAGGCTATCAGCCAATCAGCTTCGCCGGCCTGCAGATGTTTTTCTCTGCATCGGAAAGCCAGGGGGTGTTCGCTGTGTCTTCGGCAGGGTCGAGCTTCCAGCATCAGGCGCGCCATCTGAGTGACGCACGCGCCACGATCGTCAGTGGCGCGCCGACCTGGTGGCGAATGCTGATTGCAGCTTGGCCTTCGGGGGTACCCAAGCCCGCACTCGATCAGGCTACCCTTGGCGGCGAGATCGTGGATCAAGCCACACTAGACCTGGTTCGAGCACAGTTTTCTCCCGGCCGACTGACACATGTGTACGCCTCCAGCGAAGCGGGAACTGCGATTGCTGTTTCAGATGGCCTTGCCGGTTTCCCCTGCAGCGTTCTTGCGTCAGACCGCGAGGTGCGATTGCGACTGGTCGACGGCGAACTGGAGGTCCAGTCACCGTATTCGATGCGCGGCTACTTGGGTGCACAGGGTGAAGGGCCGCTGCCGCAAACTCAGCATGGGAGCTGGGTGAAGACTGGCGATCTGGTCGAACTCAGAGGCGATCGCCACTTTTTCACCGGCCGCAAAGATGGACGCATGAACGTTGGCGGGTTGAAGGTCAGTCCGGAAGAAGTCGAGGCCGCCGTCCTCGACTGCCCCGATGTCGTGGACTGTGTGGTGTACGGGAAAAGCAGCCCGATCGTTGGCACCATTCTTTGTGCCGATGTCGTGCCGCGCCGTCCGAATACTTTCGACTCCGCTGCCATCAGGCGTCACCTGCAGTCTTGCCTTCCCCTGCACAAGGTCCCGCGGATCATCCGTGCGATCGACGCCGTGCGCATGTCGGCCGCCGGCAAGAAGCTGCGGATCGAGTTGAGCGATGAACGGTAGACATGTCGTCGTTTCAGGTGTTTCCCGTGGTTTGGGCGCCGCGATTGCGACTGACCTCCTGGAGCAGGGCTACCAGGTCTCGGGTTTCAGTCGCAGATCGACTGACCAGGTCGAGCAACTGCTGGCGAAGTACAGTGCGCTGTTCTTCTTTGCTGAGGTGGATATCGGCAGCGGCCCGGAACTAGCCGATTTCGTCAAGACCGCGAGGATCCGGAACGGCTCCGTGTATGCGCTGATCAACAATGCTGCGGTGGCCCAGGAGGGGATTCTCGCGACCCTTCCAGAAGTCGAAATCGAGCGGATGATGAACATCAATGTGACGAGCGCAATCCGACTGACCCGTCTTTGTGTGCGCGACATGATGGCGAAGCGGGATGGTCGCGTCGTAAATGTCAGTTCGATTGTAGGCACGCGTGGCTATAACGGTCTGGCCGTCTACTCTGCAACCAAGGCGGCACTAGATGGCTTTACCCGCAGCCTCGCGAGGGAGGTCGGCAGACGCAGAATCACGGTCAATTCCGTCGCTCCAGGGTACATGCGCACAGCAATGTCCGCAGGGTTGCTCGATGAATCACTGGACCAGATCGTTCGGCGCACGCCGTTGGGCCGACTTGCGGAAATCGAGGACGTCACGCCGCTGGTTCGATTTCTGCTTTCGACGCAAGCCTCCTTCATCACCGGACAGACGATTCTGATTGATGGCGGGATTTCAAATTGAAACAGATTGAAGAAGATCTGTTCGTTCGCGAAATGATGTTTGGCAGCAAGCAGCCAAAATGGCGACAGTACGCGAGTTTCGTCATTTCCAGACCCACAGTCCTCAGTCTCCTGTCGTATGAGCTGAGAACGCTTTTCCTGGGCTCGCTACCAGGTGCGCTGGGCCTGGTACTCAGGCGCAAATTCTATCGCTCCCTGTTTCGCCGCGTGGGTCGCAACTGCGTCATAGGCCGAGACGTCATCATTCGTCACGGGGCAAATGTCTCGCTGGGCGATAACGTAGTCATCGATGATCATTGCGTCATCGACGGTCGTGGGGCGGGTGAAGCGGGTGTGGAGATTGGTGACAACGTGATCGTCAATCGCGGCACCGTCATACAAAGCAAGCTTGCGGGTATTCATATTGCCGCAAACGTGAATATAGGTGCGCAATCGGTGATTGCGTCCCAGGGTGATCCAGTGCAGATCGGGGAATGGTGCCAGATCGCCGGAGGCTGCAAGATTGTCGGCGGCAGGTTTTCGATGTCAGCGAACGTTCAGGACGGGATGCCGCTCGTTCGTTCATCTGCTGGTCCGATCAATATCGGCCGAAACTGTTTTATTGGCATGGGCGCGATCATTGTGGATGGAGTCACGATTGGCGAGGGCTGCGCGATCGGACCGGGCGCAGTGGTAATGAGCGCTCTCAAGCCCCATTCCGTATTCATGCAACGACCTGGCATGGTCGTAGGCTCCACGACCCAAGCCGAAACCTAGTGGTACTTGCCATCGAGCGTCGCTGCAGCGCCGTGCAAGGCGCGAAATGGCTGCGGTGGTTTGAGACCGCTGTTTCGCCGCAGGCGTTCTGACCATGACAGTGCTGACTTTCGCAGCCCCCGAACGCAACAAGGCCCCGATCCTCGCAGTGCTGCAACGCACGTTGCCGGCGCGTGGACGCGTGCTCGAAGTGGCGAGTGGCACGGGCCAGCACATCGTGTACTTCGCAACGACGCTGACGAACCTCACCTTTCTGCCCAGCGATCCAGAACAGGCGCATCGCGATTCCATTGCCGCTCGCGTCTGTGCGTCAGGACTGAGCAACGTCGAGGCGCCTGTGGATCTGGACGTGCGGATCAGGCCGTGGGCCGTTCCGAGCATCGATGCGGTGGTTAGCATCAACATGATTCACATCGCGCCATGGTACGCGGGCCTCGCGCTCATCGAGGAGGCGGCACGATTACTTCCGGCGGGCGGGGTGCTGGTGCTGTACGGCCCGTTCAGTCGCGGTGGGCGACACACCTCTCCGAGCAATGAAGCGTTCGATGCGAGCCTGCGAGAGCGGGATGTGTCGTGGGGAGTGCGCGATCTCGAGTGCGTGGTTCACACTGCGGCCGCATGCTCGTTCTTGCTCGACGAAGTCGTCGAGATGCCGGCGAACAATCTGAGCGTGATATTCCGGATGGTTTGAACGCCAGTGTTCGAGCTGCGCTGTGTCAGCTCACGCGTGTCGCGGGCAAGGCGAAGTGGAAAATCAGCGATCGCTGGATGCCCGATCACCCGCGCTCGATCGGGCAGGTCGGTGCCGAGCGTGCTCGTTGCCGGATCGCGCGTCGTTTTCCGGACGCGAGATCTTCTGGTCCTCTAGTTCTGCTTTTCCTGATCACTCTGTGCATAGCGGCGCGCCAGCCACACGCTCGCCATCAGTTGCAGCTGATGAAAGATCATTACCGGCAGAATGACAAAGCCGACTTCCGGTCCGGCGAACAAGACTCGCGCCATCGGCACGCCGCTCGCGAGCGACTTGTGCGAGCCGCAGAACACGATGGTCACTTCGTCCTCGCGGCTGTAGCCCAACGCGCGGGCCAGCCACGCCGTGAGCGTCAGCACGAACGCGAGCAGACCGGCGCACAGAGCCAGGACTACCACCATCCGCTCGAGCGGAATCTGCTGCCAGATGCCGCCGATCACCGCTGCCGAGAACGCGCTGTATACCGCCAGCACGATCGTGCCGCGATCCGTGTACGCCATGAATTGCTTGTTGCGGGCGGCCCAGTCCGCCAGATACGGCCGGCACAGGTGGCCGATTGCGAACGGTAGCAATAACTGGAGGACGATTTTCCAGATGCCCGCAAAGGACGGCCCTGCGCCGCCCGTATTATGGGCCAACAGGCCGATCAACAGTGGAGTCAGCACCACGCCGAGCAGATTCGACGCGGCTGCAGACGCAACTGCTCCGGCCACGTTGCCGCGCCCGATCAACGTGAAAGCAATCGCGGACTGCACCGTGGAGGGCAGTGCACACAGGAACAGCACGCCGGTCCAGAGGCTCAGGGGCAGCAGTGATGGAAACAGCGTCGCGAAGCCGAGCCCGATCGCGGGCATCAGCAGATACGTGATCGAGAGGATCAGCAGATGCAGGCGCCAGTGTTGCACCGCTGCGAACAGCGCCTGACGCGGCAAGCGCAGGCCGTGGAGAAAGAACAGTATGACCACCGCTGCGGTCGCCAGGATTCCGAGTATTTCGGCCCCGAAGCCTTGCACCGGCAGCACGAAAGCCAGTGCGATCGTCAGCAGCAGCGCGAGCATGAAAGGGTCGAGATATCGGCGCAGGGCGTTCAAGTCGGCGCAATTGTACCGTCTAGAGCGCCCGCGGGCGCGCGCGCGGGCGCTCCTGAACCGGCAGGGCGGTCGTACGCTTGAAAACCGCTGGTTCAAAGCTCCTGTTGACGGAGCGTACTGCCGCCGCCGGGCGCAAAGGATGTCGGCCTGCAACTGTTCGATCACCTCACGCACAATGTGATGCACGGCGGCATGGACACGTGGGCGCGGTTCCGCGAGATCTGAATCCCAGCACGACAAGAGCCAGATCGAGGACTACCTGCGGCAGTCCGGGCGCGCGACCGACGAGTACGCGATGCCGCCAAAGCGGTGGAGTGGGGCGGTTACGTGGACAGCTGGAAGCCGAAAGCTTGAAGCTCGCAACATTGATGGATGGCAGCCGCGATGGTCGGCAGACGCGCGATTTACGGAGGACGCGCACACCGTTCTCAAGTTTGGTGATCGCGTACGAATCGAGGTGCTGCAACCGGACGGGCAGAGTATCTTCGGAGCAATCGACCAGAAGGTTGTCAGCGTGATAGGCAAGTAGTGATCTTCAACGTTAGTTGCGCGCTCGATTGTGAGGTAAAATTTCCGTCCGCCCTGATTTTCAGCATCCATGCCCAGCGCAATGCCTCGCAGCGAATCGTGAGTGAAACGCTGACAATCGAGCCAAGAATCGAGACGAACGAGTTCACCCCGGCCGGAAGCAGCAACCGGTTCCTGCGGATGGAGACCCAGCAGCACGAGCGATTCTCGCTGCGCTACGCGGCCACCGTCGACTGCCAGTTCAATGTCCGCTCCACCGGCGAGATAGAGACGACGTCCGTGGGCGAACTCGACGATGCCGCCGTACCGTTCCTGTTCCCCAGTCGCTATTGCCAGTCCGATCGCCTCGCGCGACTGGCCTGGGATCTGTTCGGCCGGATCGACAAGCCGCACGGCAAGGTTATCGCGATCACTGAATGGATCCACGCCAACGTGGAGTACGTGCGGGGCACGACTGACTCGGGCACCTCCGCGTACGACACCGTCACTCAGCGCGTGGGTGTTTGTCGCGACTTCGCGCATCTCGGCATCGCACTCTGCCGGGCACTGAACATCCCCGCCCGCTATTTCACGGGTTATGCATACGAGCTCGACCCGCCCGACATGCATGCCTGCTTCGAGTGCTACATCGGCGACAACTGGCTCGTGTTCGATGCCACCCGGCTCGCGCAGCTGAACGGACTCGTGCGAATCGCCACCGGAATGGATGCCGCCGACACCGCAGTGGCCAGTGTTTTCGGCGACGTGAGTTTCAAGCACATGAAAGTTGCCTGTGGACTGGGAGAAGGGCAGACGTTCATCCCCATTCCGCATCGCCACCTCGCGCGTCGCGGGATTGCCTTGCCGACCGAAGCGGGCTGAGCGGTCGTGCTACGAATCAATATTCGCCACCAGACGACCTACGAATACACCGCGCCGGTTCGCTTCGGTCAGCATCAGCTCGTGCTGCGTCCGCGCGAAGGTCACGATCAACGTATCGGCGAGATGCGTCTGAGTATCGAACCTGCGCACGCAGTCACCTGGGTGCGTGACATCTACGGCAACTCGATCGGTATCGTCGATTTCCTGAAGGAAGCGTCACGGCTCGACATCGTCAGCGAAGTGGCGGTGGAACGATTCGATTTCTTTCCCGAGAAGCGACTGCACGAGCCCTGGTCGGTGAAGTGGCCCGTGGTCTACGACGAGCGCGAGCGCACGCTCAGCGAAGCCTACCTCGTACCCTCGTATCCCGCGGATCAGCGCGAGATCCGCGAGTGGCATCATCTGCAGGGTACGTTCGCCTACGATGCCGAGGGGCTGATGCTCGCGCTGTGTGAGCGAGTGCATTCGACGATCAAGTACCGGCGCCGGCTCGAGACGGGGGTGCAGTCACCCGCCGAGACGTTGCGCCTGACCAGCGGGTCGTGTCGGGACATGGCAACGTTGCTGATGGATCTCGCGCGCGCACTGGGTGTTGCGAGTCGATTCGTCAGCGGTTATCTGCATGGCACGGCGTCGATGGCCGGACACGCGTCCACGCACGCGTGGAGCGAAGTGTATCTGCCGGCCCTGGGCTGGCGCGGTTTCGATCCCACGACCGGAGCGGCGGTGGGACTGCATCACATCGCAACAGGTGTGAGTCAGCACCCCCGCGGCGTGATGCCCGTGTCAGGCTCGTTCAACGGCACGATGGGCAAGTTCCTGAACATGCGCGTCCAGGTTGCCACCACCGTGGCGTGAAGCCGGGCCGTGCGGCGCGAGATAATGCAGCCTGATGCGTAGCCACATTGCGCAACGGCGAGCGCGACCATGCCGTCTGCACGACTGCGCCCTGCGACGCCTTCGGTGGTAGTGATCTTGCCGTGGCCGACCGCCGATCGGCTACCGCGACCGAACTTGGTCCCGGTGAGTCCGACAAGATCGCGGATTGCGCATAGCGGCATGTGCGCGGGCGCGTCGATGATCAGGCCGGCCGGCCTGCAGCGAGTGCTGCGCTCTCGTCGTCAGCGCAGCGAATCCGCCAGCACCATCGCACGACGTACGAAGCGCTCGTGCGCGCCGATGCGGAAATCCGCGCGTAGTGCGGCGCGTATGCGGCGCCGGGTGTCGATGAAATAGCTGATACGTCTGACGCCAAAGCCAAGAGGGCCATCGGCGCCGTACAAACGGATCACTTCCTTTACCGGATCAGAGAGCAGGGTGAACGGCAGACCGTGCTGGCTGCGAAAGCGTGTGTGGCTGTCCGGATTCTGCGGGCTGATGCCCGCGATGGTGAGGCCGTGGCGCTGCAGCTCCGGGTCGAGCGCGGCAAACGCGCAGGCCTCACGGGTGCAGCCAGGGGTGAAGTCTGCCGGGTAGAAGTACAGCACCAGTGGACCGCGGCGCAGCAGTGCGTCGAGTGACACCTGCTCACCGCTCTGGTTTGACAAGTCAAAACCTGGCGCCGAATCGCCTGTGTGCAGCATGTCCAGATCATAAGCGTGGTTTGCACTGTGCGCAGCGTTCGAGGGGTCCGGACGGGAGAAATCCGATGCAACGGTCTGCCTTCGTGTGTCAATCGGCCTTGCTCGGCGCGCTGGTGGTCGCGGCGCCGGCGACTTCGCATCACAGCAACGTCTACTTCGAAGTCACGAAGGTCATCAACATCACGGGCACGCTGGGGAGTTCAAATGAGTGAACCCGCACACGTGGCTGTATCTCACGGTGAGCGAGCCGGGGACGGATCCGTGGAGTCGAAGATCGAAGGCCGGCCTCCGGGAATCCTGCTCGAATTCGTCTGCCGGGAAGGGATGGCGATCGCGAAGTAGGGCTGGCGCGGGCGCTCGCTGGCTAAATTGTGGCCGCCCCGTCAAAACCTTTGATGGATTCATCCCGGCCCGATAGAATCGCGCGCCTTGTGTGGGGCGGTAGCTCAGTTGGGAGAGCGTCGCGTTCGCAATGCGAAGGTCGAGGGTTCGATCCCCTTCCGCTCCACCATTTGATCCTCCGGCGACGTCCGATAGGATCTCCCAAAATCCAAGTAAACCCCGGAAAAGCCCGGGGAATTCACTCAAAAGCTCGTCTATGGCGTCCGCGGCCGTCCATTGACGGCTCGGCATTTTTCGGGGTAGAAATGAGGGTATAGCAGCACCCCAAACACCGGTTACCCATGATTACCGAAACCGAGATCAGGGCCGCAAAAGCTCAGCAG
>JBDSRN010000089.1:0-19831 GCA_039929265.1 Steroidobacteraceae bacterium | reverse complement strand
ATCCTTGCGCCAGGTGTTGTTGGAACCTGAAAGGTCGGCCGAGCCGCCCAGCAGCTCGCCCAGTAAGGGACCGAGCGCATTTAGCGCGCCCTGCGAGGACTGGCGCGTGGCCTGTGCCGTGCGCATTGCAGCGGTGTCGGCCAGCAGCTTGGCGGTGACTTCGTCCCAGTTCGCCGGCATATCGCCGTGCTGGCGACGCTCCAGCTCGCGCGCGAGTGCGGGGAATTCTGCAGCGTAACGCTCGTACAGGCGCGTCCATTGCGCCTCGGCGGCACGACCCGCGGGGCGCGCGTCCCAGGCCGCGCGATAGGCGTCCGGGATCTCAAAGGGGGCGGACTCCCAGCCCAGGTGCTTGCGCGCGGCGGCGATTTCCTCGGCACCAAGCGGCTCGCCGTGGGTCGCCTTGGTGCCACCCTTGGACGGGGCACCCTTGCCGATCACGGTCCTGCAGCAGATGAGCGTGGGGCGCTGCGTGTCCTGGCGCGCAGTCTCGATGGCGGCTTTCACAGCGCTCGCGGAGTGCCCGTCGACGTTGCGCAGCACCTGCCAGCCATAGGACTCGAAGCGCGCGGGGGTGTCGTCGGTGAACCAGCCGCGCACGTCGCCATCGATCGAGATGCCGTTGTCATCGTAGCAGCAGATCAGGCGACCCAGGCCAAGCGTGCCTGCGAGCGAGCAGGCCTCGTGCGAGATGCCCTCCATCAGGCAACCATCGCCGGCAAAAACATAGGTGTGGTGGTCGACTACGGCATAGCCGGGCCGATTGAACTGCGCGGCGAGCAGCTTTTCGGCGAGCGCCATGCCCACGGCATTCGCCAGGCCCTGTCCCAGCGGGCCGGTCGTCGTCTCAATGCCGAGCTCCGGATCGTGTTCGGGATGTCCGGCCGTGCGCGAACCGAGCTGCCGGAAGCTCTTGAGCTCCTCGATATCGAGCGGATAGCCCGTGAGATGCAGCAGCGAGTAGATGAGCATCGAGGCGTGCCCGTTCGAGAGCACGAAACGGTCGCGATTCCACCAGCGCGGGTTATCGGGATTGTGGCGCAGAAAGTCGCGCCACAACACCTCTGCCATGTCCGCCATGCCCATGGGCGCCCCGGGATGCCCCGAATTGGCAGCTTGCACGGCGTCCATGGCCAGGGCCCTGATGCAATTGGCCAGTGCCAGGCGTGTCGGCTCGGGGCGATGGGGCATGCGGAATCACAGGGGGTGAGGAACAGGGCCGCGCATTCTCCAACAGCACGTCATTGCGGGCAAATGCACCGCCAGCGTGGTGAATATTTTGAATTATGTGCAGCGGCGCGCGCTCGTTTCAGGTTGGGAATAAAAGTTGGGCATGTGGGTCCGTCATCCATGATGCAGATCACCGTGGCGAACCGGGCGCGCTAGTACGATTGTTTCCACGATGAAACCCGATCTCCAGCTGCTGCAGTTCACCGATCCGCATCTGTATGGCGATGCGTCGCAGACACTGCGCGGCATCGCCACGTTGCCCGCCCTGACCCGCACGCTTGCGCATGCACGTGCCGATATCCACGGCGCGCGCGCGATCCTCGTGACGGGCGATATCGTGCAGGACGATCCGGCGGGATACCCGCATTTTCGCGGCGCATTCGGGGGGCTGGGCAAGCCGGTGTACTGCATCCCCGGGAATCACGACGATGTGGAAGCGATGAGTGCCGCGCTCGCCGAGGCGCCCTTCCAGATCTGCGGTCACGCGGATTTCGAACGCTGGCGCGTTGTCATGCTTGACAGCAGCGTGCCGGGCATGGCGCAGGGAAGACTGTCTTTGCTCACGTTGCAGCGACTCGAAGCAGCGCTCGCGAGCGCGGACGGACGCTACGTCCTGGTGTGCCTGCACCATCATCCGGTGACAATGGACAGTCGCTGGCTCGACACGGTGGCGCTGACGAACGCGGATGAATTCTTTGCGGTGATCGACCGCTATGAGTGCGTGCGTGCCCTGCTGTGGGGTCACGTACACCAGGCGTTCGAAGGCGAGCGCAAAGGTGTGCGACTCATGGGCACGCCCTCCACCTGCGCGCAGTTCCGCCCGCACGCCGCGAATTTCGCGATCGATTCGCAGCCGCCCGCGTACCGACGCCTGAACCTGCACGCCGATGGCAGCGTGGAAAGTGAAGTGGTCTGGGTGAGCGAGGCCGGCGCTCAGTCGCGCACTGCTACCAGCCAGAATTCCTTGCGTGCCTGAGCTGCGCTGAGCAGCGCCTGACCGACGGCGCGCAATGGCGCGAGCAGCGCCTCCCCGGCACGGCGCGGCAGTGATGCCGACCCGTGCAACAGCGCCGGATGTACCCTCGCCACCTTGAATCCCTCTTCTTCCAGCAGTCGCGAAAGCGTCGCCGGCGTGTAGTACACGAAATGCTCGCGCCCATGGGCGGCCGGCAGATAGAAGCGGCTGGTCTGCGGCGCACGGCGTGACTTGCCGTAGCCCGCGTGCGGAATCGCGATGAACAGTGCACCACCACTGCGCAAGACGCGTCTGACTTCGCGCAGGGCCGCGCGCGGATCGGGCGTGTGCTCGAGTACATGTTTCATCGTCACGATGCCGAACTCACCCTCTGCAAACGGCATGGCATCGAGCCGACCCGTCGCGGCGCGGAATCCCTGCGCCTTGCAGGTCTCCACCGCGTAGCTGCTCAGATCCATGCCGGTTGGCCAAAGCCCGAGGTCGCGTGCAGCTGTCAGCGTATAGCCTACAGAACACCCGATATCGAGCAGCGGCCCGGGCTTTGCATGATTCAAGGCATCGAGAATCTGGCTGCGCGACTTCTGAATCCGGCGCCGCGTGCGACTCGTATACCTACGACCTTGTTCGCCAGCACCAAAGTAGCCACTCTCGTAGAATTGCTCGGCGGCAGGGTCGGGTTGCTCGGATCGCTTGTAGATGAGGCCGCAATCACACCGCACCCACGTGAGCTCGGGGTAACTCGCAAGGCAATGCGCGGACTGCGAGCCGCACAGCGGACAGGCGGCAAGCACGACGTTTTGGCCCGATGGCGGTCCAATTGAACCTGAACTGGCGGGTGTGGAACTCATCCGCGCGATTGTAGGCACAGGTCTAGGACATTTTCGCGATGCGCGCGTTGAACTGGTTTCTCGGATTGTTTCTGGTGGCGTTCGCCGCGATTGCGGTGTTTGCGTATCCGGCATGGATTTTCGTGGATTCGTTCCATCACGCGCCCTTCCATCGCGTCGCGAGCCGGGTCGGCCTCCTGACGCTTGCCATCGGCCTGTTCTTCGTCGCGCGGCATTTGCGGATCGCGGACCGGATCTCGCTGGGTTTCGGGCTGCGGCGCCAGCAGTTCCTGCGCGAGATGCTGCTCGCGCTCGCGCTCGGCATCCTGTCCATGATACCGCTGGCCACGTTGATGCTCGCCTGGGAGTTGCGCACGGCGCCCGAGGCGCTGCCGCTGACCACCATCATGGCGACGATCCTCAAGGGCCTGCTCAGCGGCATCACCATCGCGATACTCGAAGAGACGTTCATGCGCGGGGCCATGTACAGCGCAGTGGAACGCGCTTCAGGCGCGCGCCTCGCCGTCATCTCCACGGCGATGCTGTATGCCGCGATGCATTTCCTGTCGCGCTACAGGATCCCGCCCCAAGAGCTCTCGTGGGCGAGCGGTCTGGAGCTGGTGCGCGGCTCGTTGCAGACGTTCGCCCATCCGCTGCCGGTGCTCGATGCCTTCGTGTGCCTGGTCGCGGTGGGCGTCCTGCTCGCGCTGGTGCGCCGGCAGACCGGCAGCATTGCCGCGTGCATCGGCCTGCATGCGGGCTGGGTTACGGTGATCGCCTCGATTCGCCACCTCACCGACGTCAACGCGGCGCATCCCGCGGCCGGGCTGTTGAGCAGCCACGATGGCTTCGTGGGCTATCTCACGCTGGCGTGGGTGATCGTCGCGGGCGTGCTGCTGTATCGCTTCTACGACTTCGACAGTGCGCGCGAAGTCAGCCCGCATTCCGCCGAACGAGTGACGCGAGGCGCGTGATCCGCGCGAGCGGATCGTCCAGCTCCAGCAGATTCTGTTTTTCATCCGGCGGCAGCGGCAGGATCTCGGCGAGGCGGCTGCCCACCCAACCCGCATCGGCCAGCTGTAGCGGCAGGCTCGAATATGGTTCACCCAGTTCCGGCAGCAGTCGACCCAGCAGCTCTGCGAGCGCCGCGTGCTCCGGCGGCAGCGGCTGAGGCGCCGACTCCGCAATCCATTCGATCGTGCCGATGCGCAGGCCGTCGTTCTGCACTCGATGTTCGAGCACGCGGAAGCGGCGTTCGCCGCGCGCGAGAATACCGAGCAGGCCATCCTCGTGTTGATCGAAATCCACGATGCGCGCGCTCGTGCCGAGACTTGCGGCGGCGCTCACGGGGCCCGCTTCGTCGCCAACCTGGATCTGCACGACGCCAAACACGCCCTGTGAACGCATGCAGCGGCGCACCATGTCGATGTACCGGGTCTCGAAGATGCGCAGCGGCAACGGGCCGTCCGGGAACAGCACGGTGCGCAGGGGAAACAGCGGAATGATCATTCCGTCAGTCACGCCGCGCGCTGTTTCAATGCCGCGAGCAGGCGCGTATGCAGCCCACCGAAGCCGCCGTTGCTCATGATGAGCACGTGATCGCCCGCGCGCAGCATGCCCTCGAGCTGCAGCAGCAAGGCATCGAGCGTCGCCGCCGCGTGCCCGCGTGCACCGAGCGGCGCGAGCGTGGGGCCGGTGTCCCAGCCGAGATCCGGCGCCGCGAACAGAAACACCTCGTCCGCGGCCATGAGCGAAGGGCCGAGCGTGTCCTTGTGGGTGCCGAGCTTCATCGTATTCGAGCGCGGCTCCAGCACGGCGATGAGGCGTGATTTTCCAACGCGCCGGCGCAGCCCATCGATGGTCGTCGCGATCGCAGTGGGATGATGCGCGAAATCGTCGTACACGCTGACGCCCGCCTCGGTGCCGCGCAGCTCCATGCGCCTGCGCACGCCGACGAACTGCGCCAGCGCCTCGATCGAACGCTGCACGGGCACGCCCGCGTGACGTGCGGCGGCGATCGCCGCGAGCGCGTTGTCAGCGTTGTGCGCACCGATCTGCTGCCAGCGCAGACGCCCGCGTGAACGGCCATCCTCCAGTACGTCGAACTCGGAATAATCGCCACCCTGCTCGATGCGCGCGGTCCAGAGCGGTGGCGGCATGCCCGGACCGACCCCGCGACCGAAACCCTCCTGCGCAGTCCAGCAGCCCATGGCCAGCACGTTGCCGAGATTCTGATCCGCCGAGTTCAACACCACGAGCCCGTTGCCCGGGACCGTGCGCAGCAGGTGATTGAACTGACGCTCGATCGCGGGCAGGTCCGGATAGATGTCCGCGTGATCGAACTCCAGATTGTTCAGGATCAGCGTGCGCGGGTGGTAGTGCACGAACTTCGCACGCTTGTCGAAGAACGCCGTGTCGTACTCATCCGCTTCGATGACGAAGAACGGCGTCTCACCGAGGCGCGCGCTGGTGGCGAAATTGCCGGGCACGCCGCCAATCAGGAAGCCCGGGGCGAGGCCCGCGTGGTCGAGAATCTGCGCAAGCATGCTCGAGGTTGTGGTCTTGCCGTGCGTGCCGGATACGCCGAGCACCCACCGTCCCTGCAGCACTTCGCGCGCGAGCCACTCGGGTCCGGAGGCATACGCAATGTTGCTGTCGAGCAGCGCTTCGATCACCGCCTGACCGCGCGACATCACGTTACCTACCACCACGACATCCGGCGCTGGCGAAAGCTGTGCAGCGTCGAAACCTTCCACGACTTCGATGTCGAGGGCCGCGAGCTGCGTGCTCATCGGCGGATACACGTTGCGATCCGAGCCGGTGACGCGATGACCTGCGGCGCGCGCGATGGCCGCGATCCCGCCCATGAATGTACCGGCGATGCCGAGTATGTGGACGTGCATCTTCAGGTTTCCTGGTCAGTTCTCTTGGGGAGCGCCGAACAATGCCATCACGAGCGCGAGCTCGACGATCGCCTGCAGCACCACCATGCCAACGCAGGCGAACAGCGGCCACTGCGTCGCGGCGCGCAGAATGCGACCGCTAACCGCGAGCGTCCACGCCAGCAGACCGATGATGAAGAACGACAGCGGTACCTGGCCCGCAGGCTCATTGCCGTACAACCGGTACAGCGTCTGGCCGCCGATGACGAGCGGTGCTAGCAGCGTCTGGTAACCAAACAGCGAGGTAGCAGTCTGCAGGAAGCGCTCGGGGTAACCGGCAAGCAGGAGCACGCCCCTGTACCATGCGAACATGAATGCGATTTCGACGAGCAGTTGGCCCAGAGCCTGGGCGAAGTACGCGGGCAACAGCAGCGCCATCACCACATTGATGGCGAAGTACGCGAGCACCGTGAGGGCGAGCAGCGCGGTGGACGCCGGCACATCGGCAGGCCCGCGCCGCAGGAGTGCAATGTCGGAGTACAGGCGCGCGAGCTGCGCGATGCCCGCAAGCTTAATTTCGCTCAAGGCGCGCCTCGCAGAAGAAGTGACGCGATTGTACACAGCCGCGCAATGACCGCACCCATCATGCAGCCCGATGCGCTCGCCGCGCTCGCGGGCGAACTGGCCGCGGCGCCCGCGTTTGGCCTCGACACGGAGTTCCTGCGCGAGCGCACGTACCGTGCGGAGCTGTGCCTGCTGCAGGTCGCGACCGAGACTCGGGCCGAGAGCATCGATCCGCTGTCGCTGCAGCTGCAATCACTGACGAGGCCATTCGCGGCGCCCGGCATCGTCAAGGTGATGCACGCCGCACGGCAGGATCTGGAAGTCCTTTGGCCCGCCGTGGGCGCCGTAACACCGGTGTTCGACACCCAGATCGCCGCCGCGCTCACCGGCATGCCGACACAGGTGGGCTACGGCGAACTCGTGCGTCGCGTGCTCAACGTGGATCTGGCAAAAGGTCAGACGCGCACCGACTGGTCGAAGCGCCCGTTGAGCGAAGCGCAGCTGAAATACGCGCTCGATGACGTGCGCTATCTGCTGCCGCTGCGCGATCTGCTGAGCGAAGAACTGGAGCGACTCGGACGTATGGAGTGGCTGGCCGAAGAACTCGCGAATCTCGCGCGTCCCGAAGGTTTCGGCGTGGACCCGGACAAGGCGCACGAGCGCCTGAAGGGTCTGCGCGAGCTCGACGACGGCCGGCGCGCGCTCGGGCAGCAACTCGCGGCCTGGCGGGAACGGCGCGCCGCGCAACGCAATCTGCCACGTGGCTGGGTGATGGACGACTCGAGCCTGCGCGAGATCCTCGTGCGCGTCCCGCGTGACCTCGCCGCGCTCGCCGAAGTGCGCGGCTTGCCGAACGGATTTCCCGAGCGTTTCGGCCCGGAGATTCTCGAGCTGATCGCATCACTCCAGCTGCCGGAGCGAATGCCAGCGATGCCTGGACGCACACGTCCGGATCCGGAAGCGATTGCCCGAGTGCAGCGACTGGCCGAAGCCACGCGACAGATTGGCACGGAGCTGAACATCGGTCCGGAAATCCTCGCGACGCGTCGCGAGCTCGAACGTCTCGCCGCCGGCGACCGCGAGCTCGAATTGCTCAGCGGCTGGCGCGCCGGCGTCCTTGGCCAACGGCTGCTCGCCCTGCTCTGAGCAGCGTTACTTCGCGCGCCGAGGCTTGATCCGGCGTGCGACTTTCCGCTTCGCCTTCGTCGCCTTTTTCGCAACTTTGGTAGCGACCTTGCGCACCGTGCGCACTGCCTTGCGCGCTTTCGCTTTGACCTTCGGCTTCACTTTCACCGTCGCCTTCGCCCTGTGCCGGGTCCTGGCCACCGCCACCGGCGCGGACAACGCGGCCGTGAGCAGCCGTGTCACAGCGTCGACGGCGCCTTCGGCATTGATGACGCGCAGCAATCCCTGCGCGCGGTAATAATCAATCAGCGGGCGTGTCTGCTCTTCGTACACAGTGAGACGCTTGGCAACGGTCGCCTCGTTGTCGTCTGGACGCTGGATCAGCAGCGGATGATCGTCGCAGTGCTGGCAGCGCGGCTCGGGGTCGAGCGCCATCGAGTAAACGTTGTACACGCGACCGCAGCTCTGGCAGCTGCGGCGCCCGGCGATGCGACGGGTGAGCTCCGCGTAGTCGACTTCCAGCAGCACGACGGCGGACAGCGGCTTGTCGACCTGCGCCAGCAACTCGCCGAGCGCCGCGGCCTGCGCCAGGTTGCGCGGAAAGCCGTCGAGGATGAAGCCAGCCTGCGTATCGGCATCCGCCATGCGCTCGCGGATCATGCCGAGCACGATCTCGTCTTCGACCAGCTTGCCCGCGCTCATAGCATCCTTGGCTCGCAGACCGAGCCCGGTGCCGCGCGCAACGGCGGAGCGCAAAAGATCCCCCGTGGAGATCTGCGGAATATTGAAGCGCTGGACCAGTCGCTGGGACTGCGTGCCCTTGCCTGAGCCCGGCGCGCCGAGAAGAACGATTCGCATGGTCTTGAGTCACCTGATTCTGCCGCTGTACGTGAGTCATTATGGCAGCCCGTCGCCGGCTTCTGGCACAGTACCGTCACCATTCGGAAGGGTCAAACATGAAGAAATCCGCGCCGCGCAACGCTTTTTATGCCCAATCTGGTGGTGTCACGGCGGTGATCAACGCATCTGCAGCCGGTGTCATCGACGCGGCGCGCCAGGCGCGCGGTCGCATTGGCAAAGTCTATGCGGGGCGTCACGGAATCATCGGCGCGCTTACCGAAGACCTCATCGACGTGAGTCAGGAAAGCGCTGCGACCCTGCGCGGCCTGCGCTACACGCCTGCAGGCGCATTCGGCTCGGCGCGCTTCAAGTTGAAGAGTCTCGAGCAGAACCGTGCGGAATACGAGCGCCTCATCGACGTTTTCCGCGCGCACGACATCGGCTATTTCTTCTACAACGGCGGCAATGATTCGATGGACACCGCGCTCAAGGTGTCGCAGATCGGTGCGACGCTGGGCTATCCCATCACTTGCGTCGGCGTGCCAAAGACTGTCGACAACGATCTCCCGCTCACCGACTGCTGCCCGGGCTTCGGCTCCGTGGCGAAATACGTGGCGGTATCCACGCTCGAAGCAGCGCTCGATGTCGCCTCGATGGCGCGCACCTCGACCAAGGTGTTCGTGCTGGAGGTGATGGGACGTCACGCCGGCTGGATCGCGGCAGCCGGCGGGCTCGCTGCCGCCAAGCCCGGTGATGCGCCGCAGGTCATCCTCTTTCCCGAGATCCCGTTCGAACAGCAGGCGTTCCTCGCGCGCGTGCAGGCATGCGTCAAGAAGTCTGGCTACTGCGTGATCGTGGTCTCGGAGGGCACGAAGTATCCCGACGGGCGCTTTCTCGCTGAGGCGGGCGGCAAGGACGCATTCGGTCATGCGCAGCTCGGCGGCGTTGCCCCGGTCGTTGCGAACATGGTGAAGGATGCGCTCGGCTACAAGTTCCATTGGGCGGTCGCGGACTATCTGCAGCGCGCAGCGCGCCACATCGCCTCGAAGACCGACGTCGCGCAGGCTTACGCCGTCGGCAAGGCCGCAGTGCAGTTCGCAGTCGCGGGGAAAACCGCGGTGATGCCCGCAATCAAGCGTATCGCTTCGAAGCCGTATCGGTGGAAGATCGTCGCGGTCCCACTCAATCAGGTGGCGAACGTCGAGAAGAAAGTGCCACGCCATTTCATCACGCCGGACGGGTTCGGCATCACGCGGGCCTGCCGCACTTACCTCGAACCCCTTATCGCAGGTGAGGACTACCCCCCGTACCGCAACGGGCTGCCTGCCTATGTGCGCATACGCGGCGTCGCCGTGAAGAAAAAGCTGCGCAACAAATTCAAGTTGTAAGCCCCGGTTCTGGCTGGCTTTCGCCGCGGCTTTCTAGTTATATTGCCCCGCCTTTTTCGGGCCTGCGGGGGCCCGCTGGTGGGCGCAGCGGAAGAAACATAAGTACTTGAATTTCCGGAGGTCTTTTTAATGGATGCCGCAACCTGGTTATGGCTTGCCGTCGGCGCTGGCGTGCTTGCCGTTCTGTATGGCGTCGTCTCAATGGCGTCGATCCTGAAACTGCCCGCGGGCAATGCGCGGATGCAGGAAATCGCCGCAGCGATCCAGGCTGGCGCCAAGGCTTACCTCAATCGCCAGTACGTCACGATCACGATCGTCGGCGTGGTGCTGATGGCCGCGCTTTGGTGGGCGCTCGGCTGGGCCACCGCGGTCGGCTTCGCGGTCGGCGCGATCTTCTCCGGACTCACCGGCTTTATCGGCATGAACATTTCGGTGCGCGCGAACGTGCGCACGGCGCAGGCAGCAAACAACGGTCTCAACGCCGCGCTGCAGGTCGCGTTCAAGGGCGGCGCCATCACGGGTATGCTCGTGGTCGGCCTGGGGCTCATCGGCGTGGCGGGTTACTACGCGATCATGCGTCCGATCGTCGGTGACGACGCCGCGCTGCATGGGTTGGTCGGCCTCGCCTTCGGCGGCTCGCTCATCTCGATCTTCGCGCGTCTCGGTGGCGGCATCTTCACCAAGGGCGCCGACGTCGGCGCCGATCTGGTCGGCAAAGTGGAAGCCGGCATTCCGGAAGACGACCCGCGCAACCCTGCCGTGATCGCCGACAACGTCGGTGACAACGTGGGCGACTGCGCCGGCATGGCAGCGGATCTGTTCGAGACCTATGCCGTCACGCTGGTGGCGACGATGCTGCTCGGCGGCCTGGTGATGCAGGACTCCGGCATCAACGCGATCCTGTACCCGCTCGTGCTCGGCGCGGCGTCGATCGTCGCATCGATCATCGGCACGTTCTTCGTGAAGGTGTCCGCAGGCGGCAAGATCATGAACGCGTTGTACAAGGGCGTCATCGTGTCGGGAATCATCTCGGCGATCGCGTTCTGGTTCATCACGAAGGAGATCATGCCGGGGCATCTGAACTCGCTGTTCGGCTGCGCGCTCGTCGGTCTCGGTCTCACCGCCGCGATGATCGTCATCACCGAGTATTACACCGCCACCGAGTACAGTCCGGTGCGCAAGATTGCCGAAGCCTCGCAGACCGGTCACGCGACCAACATGATCGCGGGTCTCGGTGTGTCGATGAAGTCGACTGCGCTGCCTGTGCTCGCGGTATGCATCGCGATCTGGGCGTCGTACACGCTCGGGGGTCTTTATGGCATCGCGATCGCCGCCACGGCGATGCTGTCGATGACGGGCATGATCGTCGCGCTCGACGCGTACGGCCCCATCACGGACAACGCCGGCGGCATCGCCGAGATGGCGGAACTGCCGAAGAAAATCCGCGATATCACCGATCCGCTCGATGCGGTCGGCAACACGACCAAGGCCGTGACCAAGGGTTACGCGATCGGCTCCGCCGGTCTTGCTGCGCTGGTGCTGTTCGCCGATTACACGCACAACCTCGAGGCGCATCTGCTCGCCACGGGTCGTGAGATGGTCGCGTTCTCGCTGTCGGATCCAGCCGTGATCATCGGCCTGTTCATCGGTGGTCTGGTTCCTTACCTGTTCGGCGCCATGGCGATGGAGGCCGTGGGTCGCGCTGCCGGTTCGGTGGTGGTGGAAGTGCGCCGCCAGTTCCGCGAGATCAAGGGGATCATGGATGGCACCGGCAAACCGGACTACTCCAAGGCGGTGGACCTTCTGACCAAGGCCGCGATCAAGGAGATGATCATCCCGTCGCTGCTGCCTATCCTCGTGCCGGTCGTCGTCGCATTCGGCATGAATGCGCTGATGGGTCCGGGTGCGGGCATCAAGGCGCTGGGCGGCCTGCTCATCGGCACCATTGTCACGGGCCTGTTCGTCGCGATCTCGATGTGCACAGGCGGTGGCGCCTGGGACAACGCGAAGAAGTACATCGAGGAAGGCAACTTCGGTGGCAAGGGCTCGGATGCGCACAAGGCCGCTGTCACCGGTGACACCGTCGGCGATCCGTACAAGGACACCGCGGGCCCGGCGATCAATCCGCTGATCAAGATCATCAACATCGTCGCGTTGCTGCTGGTGCCGCTGCTCTGAGGGCACGCGCTGCAATGTGAGCGACAGGCCATCCCCGCGCGCGCTGGCCTCGGGTTGCGCGCGCTTCAGGCCGCCAGCGACAAGGGCTGAGGTCGCCCGATCGCGTAGCCCTGGAGGTAGTCGACGCCCATGCGACGCGCAGCATCGACGACGGTGGCGTCCTCCACCTGCTCCGCGATCACCTTGAAGTTGAGCGTGCGTGCGAGGCGGATCATCGCGCCCACCATCGCCTGATTCACGGAGTCGCGCGCGAGGTTGCGCATGAACGAGCCGTCGATCTTCAGGTAATCCATCGGCAGGTTGCGCAGGTTCGAGAACGCGCCGAGATTGCTGCCGAAATCATCGAGCGCGAACTGGCAGCCCATGCCGTGCAGCACGCCGACGAAACGGCGCGCGTGATCCAGGTTCGCGACCACTGCCGCCTCGGAGATCTCGAAGCACAGCTGGGCGGGATTCACCCCGGTGCGATCGAAGCACTCGACGACGAACTCCAGGAACTGCATGTCCGCCAGCGTCTGGCCGGAGATGTTGAGGGCGAGGCTACGGTCGCCCGGCAGATTGATCGCGCCGCGCCCCAGGGCGGTGAGCGTGGTCTGCACCACCCAGCGATCCACGAGGCCCATCAAGCGATAGCGCTCTGCGGCGCGCACGAAATCTCCGGGCTCCACTTCGTTGCCCTGTTCATCCTTGAGACGAACGAGCACTTCCATGGCAGGACCGCGGCCATCGACACCGTACGCTGCGACGATCGGCTGCCAGTACAGCTCGAAGGAATTGTTCTTCAGCGCGCTCTGCAGGAGCTGCAGCCACTGGATGTCGCCGTTCTGGCGCGCCTGCGCTTCATCGCGCGCGGAGTACACCTCGACGTTGCCAGTGCCCTGCTTCTTCGCCACGTAGCACGCGGAGTCGGCGGCAGCGAGGGATTCTTCGAGCGTGCCGGTATCGCGCGCGATCTCGACGAGACCGATGCTCGCGCCGATGTTGAACAGACGATCCTTCCAGACGAAACGATAGTCGGCGATCTTGCGCGACAGGTCGATCGCGATCTGCTGCGCCTTTTCCAGCGGGCAGCCGATGAGCAGCACACCGAACTCGTCGCCGCCGAGACGCGCAACGGTATCCGAATCGCGCAACGCATCGCGCAGCAGCTTCGCCACTTCCCGCAGCATGCTGTCGCCCGCGAGATGGCCGCTGGTGTCGTTGATCGCCTTGAATCGATCCAGATCGAGATAGCAGAGCACGTGCGTGCTGTCGCCGCGGTGTGCGACGTCGATCGCATCGCCGAGCCGAGCTTCAAATTCGCGACGATTGATGAGCCCCGTGAGCGCATCGTGCGTCGCCTGGTAGGACATCTGGCGCGTGATGCCGCGCATCTCGGTGACATCGTGCAGCAGCACGACGGCGCCGATCACCTCTTCGTTATTACCTTCGCCAGCCTGCGCGCGGATCGGCGATGCCGACAGCTCGATCGAGCGCTCGCTGCCGTTGTTGCGCGACATTAGCACCGCGCGCCGCCCCAGGTTCACTGCCGCTCCGCTAACCAGCGCCTGATGCACTGGATCGGTGAGCAGCTTGCGATCGGTCTCGTCGACAAGGCTGACAATATCCTGGAGCGTGCGGCCAGCCGCCTGACCCTGCTCGACACCCAGCAGTCGCGCGGCCGCGGGATTCGCATAGTCGATCCTGCCGCCAGCATCCGTGGTAATGATCGCCTCGCCGAGCGACTCGAGCGCGACGCGCGCGCGCGAGAGACGTCCGTCACCCTGACCGAGCGCGACGAAGGTGCGCGTGGGAATCACTTCAACACCGGTGATAAGCAACGCCGGCAGGCCTTCGTACTCAGTGAGCGCCGTGGTGATCTCCAGCCGTGTAAGCAGACCGGCGAGACCCTTCAGGTCGATTTCGTAGCGCTCGGGGGCTGTCTCGGAGGCGAGGCGCTTGCGCACATTGTCTGCGACGAGCTCGGTGTAGTCGTTGGGAACGAGATCCTGCAGGCGCTTGCCGAGCAATTCACTGTTGTCGACACCGGTGAGCGCGGCGAACTGCGGGTTCGCATACACGATCTTGTCCGTGTGGATCAGCACCACCTCGTGCACGCGATCGCCGATCTGCGTGAACAGATCCGCTGAAGCCGCAGGCTGGCGCGGCTCGGGCGCGGAGGAAACTCGCGCCAGCAGATGGTTTATGGAAGTGGCGAGCGCGCCGAGTTCCGGCTGATCCGTTGCGATGTCAATGCGGCGCCCGGCGAGACGACCACCGATGGCAATGCGCTGGACTTGCTGCGAGAGCTGCTCGAGCGCCTTGATTTCGCGACGTTGCAGGCCGTAGAGCACCAGGAGCAGTAGTGCTACCAGAGCGAACAGCAGGCACAACAGCCCGGTTATGGACATCGCCAGATACGCTTCACAGACCAGGTTGTCCCCGGCCGTGCTCCCGCTTCATCCGAATTCGTGGGCTCGAAGCAACGGCTCAATGATTTGAGTTCTGCCGTTTTCCACACAGGATGTAGTGAATACAGCATAGCCTAGTACCCTCATGCTCCACAGGGCCATTTCACCATAAGAAACCGCAGCTTTTCTGTCGCCGCCCGGCGCGAGCTTCGCTTGGCACGGCCGGCAAAAACCCTTAACTTCGCGATTCCCAAGGGCCCAGAATAAGTCGAATGACTGGAATGAAAACATGTTGAACGAGTACGCACGCGAGCAGATGGTTTCCCAGCAGGTGCGCGCATGGGATGTGCTCGACGACGAGGTACTCGAAGTCATGCGCTTCGTGCCGCGCGAGGAATTTGTTCCGGCCGACTCCCGCACGCTCGCATTCGCGGACATCGACATCGCCCTGCCGGGTGGCCATCGCATGCTGCCGCCGAAGGTGGTCGGCCGAATCCTGCAGAGCCTCGCACTGCATCCGGGCAAGCGTGTACTGGAAGTGGGCACCGGCTCCGGCTTCCTCAGCGCCTGCATGGGCCGCCTCGGCGCTCAGGTGCGCAGCCTCGAGATCTCACCCGAGCTGGCGGGGTTTGCCCGTGCCAACCTGCGCAAGACGGCAACGGTCGGCGTCGAGGTAGTCACCGGCGATGGCTTGCAGCTAATCCGCGATGCCGCGCGTTACGACGCCATCGCCCTGACCGCATCCATGCCCCTTTACGATCCGCGCTTCGAGCAGCGCCTCGAGGCAGGTGGGCGTCTGTTCGTGGTCGTCGGAGAAAGCGCGGCGATGGATGCCCGCCTGATCACACGGCTGCCGGATGGGGGCTTCGAACGTGTGAGCCTGTTTGAGACGGTGATCGAACCGCTGGTAAACGCCCCCCACGCCGAAATCTTCACATTTTGAATTTTGCGCCGCCGGGAACCGAATCGGGTCGCGCCGCCTCATAATCAAACTCTTTGATCCTGGTAGTACTATGAACCGTGGAATGTTGCTGACTTGGACGCTTTGCCTGGGCGTCGGGGCGAGCCTGTTGTCCGGCGTCTCCGGGGCCGAGGACCTGCTCATGGTCTACGATCGCGCCCTCGCCAACGACCCGCAGATTCGCGAAGCGGATGCCACGCGCCGTGCCGCGCGCGAAACCCGCCCCCAGGCGATCGCCTCCCTGTTGCCGCAGATCAACGGCACGGGGACGATCCGCAGTCGCAGCGAGACCGACGGCACCTCGATCAATACCCAGACGCTCCTTGGCGGTGGCACGAACGTCATCGACAACGGCGGCAACACCACTACCAACACCCGCAACATCTGGAACCTGCAACTGCGGCAGAACCTGTTCTCGTGGGCCAACTGGTCGACACTGCGCGCCTCCAGCCACCAGGTCGCACAGGCCGAGTCGGATTTCGTGGTGGCGCAGCAGAGTCTCGTGCAGCGCGTGGCCAGCCTGTATTTTTCCGTGCTCGCCGCGCAGGACGATGTCGAAGCCAATGAAGCCGCGCGCGATGCCATTACCCGTCAGCTCGATCAGGCCGACAAACGCTTCGAAGTCGGCCTTATCGCCATCACCGACGTACAGGAAGCCCGCGCCGCACGCGACCAGGCGGCCGCCGCCGCGATCGCCTCGAAGCGCGCGCTGGCGAGCGCGCAGGAACAGCTCCGGGCGGTTACCGGCGAGAAGTACAACGTATTGAACAAGCCCGCCGACACCATGCCGCTGCTCACGCCCGCGCCGGCGAGCGAAGATGAATGGGTCAAGATCTCGATGGACCAGAACGCCGCGCTGACCTCGAGCCGACTCGGGGCCGACATCGCACGCGATCAGGTCCGCGTGCAGTTCGGCGGACATCTGCCCACGGTGGACCTTGTCGTCGGCCGCTCGCACAACCAATCGGATTCGACACAGATCCCGCTCACGGGCGCACAGCGCCTGTCCGAGGTCGACACGGACGGCAAGTCCATCTCGCTGCAGTTCACTCTACCGATCTTCAGCGGCGGCGCGACGCAGTCACGCGTGCGCCAGTCGCAGTTCCAGTGGATTGCCGCAAAGGAGCGGCTCGAGCGCAGCTCACGTGACACCGAGCGTTCGGCGCGCGATGCGTATCTTGGCGTGATCAGCGAGATCTCGCGCGTACAGGCGTTGAAGCAGGCGCTCGAATCGAGCCAGACGGCGCTGCGTGCGACGGAGGCTGGTTACGAAGTCGGCACGCGCACGGCAGTGGACGTGCTCGATGCGCGCCGCGCGCTCATCCAGGCACAGACGAACTACTCGCAGAGCCGCTATGCGTATCTCAACAATGTGATCGCACTGCGCTTCGCCTCGGGCGATCTCGATCGCGCCACGATCGAAGAGATCAACAAATGGCTCACCGAGCCGCAGGTGGCTCCGGCGCCGAACCCGGTACCGCCATCGCCCTGAGCGGCGCTTCGAGCAGCGCAAGGGTGCGCGCGACCGCGCCGCGATTGGCTTCGACCGTCGCTCGCGCAGCTGCGCCGAGTCGTTGACGCGCGGCCGCGTCGGGTAGCAGCCGCGCGAGTTGCCGCGCAAGACTCGCGGCATCCTCCACCAGCACCAGGGCCTGCGCCGCCGTCAGTACCCTGGCGATGTCCGGGGCGTTACCCACATGCGGTCCGGACAGTGTCGCCATGCCAAGCGCGGCAGGCTCCAGCAGGTTGTGCCCGCCCACCGGCACCAGACTGCCGCCGACGAAGGCCACATCGGCCAGCGCGTAGAACACGAGCAGCTCACCCAACGAATCCACCAGCACGACTTGCGTACCAGGCACCGGGTCCTCCTGCGTGGAGCGGCGCACGAAACTCACGCCGCTACTCTCAAGCAGCCTTGCGACCGCATCGAAGCGCTGCGGATGACGCGGCACCAGCACCAGCAGCGCATCGGGCACGGTCGCGATGAGCTGGCGGTGTGCGTCGAGGAGTTGCTCTTCCTCGACCGCATGCGTGCTGCCCGCGACCCACACGGGCCGGCCCCGCGCGTAGCGCGCGCTCAGCTCGGTGGCGCGCGCGCGCAGATTCCCCGGGAGTCGCACATCGAATTTGATATTGCCGGTGATGTGCACGCATCCGGCGCGCGCGCCGAGCGCTGCGAAACGCACCGCATCCTGCCTGCTCTGCGCGGCGATCAGCGCAAGACGGCTCACCGTGACGCGCATGAGCTGCGGCACGAAGCGCAGATAACGCTGCTTCGAGCGCTCGGATACGCGTGCACTGATCAGCGCGATCGGAATCTCGCGCGCGGCGCACGCAGCGATTAGATTCGGCCATAACTCGGTTTCGACGAACAGCGCCATGCACGGCCGCGTCCGTTCGAGAAAACGCCGCGCGGCGCCGGGCAGGTCAAAGGGCGCATAGCGCAGTTGCACGTCGTCTGAATACAGCGCCTTGGCGCGCGCCATCCCGGTGGGTGTAGCCGTCGTGAGCAACAATGCAATCTGCGGATGAGCAATGCGCAGCGCAGCCAGCACACCCGCGATCGCCTGCACCTCACCGACCGATACCGCGTGTATCCAGACCGGCGCGTCAGCGACCGGCGGAGTCCTGCCAAGGCGCTGCGCGATGTCGGTCCGCAACTCCGGAGAGCGCACGCCGTGCCACCACGCGAACGCGATCGCAAACGGAGTGGCCAGTCGCAAGAGAAGAGTGTAGAGGCCCTGCACGGTCAACGCGCTTCGCGATAACCCGACAGGAGTGAGTGCCACTCCGCTTCGCTCAGTCGCGATGCAGGCAACGCGTCATCGAGCTTCTCCAGTGAACGACGCAGCCGCACGAGATTGCCGTCGCGCCACAAGCCCGGTTTACGCAGCGAGCCGCGATCAAAATCGATCAGGAATGCCTGCTCTTCGTCGCGCAGCAGGATGTTGTGCGCATTGAGGTCGGCGTGGCACAAGCCGAAATCATGGAAACGTCGCAGCATCCGGCCGATCGCGATCCACGAGCTCATGCGCATGGTGCCGGCAACGAAGCGGTGCGCAAGCGACTCGGTCTGCGGGAGAAACTCGGTGAGCATGTCGCCGTCATAGGTTGCGCCATGGCGCAGGTAACGGGCGCCGATCGGCGCGGGCACGGGCAAGCCGGCGCGATGCAGGCGATGAGTGAGTCGCCATTCGTGAAACGGGCGCGTCGCGTTCTCGCCTCGCCAGAGATAGCGATCGCGCGACAGCTTCGCCACCAGACCACCGCGGAAGTAATGACGCAGCAGCAGCTGCCCGTTGGAGCATTTGACAATCAGCGCCCTGCCGCGACCCCGCGCTTCGCCAACAATTGCGTCGTGCGCCTGCCAGTAACGCGGCTCGAACCACGGCACGCTGAAATTGCTGCTGCGCGAGGCGTCATATAGCATCGCGCCTTGTCCGGCGGGGCCGCGAAACTCGCGGCGCTTCACTTCGGGATCACCATTCATCGCATGTCCGCCGTCTGCATTTTGCGCCTGTCCGCGATCGGCGATACCTGCCACGTGGTGCCCGTGCTGCGCACGCTGCAGCAAGCGCGGCCCGATACGAAGTTCACCTGGGTGATCGGTCGCGTTGAAGCGCGGCTCATGAGTCTGCTCCCCGACATCGAGTTCATAGTCATCGATAAACGCGGCGCCGACAAGCGCTCCGCGGCGCTGCAGCTGCGCGAGCAGCTGCGCGGCCGCAGGTTCGACGTGCTGTTGCACATGCAGCTCGCGTTGCGTGCGAGCCTGCTCGCGGCGCGCATCCCGGCACGCCGCAAGATCGGATTCGATCGCGCCCGCGCACGCGAACTCCAGTGGCTGTTCACGAATGAGCGCATTGCGCCGCGCCAGCGCGAGCACGTCCTCGACAGCCTGTTCGGATTCACGGAGGCGCTGGGCATCACGGAGCGGGTGCTGCGCTGGGACATCCCGCTCCCGGGGGGCGCGCAAGACTATGCGCGACGTCTCATTCCCGACGGCACGCCGACGCTGGTCGTCAGCCCGTGTTCCAGCCACGCTGCACGCAACTGGCTCGAGGATCGATACGCCGCGGTGATCAGGCACGCCGCGCAGCATCACGCACTGAAGGTAATCCTGTGTGGCGGGCACAGCCCCGCGGAAGTGGCTATGGGCGCGGCCATCGAACGAGCTGCGGGCGTCGAACTCGTCAATCAGATCGGCAAGGACACGCTGCCCGAACTGCTTGCCCTGCTCGCGCGCGCCAGCGTGCTGCTCGCACCGGATTCCGGACCCGTGCACATGGCGACGATGGTGGGTACCCCGGTCCTCGGTCTGTACGCCGCGACCAACCCGCAGCGCAGCGGGCCTTATCTCTCGCGGCAGTGGTGTGTGGATCGCTACGATGACGCCGCGCGGCGATTCTGCGGAAAGAGCGCTGAAGAATTGCCCTGGACGCGCAAAATCGAGCTGCCCGGCGTGATGGA
>JBDSRN010000088.1:0-2827 GCA_039929265.1 Steroidobacteraceae bacterium | reverse complement strand
GGCTTCCTGCTGCTGGTGTCGCTGGTCTTCAGCGCGGCAGTCTCGGCGCTGCAGCGCTTCTGGCACCTGGACTCTTCCACGAGCGTAGTGCTGGAGGCACTCAACTTCCTGCTGTCGTTCGCCATGGTCACCGCAATGTTCGCGATGATCTACAAGCTGCTGCCGTCCGTTCGCATCGCCTGGCGCGATGTGATAGTCGGCGCATCGGTCACCGCGCTGTTGTTCAGCGTCGGCAAGTTCTTCATCGGCCTGTACCTGGGCCAGAGCGCCGTCGCCTCCACCTACGGGGCGGCGGGCTCGGTCATCCTGTTGCTGCTGTGGGTGTACTACTCGGCCTTGATCTTCCTGTTTGGCGCGGAGTTCACCAAGCTGTTTGCGCAGCGCTACGGTTCACATCGCGCCGCGAGCCAGCCAGCGATGTATTGAATCTCCGGCATGCTGACTTCGTGCTGCATCGGATATTCGCGGAAATCGACCGCATAGCCCGCAGCCGTCAGCACATCGCGCGACTTCACGCCACGGTCGAGCGGCACCACGGGATCCTGAGTGCCGTGACACATCAGGATTGGAATATTCGCGTTGACGGCCGTTGTTTCGCCGGCGAGCTTGCCCTTCAGCGGCAAATAGGTGGACAGCGCAAGAATGCCGCCAAGCTGCGTGCCATAACGAAGGCCCGCGTGCAGTGCGATGGCACCACCCTGCGAGAATCCGGCGATGACAATATGCGCGCTTGCGATGCCCGCCTCGCGCTCGCGATCCACGTAACCCGCAACAATGCGACCCGAATCGCGGATTCCTTCTTCGTCTTCCTTGTTGCCGGGCGCGAAGCCCATGATGTCGTACCACGCGCGCATGCGATGCCCATTGTTTATGGTCACCGGTCGCACGGCGGCATGCGGGAAGATGAACCGCACGGCAAGCTGCTCTGGCAAATGCAGTTCGGGAATGATCGGCACGAAATCGCTGCCGTCGGCGCCTAGTCCGTGCAACCAGACGACGCTCGCAACCGCTGCGCTGGCAGGTTGCAGGGTGACCGCGGCTTCCGTCTCGCTGATTGTGTATTTCATCCCGCAATTCTGCCATGGACCCTCGTCGACGGTCATCGCACAAGGGTCTTCCTGCTAGCATCGCTGCCTCATGCAGCCTGAACGCGCAATCCTGCACGTGGACATGGACGCTTTTTATGCGTCCGTGGAGATGCGTGACAACCCCGAGCTGCGCGGCACCGCGCTGATCGTCGGCGGCACAACGGGCCGCGGCGTGGTGGCGGCGGCGAGCTACGAAGTCCGACGTTATGGCGTGCACTCGGCGATGCCGATCGCACGCGCGCTGAAGCTCTGTCCACACGCGGTGTGCGTCAAGCCCAGGATGCGCCGTTACCAGGAAATGTCGGCCCAGGTGTTCGAAGTCTTCCACGAATTCACGCCGCTGGTCGCCGGGTTGTCGCTTGACGAAGCATTCCTCGATGTCACACAAAGCCAGTCGCTCAAGGGCGACGCGCCCTGCATCGCCCAAAACATCAAACAGCTCATACTCGAACGCACCGGTCTGACCGCCTCGGTGGGGGTTGCGCCCAACCGACTGGTCGCGAAGATCGCTTCGGACCTCGACAAGCCCGACGGACTCACGATCGTCACGCCAGCGAGTATCAACACCGTGCTCGATCCGCTGTCCGTGAAGCGGCTGCCCGGACTGGGCCGCAAGAAGGGTGATGCGGTGCTCGCCGCCGGGATCGCGACGCTTGGCGAGCTGCGTCGTGCATCAGATGCACAACTCTGGCCACTGTTCGGTCACCAGTCCGCGCGCATGCGCGAGCGCGCCTCCGGCATCGACGAACGCGCCGTGACGCCTGACTGGGACGGGCGCTCGGTGAGCGCCGAGGAAACCTTTCGCGCCGACATCGCCGATGTGGCACGGTTGCGCAGCGAACTGCTGCTGCTTTCCGATCGCACCGCTGCGCGCCTGCGCGACAAGCTGCTCAGCGCGGGCTGCGTGACCATCAAGATCCGGCGTCATGATTTCAGTACGCAGACACGCCAGCGCAGGCTCACACCGCACAGCAACGAATCACGGCATCTGGGCGCCATTGCGCTCGCACTGCTCGACGTCTGGTTGCGCGAGAATCCGGGCGCGCGTCTGCGGCTGCTCGGTATGGGCACGAGCGATCTGCAGGTGGTCGAGCAGCAGGACATGTTCTCGATCGCACCGCCGGAACAAGCCTCGGCACTGGACGCCACGCTGGACAAGATTCGCAGCCGCTTCGGGACCGGCGCTCTCACGCGCGCGAGCGGCCTCCGGCGACGTGTACCATAGAGTGCGATGGCTCGCCCTCCCGGCAGCACTGGCCCTCACCTGTCGCGACCCTCACGCTGCTTCTCGTCTGCTGCACCTTTTTTTCGTGTAAGCCTGCGGACGAGATCGTCGCCCTGCCACTCCGCAGGTGGCCGTGAAGATCCTGCCGGCGCAGGCAGTCACCCTGCGCTCCGGGGTCCCCGATCGAACCGCCGGGTATGCGGAATCGCAAGTGCGTCCCCGGGTCGGCGGAATCATCCGCACCCGGCCGTTCAACGAAGGCGCGAGCGTCAAAGCGGGCCAGACGCTGTACCAGGTTCCTGGACGTGAGCCTGGATGATCAGGGTCTGGATCAGTCCAACTTCTCGCGCCTGAGAACACCAGTTGCAGTCAGACATTGCGCGCAACTTCTTCGACCAAGCGCTGCGCCTGGCCAAGGCGAATCGGCTGCTGTCGGCCGGGCACTTCACAGTCGACGCGGGGGCAAGGTAGCGCCGGACTCGCGCGGAACTCATGGATCTGTACTTCGACTGTC
>JBDSRN010000087.1:0-19591 GCA_039929265.1 Steroidobacteraceae bacterium | reverse complement strand
TTCCTGTTCCTGCCCGATGGCGAGGATCCGGACTCGCTCGTCGGCAAGGAAGGTGCGGCGGCTTTCGAGGCACGACTCGGGGGCGCGCTGCCGCTGTCGGAATATCTGGTCGCGCATCTGCTGGAGGAAGCCGATATCAGCCATGCCGACGGTAAAGCCCGCTTCGTTGCGCTCGCGCGCCCGCTGGTCGAGCGCGTGCCGACAGGCGCGTATCGCGAGCTGCTGCTCGATCGGCTCGCCGAAGCGATCGACGTCTCCACTGCGCGCTTCAACCAGATCGTCGGGACGCTCGCGACGCCACAATCCACCGCCGGGCCCGAGCGGATCAGCAAGCCCATCCGGCGCAACGCCGGCGCACCCCGTGCGGGACGCGGCTCGCTGCTGCGCCAGGCCGTGCAGTCGCTACTGCACTTCCCCTCGATCGCGAGCCAGTTGCCCGGCGCAGCGCTGGAAACACTCGCGACACTCGAGGAGCCGGGGATGTCGATCCTCGTGGAGCTGCTGACCCAGTTGCGCGAACAACCGGTCACAAGCACCGCGCAACTCCTGGAGCGCTGGCGCGATCGCGCCGAGTACGAGCGTCTGGCCCGTCTCGCGATGGAAGAATCGATCCTGCCGGACGCGCGCGCCGCGGCCGGTGAGCTGCTGACCGCCGTGAGCAAGCTCGTGGAGCAGGCTGGCGCGGGGGCGCGCCTCGATGCGCTGCTCGAGAAGGCCCGCCGCGGGCAGCTGACTGACCTCGAGAAGCAGGAACTGCTGGCGCTGATGGCCGCCCGCAACCAGCAGCGCCCCGGCTCGCCCCCCCCTGGGCCACGCTGAAGCGCCTCACCAAGGTGTGCTCGGTACGATAATTGCTGGGTTTTTTAAGGCGTAACCCGATGCAAACGACGTGACAGAACGGTAGCGGCGCGCCCGTCATCTCGTTAGAATCGCGCGCTTTCCCTTGTCCACCCCTCAAGGTGCCCCAATCTGTTGAATTCGATTGGGGATCAACTCCTTGACGCGCCGGAAGACCAAATGACCACCCGCAAGCCCAGCAAGCCCGTTCACTCGCCCGTCCGCAAGCCCGCCGCCAAGGCGCCGCCCGCGACAAGGAAACCGGTTGTCAGCAAGGCTGCGAGCCCTGCTGTCAAGCCGGCAGCCAGGAAAGCCCCCTCGCCCAAGACCGCTGCGCCTGTCGCGAAAGCATCGGCCGCACCGGCGAAATCCGCCGCGCCTGCCGCCAAGGCCGCCTCCCCGCCCCTGACCCGCAAGGCGCCCGTGCGCAAGAGCGCCGAGCCCGTCGCCAAGCCGGGCGCGAAGCCGCTGTCGAACATCGAGCGCCGCACGCCCGTGATGCCGGAAGAGCGCCGGAGTCAGCTCAAGCAGCTGATCGCGCGCGGCAAGGAGCAGGGCTACCTCACGTATTCGCAGGTGAACGATCATCTGCCGTCCGAGATCGTCGATCCCGAACAGATCGAAGACATCGTCAACACCATCAACGACATGGGCATTCCCGTGTACGAGAAGGCACCGGAGACCGCGCCGCTGCTCGCCTCCGAGCCCTCCTCACCCGCTGACGATGAGGCGATCGAAGAGGCCGCCGCGGCGCTTGCCGCGCTCGATGCCGAACTGGGTCGCACCACCGATCCCGTGCGCATGTACATGCGTGAGATGGGGACGGTCGAGCTGCTCACGCGTGAAGGGGAGATCAGCATCGCCAAGCGCATCGAGCAGGGTCTCGATGCCGTGAAGACGGCGCTGACCTACTACCCGCCGACGATCGAGTTGCTGCTCAAGCACTACGAGCCGATCAAGAATGGCCAGGGTCGCCTGATCGACGTCATCGTCGGTTACATCGATCCGAACGCGCCGGACGTCATCGCGCAGCCGCAGAATCCGACCAAGATCGACCTCGAAGCCGCGCCGGCTGAAGGTGCCGAGGAGGCCGAAGGCGACGGTGACAACGAGGAAGAAGAGGTTGTCGACACCGGCCCGGATCCGATCGAGGCCGCACGTCGCTTCGCATCTTTGCTGAAGCACCACCAGCAAGTGCTCGCCACGATCCCGAAGCTCGGCGCGAAAGATCCGAAGACGATGAAGATGCGCAAGCGCGTCACCGACGAAGTGCTCGAGCTCAAGCTCGCACCGCGCATGTTCGAGGCGCTGATCAACAATCTGCGCGGGCACATCGGTGAGATCCGCCAGCTCGAGAAAGAGATCATGGTCATAGCCGTGCGCGATGCCGGCATGCCGCGCAAGGATTTCATCTCGACCTTCCCGAAGAACGAGACCAATCCGCGCTGGATGCTCAAGCACACCAAGGCGGGCAAGAAGTACTCCGCGCCGCTCGCGAAGTTCAAGGATGAGATCGAGCGTCGCCAGAAGAAGCTGCAGACGCTCGAGGTGCAGTGGCACCTCACAATCACCAACATCAAGGAAATCAACCGCGATGTCTCGATCGGCGAGGCCAAGGCCCGTCGAGCGAAGAAGGAGATGGTCGAGGCGAACCTGCGTCTGGTGATCTCGATCGCGAAAAAGTACACGAACCGCGGCTTGCAGTTCCTCGATTTGATCCAGGAAGGCAACATCGGCCTGATGAAGGCGGTGGACAAGTTTGAATACCGCCGCGGCTACAAGTTCTCCACGTACGCCACGTGGTGGATCCGCCAGGCGATCACGCGTTCGATCGCCGATCAGGCGCGCACGATCCGCATTCCGGTGCACATGATCGAAACCATCAACAAGCTGAACCGCATCTCGCGGCAGATGCTGCAGGAGATGGGTCGCGAGCCGACGCCGGAAGAACTCGCCGTGCGCATGGAAATGCCGGAAGACAAGGTTCGCAAAGTGCTGAAGATCGCGAAGGAGCCCATCTCGATGGAGACTCCGATCGGCGATGACGAGGATTCACACCTCGGCGACTTCATCGAGGACACGTCGGTCGCATCGCCGATCGACCAGGCCACGATGGAATCGCTGCGTGAGACCACGCACTCGGTGCTCGCGCAGCTCACGCCGCGTGAAGCGAAGGTGCTGCGCATGCGGTTCGGCATCGACATGAACACCGACCACACGCTCGAAGAGGTGGGCAAGCAGTTCGATGTCACGCGCGAGCGCATTCGTCAGATCGAGGCGAAGGCATTGCGCAAGCTGCGTCATCCGTCGCGGTCCGAGCAGTTGCGCAGCTTCCTCGTGGATGATTGAGGCTTGTTATGACTCTGGTGTAACGAGAGGCCCGCATGAGCGGGTCTCTTCGTTTGGGGCCCTGCGCGCCAGGACCAGTCCGGCGACGCACATGGCGGCGAGCGCCAACCAGGTAGCCGCATACGCAAGATGCGCATTGCGGAACTGGACGACGGTCAATCCACCCAGCGGCGCGCCGCCGGCATTCGCGGTGGCGTCAGCGTCAATGAAGAACGGCGCAACGTCAGTCAATCCGCGCGCCTGCGCGATCGCCGCGACATCCCGCGAGAACCAGCGATCCAGCGCCGGTTCGTTGTCTCGCAGGATGCGCCCGCGTGGCTCGGACACACGCAGCAATCCCGTGACCACCACGTCGCCGTGCGCCTGACCTGCAGCTCTGGTCGATGGGTCCCGCTGCGCCGGTACGACGAAACCCCGATTGATCAGTACCGTGCCCTGCGCAGTCTCGAGCGGCGTGAGCACCCACCAGCCCGCGCCGCGCTGCGTCAGCGCGTCGACCCGCGTTTCGCGGTCGTGGCGAAATACGCCGCGCGCCTGCACGCGACGGTACTCAGCGTCGTGGGCATCGAGCGTCGCCCATTCACCGCGGCCAGGAATCGCGACCGGGGGTGCATGGATGCGGGCATCGACACGCGCAACGAGATCGCGCTTCCACGCGAGCCGCTGGATCTGCCACGCTCCCAGGGCCACGAACAGCAGCGTCCCGGAAACGCACAACGCCAGCAGAGCGAGCCGTTTGCCCGGCGCTGGCATCAGGGTATCCGGCTCTTCGAGCCCCCCGTCATGCCCGGCATCATGTTGGCGTTGAGGTGCAGCATGATCCAGACCGAACCGCCGATGAGGATCAGCACCAGTACCGCGGTGAACACGTAGGCCACCAGCGTCCAGCCGCCCTGCGCCCGCGAGTTCACGTGCAGGAACGCGAACGTGTGCACGAAGATCTGCGCCACGGCCAGCACCACGACCACCACAGCACTCACTTCGGCGCTCGCGATGGGTCTGCCCATGACGATCCAGAAAGGGACCGCAGTCAGCACGGTCGCGACGAGGAAACCCGTCAGGTAGGTGCGCAGCGTGAAATGGCCCGCTTCAGAGGGCTGGTCGTGTGCCTGCTCGTGCGCAGCGTTCATCGCAGCACCCCGAGCAGATAGACAAAGGTGAACACGCCGATCCAGATCACATCGAGGAAGTGCCAGAACATGCTCAGGCAAAGCAGTCTACGGTGATTTTCCGCGTGCAATCCGCGTTGCCCGAGCTGGACGAGCATGACGAGGATCCACAGCACGCCGAATGACACATGCAGCCCGTGCGTGCCGACGAGCGTGAAGAAAGCGGACAGATACGCGCTGCGTTGCGGGGTGGCCTGTTCAGCGATCAGGTCGGCGAATTCGTGCACTTCGATGCCGATGAACGTGATGCCGAGCAGCCCCGTCACAACCAGCCACAGTCGCACCGCGCCCAGGCGCCCGGCCTGCAGCGCGATCATGGCGAACCCGCACGTCAGCGCCGAGACCAGCAACACGGCCGTGTTGAGTGCGACCAGGCGCAGCTCGAACAGATCTTGCGGCGTGGGACCACCCGCAAAACTCGCGCTCAGCACGCCGAAGGTCGCGAACAGAGTCGCAAACAGCAGTGCATCGCTCATCAGGTAGATCCAGAAGCCAAGCAGCGTGCTGCCGCCGGAATGCGCCGCCGCGTCGTCCTCGACCTGGTAGAAAATCAGCGGAGCGTCAGCGCGCTCGTTCATGCCCGCACTTCGCTTTCGGTCCGAGCCACTTCATCCGGAGTGACGAAGTAGTCGCGGTCGTAGTTGAACGTGTGCGCGATCGCGACGACGAACAGTCCGACGAGCGTCACCAGCGCCAGCCACCAGATGTGCCAGATCATCGCGAAGCCCAGCACCAATGCGAGCCCCGAGAGGAAGACACCGGCGCCGGTATTGCGCGGCATGTGGATCGGCAGGAAGCCGGCTAGCGGCTGTCGCGCACCGCGCCTTTTCATGTCGTACCACGCGTCATGGTCGTACACGACGGGCGCGAACGCGAAGTTGTAGAACGGCGGCGGTGACGACGTTGACCACTCCAGAGTCCGACCGTCCCACGGGTCGCCGGTCGTGTCGCGCAGCGCAGCGCGATTCTTGATGCTGACGGCGATCTGGATGACAAAGCCGAGAATCCCGACGAGGATGATCAGCGCGCCAATTCCCGCAATCACGAACCAGATCTGCAGTGAAGGATCGTCGAAATGCCGCACGCGGCGCGTCGTGCCCATCAGCCCGACAATGTAAATCGGCGTCCACGCGACCCAGTAGCCGATCACCCAGCCCCAGAACGTCACCTTGCCCCAGAACGGATCGAGGCGGAAACCGAAGGCCTTGGGGAACCAGTAGTACATGCCGGCGAACAGCCCGAAGACCACGCCGCCGATAATGACGTTGTGGAAGTGCGCGACGAGGAACAGGGAGTTGTGCAGTACGAAGTCCGCCGGCGGCACAGCGAGTAACACCCCGGTCATGCCTCCGACCACGAACGTCAGCATGAACGCCACGACCCACATCATCGGCAGATCGAAGCGGATCTGGCCGCGATACATCGTGAACAGCCAGTTGAAGATCTTCGCGCCGGTCGGTATCGCGATCACCATCGTCGCGATGCCGAAGAAGCTGTTGACGCTCGCACCTGAGCCCATCGTGAAGAAGTGGTGCAGCCACACCAGGTACGACAGGATAGTGATCACCACAGTCGCATACACCATCGAGGAATACCCGAAGAGGCGCTTGCCGCAGAAGGTCGAGGTGACCTCCGAATAGATGCCGAACACCGGCAGTATGAGCACATACACCTCGGGGTGTCCCCACACCCAGACGAGGTTCCAGTACATCATGGGATTGCCGCCGAGATCATTGGTGAAGAAGTTGGTGCCTGTGTATCGGTCGAGCATCAGCAACGCGAAGGCGACCGTCAGAACAGGGAAAATCGCAATCACCAGCACGTTGCTGCACAGCGCGGTCCAGACGAACACCGGCATTTTCATCAGCGTCATGCCCGGTGCACGCATCTTGATGATGGTCGTCACCATGTTGATGCCGGAAAGCGTGGTGCCGATGCCCGCGATCTGCAGAGCCCACAGATAATAGTCCGGGCCGGAGTCTGGACTGTTCTCGATGTTGGCTACCGGCACATAGTTCAACCAGCCGGCGCGGCTGAACTCTCCAACGAACAGCGAGATCATTACCAGGATTGCGCCCGCCACCGTGAGCCAGAAGCTCAGGTTGTTGAGAAACGGAAACGCCACGTCGCGAGCGCCGATCTGCAGCGGCATCACGTAGTTGACGATGCCGACGATCAGCGGGATCGCGACGAAGAAGATCATGATCGTCCCGTGCGCGGTGAAGATCTGATCATAGTGATGCGCGTCGAGGTAGCCCTCGCTCGCGCCGAACGCCCAGGCCTGCTGCAGGCGCATCATCAGCGCATCCGCGAAACCACGCAGCAGCATCACGATGCCGAGGATCATGTACATGATGCCGATCTTCTTGTGATCGACCGACGTCAGCCATTCACGCCACAGGTACCCCCACAGGCGGAAATAGCTGACGGCCCCGACACCCGCAGCACCGAGCAGCGCAACGCCGAGGAATGTCCAGACCAGGATCGGCTCGTGGATCGGAAACGACTCCCACGTCAGGCGGCCGGAGACGCTCACGGGTGATGCCTCATGGTCTCGCTCATGCACGCCGCACCCGGCTCGACGCAGCGCTCGACGATGCGCCGGAACAGGTCCCGATCCACGCTCGCGAATCGCATCACGGGCACGCGTTCCGAGGGCTTGAGCAGCTCGCGGTACGTCTCCAGCGCCAGCGGCCTGCTGCTGTTGCGCGACTCACCGATCCAGCGCGCGAACCCCGCTTCGTCCACGCCCTTGAGCGTGAAATGCATATCAGAGAAGCCACGCCCACTGTAATTGCCGGAATAGCCGTCGAAATCGCCGGTGCGGCGCAGAACCGCATGCATCTGGCTGCGCATGCCCGGCATCGAATAGATCATTCCCGCCAGCGTCGGCGCGTAGAACGTGTTCATCATGTTCGAAGAGGTGATGTCAAATCGCACCGGGCGGTTTACTGGCAAGGCGAGCTCGTTGATCGTCGCGATGCCCTCCTCCGGATAAATGAACAGCCACTTCCAGTCGAGCGAGACAACCTGCACCACCAGTGTCGTTTCGCCCTCCCGGGTCGCGAGCGGGCGGAATGGATCCAGCAGATGCGTGCTGGACCAGGTCAGCGCGCCGAGCGCGATTATGATGAGCAGCGGCGCGGACCAGATCGCGAGCTCCAGCCCCGTCGAGTGGTCGAAGTCCGGGTCATAGGTGCCGCGCCCGCCTTTGCGATAACGGAAGGCAAACAGCACGATCAGGATGATCACCGGCACGATGATCAGCAGCATCATCCCGGTGGAAATGTAGATGATGTCCCGCTGTTGGCGCGCGACGTCACCCGCGGGATTGAGTACGGCACGTTCGCAGGCCGTGAGCAGGCCCAGCAGCGGCACGAGGGCAAAACAAAAACGTCGCGGCATAAGGACGTTACAATGCCCCCACTTGCAGAGTCTCGGCAATAAGAGTTTCCCCCACTTGCATGGATTGCAACGGCAGTGGATAACAGCGTAGCCAATCAGACCACACGCCATGACTGTCCCCGCATCACCGGCCAATTCCACCGCACTTGAACGCGACGCGCAGCAGCTCAATGAGCGCGGCGCAGCCGAGGTCCATCCCGGCGAGATCGCCATCGGCGTGATCATCGGGCGGACCAGCGAATTCTTCGACTTCTTCGTCTACGCCATCGCCTCGGTGCTGGTATTTCCCGCGGTGGTTTTCCCGTTTGTCGACGCGCTGACGGGCACGCTGTATTCGTTCGCGCTCTTCTCGCTCGCCTTTGTCGGGCGCCCGATTGGCACGCTGTTGTTCACTGCGATAGACCGCCGCCACGGCCGCGGCGTGAAGCTGACAATCGCATTGTTTCTGCTGGGCGGAGCAACCATGGCGATCTCGCTGCTGCCAGGCCATGCGCAGGTGGGCGCGCTCAGCGCGTGGCTGCTTGGGTTTTTTCGCTTGTGCCAGGGCATCGCGCTCGGCGGCACGTGGGATGGCCTGCCTTCGCTGCTCGCGCTGAATGCGCCCCGCAGCAAGCGCGGGTGGTACGCGATGGTGCCGCAGCTCGGCGCACCGCTCGGCCTGGTGCTCGCCAGCGTGCTGTTCGCGTATTTCCTGGCGCTTCTCAACATGGATGATTTCCTGAAATGGGGCTGGCGTTATCCGTTCTTCGTCGCGCTCGCGATCAACGTCGTTGCATTGTTCGCCCGGCTGCGCCTCGTCGCAACCCCTGAGTTCCAGCGCCTGTTCGAATCGCGCGAGCTGCAGCCCTCACCGCCGTTCCGCACCCTGGTGAGTCAGTGGCGCACGATTGTCCTGGGTGCATTCGCGCCGCTGGCCAGTTTCGCGCTGTTCCATCTCGTCACCGTATTCCCGCTGTCCTGGGTACAGCTCTATACAAAAGGCGAGCCGATGCGCTTCCTCATACTCGAAGCAATCGGCTCTGTGGTCTGCGTGATCGCGATCATGGCATCGGGCCTGCTCGCGGATCGCGTCGGACGGCGCGCGGTACTTGGCGTCTCCGCCGTGCTGATCGGCGCGTATAGCGGATTCGCGCCGCAACTGCTCGGCGCGGGCGAGCTGGGCGAAGCCCTCTTCATGTTCAGCGGCTTCGTCCTGCTGGGACTGTCGTTCGGGCAGTCCTCCGGTGCGGTCAACAGTGCCTTTCCGCCGGGGCAGCGGTACACCGGCGCGGCCATCGTTTCGAATTCCGCGTGGTTCATCGGCGCGGGCTTCGCACCGCTGGTTGCCCTGTTCCTCGCGAGCCGATTCGGGCTGTGGTCGGTGGGTCTTTATCTGCTCTCAGGTGTGATCTGCACGCTGTTCGCGCTGGGCATCAATCGGGAGTGGGCGGCACGCGATCAGGTGGCGAGCAGCTGAGGGCCAGGGAGTCTCATCGCATGCGCAGCGTACTCGGAATCCTTGGCGGTTCCGGGCTCCATGAGCTCGACGGGGTGCAGGAGCATGGCTGGCAGGGCGTGCAGATGCTGGATGCAATTGCCGCAAGAGTATTGAATCCCCTGACGTGAGCCGCGCTCGACTCATCGTGTTTGCGCGCGCGCCCGTCCTGGGCCAGGTGAAGACGCGACTCGCGCGCGACATCGGCGCTCCCGCGGCGCTGCAGTGGTATTCATCGCTGCTGGATGCGCTGCTCACCCGCCTGCAGGATTCGACTCTCTGGCAACTGCAGGTGGCGATCACACCTGACAATGCCGCCGGCGCACCAATCGGTCCGGTGCCGGGCACGCAGGTGATCCCGCAGGGCAACGGTGACCTGGGTGAACGCATGGCGCGACTGCTCGCGCAGGCAAGTTCCGAGGCCCCCATGCTCATCGTCGGCAGCGATGTGCCGGGGCTGGAACGGTTCCACGTGCACACAGCGCTGGCTGCACTGCAATCGCATGCCCTGACTCTGGGACCTGCGACGGATGGCGGCTACTGGTTGATCGGCGCGAGCACGCCACCCGCAGCCCAATTGTTCACGAATGTGCGTTGGTCCAGCCCGCACGCGCGCGGCGACACGCTCGCCAATGCACAAGGGATTGCCGTGGCACTGCTGCAAGAGCTCGAGGACATCGACGATCTGCCCGCCTATCAGCGCTACCTGCAGAGGCAAGCCACGCGCACCTGATCAGCCGCTGCAGACCGCGCCGCCCAGCACGCAGAATTTCGCGCAGTGCGGATGATTGAGCTTCACTGGATGATTCGCCGCCGCGAGCGTGGCGCCGAGGTCGAAGCCTGGCTCGTACGGCAGCAGCGTGCAGGAAATGACGCTGGGGCGTGTCGCGCCACGATGCTTCACCACCATGCGCGAGCTCGCGCACATCAAATCATCCGGTGATTTGCCGAGAATTCCCCAGCAGGATTCGGTGATCTCCGGCACGGGGGCGCGCGTCCAGTTCTGGAAACAGCACCAGGCGCTGCGGATCCATCGCATCCACCGGCAAGGAGTGCGCGGCGAACAGCGCGGCGAATCCCGCGCGCAGCGTCGCTTCGCTCTCACCGCTGAGCTTGCGCGAAGCGATCGCGATGTTGAAACCGGCGTCGACCAGCCAGCGCAGCCCGTGCAGCGCGGGTCGCCAGCTATTCAGGCCGCGCAACTGTTCGTGCAGCCCCTGCGAGTAGTGATCCAGCGACACTCGCAACGTCAGCTGCGCGGCATATTGCTCACGCAAGGACAGCAGACTCGACGTGCGCCGCTGCATCGGGCGCATCGCGTTGGTGAGCACCAGCGCGCGCCATCCGCCTGCAAGCGCATCTTCGAGCATCCCGGGAAATTCCGGATTCATGAACGGCTCGCCGCCCGTGAAACCGATCTCACGCAGATCCGGGTGATGGCCGCGAGCCTCCGCGAGGAACTCACGGACCTCGGCGCGACTGAGGTAGGAGAGTCGATCATTGCGCGGCGAGGATTCGATGTAACAGCCGCTGCAGGTGATGTTGCACAAGGTGCCCGTGTTGAACCACAGCGTACGCAAAGCGCGCAGCGACACGACCGCGCGACGTTCTCCATTGGCAGTGATGTCCGGATCCGTGAAGCGCGCGGGCCAGGGTTGCAAGGCGGGCATCGCTCAACCATACCAGCGCGCGAGACGCTCGGGTGCCACTCCCAATGCATGACAGAGGAGCAGCACGCCATTGGCAAGCTGTCTGCGCAGGACTCCGTCGCGCGCGAAGCGCCGCGCGGACGTAGTCACCGACGTGGCGAGCTTGACGAAGCGGCCAATCCGCCGCAGGCGCCGCCGCATGTCCACGTCCTCCATCAGCGGCTGCGCCGGAAATCCGCCGGCCTGGTCGAAGGCCGCGCGTCGCATGAAGAACCCCTGATCGCCAAACGTGGAAAAGCGCGTATCGAAACGCGAGAACCACGCGTACAGCCCCAGCAGCCCGCCGCCCTCGGCAAATCGCAGCCGGAAGCACCCGGCCACCACCGCCGCATCGCACAGCGCAAGATCCATGGCTTCTGGCGCATCCGGCGGCAACAGCGTATCGGCATGCAGGAACAGCAGCACCTCCCCGCGCGCAAGGCGGGCACCCGCGTTGAGCTGGTTGCCGCGGCCCGGAGGAGTCTCTAACACAGTCGCACCGGCCTGCCGGGCGATAGCTACGGTGTCGTCGCTGCTGCCACCGTCCACCACGATGAGGTCCTCGAAGCCGTCGGCCGACAGACTGCGGCACAAGGCCGCAATGCACGCTGCTTCGTTGAGCGTGGGAACGACAACGCTGAAGCTGTTCGCTTGCGCCATCATGGCAGGGTGAAACCCGATGACGCGAATGGCAAGCGGCCGCTGAGTGAGCGTCTCTTGCGCGTGCTGCTGATCGCCACCTCGCAGCGACGTCAGTACAACTGCCCGGGCGTGGACTCGAAGGCCCGCACGCTCATGCTGCGCATGTCGGACCAGTTGCCCGCCGGATGGAAGATCGATCTCGAGGATCTGGGCAATGTGTATGGCCGCGCGCGCATCAAGACCTGCAACGGCTGCGTGTCCACCGCCATGGCGCTGTGCTGTTGGCCGTGCAACTGCTACGAGAAGAACAGTGGCCCAGAGCCCGATCTGCTATGCCGTATCGTGACAACCAGGCCGAGCACATGGCAGCGGAGCGCATAATCCCGCCCGAATTCGACGCGTGGACGCAGCGCTTCATCGCGCACGTCGATGCAAAGGGCAAGGTGCCACCCGGCCGCTGGCGCGCGTATGGATTTGAACCATCCGGACATTTTCTGCCCGAGGCGCGCCTGGCGTGGCGCGATATCAGGATGCGGATTGGCAGGCCAAGGACCGGCAGTTCTGCGCACCTTCAGCAGACACAGGATCTGAATCGCGACGCGACGCTGTGGCCTTCACGCAGTGAAGTGGATCGACAGAAGTAGCGCCGCGCCAGAAAGCGGGTGTGTGTCAATCACGGGATCCTGCGAATCCGCCGCACCCTCACCATCTGATCCTGCCGCTTGACCTCGAACAACTTCGATGCCTCGAGCAAGTCGCTCAGCTTCGAATACCCGTAATTGCGCGAGTCGAAATCCGGCTCGTTCTTGGTGAGGTTGCTGCCCACCGCCCCGAGATGCGCCCAGCCCGAATCATCGGTCGCAGCATCCACCGCCCCGCCCACGAGCTGCACGAACGCACGGTCGCGCTCCAGATCGGAGGCCGCACGACGCACCGGCGCCTTGCCCTCCACCTGGGTGAAGATCTCGGTGTAGATGAATCGATCGCACGCTGAGACGAACGGTCGCGGCGTCTTCTGTTCCCCGAATCCGTATACAGCCTTGCCCGACTCGCGCAGCCGCGATGCGAGCCGCGTGAAGTCGCTATCGCTCGACACGATGCAGAAGCCATCGAGATTGCCCGCATACAACAGGTCCATTGCGTCGATGATCATCGCGCTGTCGGTCGCGTTCTTGCCTGATGTGTACGCGAACTGCTGAATGGGCTGGATCGAATGCTCGAGCAGCGCGGCTTTCCAGGACTTGAGCCGATCAGAGGTCCAGTCGCCATAGATGCGACGCACGCTAGCCCGGCCAAACTTCGCGACTTCGCCGATCAGTCCCTTGACGATCGCGGGATTGGCGTTGTCGGCATCGATGAGGATGGCGAGTGCGTCGCTGGGACTGTCTGAAACTGCCATTCCCGAGTATGGCACGGCCCGATTTCGCCATCCTTTGCCGCCTCATCGACTTCTCCGCCTAAGTGGCCGAAAATCAAACGGTGGATAAAACGGGTTGGCCACTGCGCCCAGGAACACAACGCGTCCCCGGGCTAATGTGCGACACTGAATTCGTGTTTGTAGCATTCGCGCAGCACTGTTTTTTGCACTTTGCTCATCGCGTTGCGAGGCAATTCGTCGAGCACAAAAACCCGCTTGGGGGTCTTGAAGCCCGCGAGCCTCGGGCGCAGCGTTTCGATGATGCCGGCAGGCGTGACTGTCGCCGTCGGCGCCAGCGTCACGGCCGCGGCAACCGCTTCGCCGAAGTCAGGATGCGGAATCCCGAATACGGCGCTTTCGATGACACCGTCGATTGCGTCGATCGCCTCCTCGATTTCCGTGGGATAGACGTTCAGGCCCCCGGAAATGATGAGGTCCTTGGCTCGCCCTGACAGCCGCAAGTAACCATCGAGTTCGATGGTGCCCACGTCGCCAGTGCTGAAGAAGCCGTTCGCACGAATGGCGGCCCTGGTTTTCTCCGGCTGTTGCCAATAGCCCTTGAACACATTGGGCCCGCGAACTTCCACGTTGCCGACCTGCCCGCGCGCGAGTTCGTTGCCATCCTCGTCGCACACGCGCACCTCCACGTGCGGCAGCGGCGCCCCGACCGAGCCAGCGCGGCGTTCCCCCAGCAACGGATTGGACGTGATCATGCCGGTCTCCGTCATGCCGTAGCGCTCCAGAATGCGCTGCCCGGTACGGATTTCGAATGTCGTAAACGTATCTACCAGCAGCGGCGCAGAACCCGACACGAACAGCCGGACGTTGCGCACCGTGTCGCGAGTCAAGGCGGCTTCGGTGAGCAGCCGGGTGTAGAAAGTGGGCACGCCCATCATCACAGTGGACTGCGTCAGCGCCTGCAACACCGACTTCGCTTCGAAGCGCGCATGCAGCAATGTCCTGGCGCCGCTCAGCAATGCGCAATGCAAAGCCACGAACAAACCGTGTACGTGGTACAGCGGGAGGGCGTGCAGTAGCGTGTCAGCGGCGGTGAAACTCCAGGATTCCACCAAGGTCTGCGCATTCGACAGCAAGTTGCCGTGCGTGATCATCGCGCCCTTGGATCTGCCGGTGGTGCCGGATGTGTAGCAAAGGGCGGCGAGGTCCTCACTGCTGCGCGGCGCGATGTTCCCGGTCTCAGCCTGCGCGGCACACACTGAAGGCAGCATGCCGTCGCCGCTCGTGCCAAGAGACGTTACGGTCTCAACCCCCGCACCTTGCGCGACGGCCCGCAGCTCTGCTTCGCTGTCCGGGCAGCAGACAAAGAGCCTGGGCGTCGCGTCGCTCAGAAAGTACGCCACTTCCGCCGGCCGATAAGCGGTGTTGAGCGGCAGATACACCGCGCCGATGCGCAGGCTGGCAAGATATAGCAGAACATTCTCGAACGACTTTTCCACTTGCACCGCCAGCCGATCGTCCGGCTGCAAGCCAAGGGCGATCAGCCCATTGGCGTACTGCGCAACTCTGGCGTCGATATCGGCACCGGTGAACCTCCGTTCGCCTGCAATCATCAGCGGCCTGCGCGCATGTTCGCGCAGGGAGGATTGAATGACTTCATAAAGGTTCGGCATGGACTCTGCGCTCATAGGGCCGATCGGCGTGGTGGGTGAGATGCACGATGATTACCTGTTCAGTTGCGTTGTTCCACATTAACGGACCGTAAGCCAAACGGCCCGACGGGAGACGACAGTACCGCCAAGCTGAAGTAAGCTGCGCGCCCTTTGCCGTCGGTCGCGAGGCCTCATGTCCGCCCCCGTCCCCGCCGCTTTGCTGCTGCTTTCCGGCTACCAGAAGCGCGTCCTCGCGATGCTCGCCTTCCTGCAGTTCGCGGTGATCCTCGACTTCATGCTGATGGCGCCCCTTGGCGCGCTGATCATGCCCGCGCTGAGCGTCTCGCCCGCGCAGTTCGGCACCGTCGTGTCTGCGTACGCGTTCGCTGCCGGTGTGTCGGGCTTCCTCACCGCCGGTTTCGCGGATCGTTTCGACCGCAAGAAACTCCTGCTGTTCTTCTACGCAGGCTTCGTGGTCGGCACGGCGTGGTGTGGTCTCGCGCAGAGCTTCGAGTCGCTGCTGCTGGCGCGTATCGTCACCGGCGTATTCGGCGGCGTCATCGGTTCAGTCGTGCTCGCCATCGCGAGCGACCTGTTCCCGCCGCAGATGCGCGGCCGCGCAATGGGTGTCATCCAGACTGCGTTTGCAGCGAGCCAGATTCTCGGCATCCCGATCGGCATCTGGCTGTCCAGCCGCTGGAATTGGCAGTTGCCGTTTCTCGCGCTTGCGGTAGTCGGGCTGTTCGCCGGCCTCGTGATCGCCCTCAGCATGCGACCCGTCGCGGACCATTTGAAGTCAGCGCAGGAGCGCAGCCCGTTCGCGCACCTGTTCCACACGCTCGTGGAGCCGCGCCATGCGCTGTCGTTCGTCGCGGTACTGTTCCTCGCCACGGGCGGCTTCATGCTGATGCCTTTCAGCAGCGCGTTCACCGTGAACAACCTCGGCATCTCGATCGATCACCTGCCGATCATCTACCTCGTGACCGGCATCGCCACGATGATCGCAGGCCCGCTCGTCGGCAAAGCGTCCGACTCTTTCGGCAAGCTGCGGGTATTCCTCACTGGCACCGTCGTGATGACCATCATGGTGGTGATCTACACCCACCTCGGTACCTCGACACTGTTGTTCGTCACGGGCGTCAACGTGGTGATGTTCATCGGCGTCTTCTCGCGGATGATCCCGTTCCAGGCACTGATGACGCAGGTGCCGGCGCCCACGCATCGCGGCTCGTTCAATGCCGTGAGCGCATCGCTCTCGCAGCTTGCGGGAGGCCTCGCGGCCGTCGTCGCGGGGCACATCGTGTACCAGGACGCGGACGGGAAGCTTCTTAATTACGACGTGGCGGGCTACGTCGTCGTCGCCACATCGTTGCTGGCGTGTTTGCTGCTGTGGCGCATCGAAAAGGGAATCAGGCGATAAATCACCTGACCTAGACGACCAGCGTCGCAGCACCCCAGATGATCAGCAGCACGCCGATCACGCGACCGGCAATCCGCCCGCCCGGCAGCAGCTTCTCCGCGAGCACCAGCACCGACAGTGCCGCGATCCACACAACGTTCATCACACCGCCGACGAACAGCAGCAGCATCAGCAACGCGCAGCAACCTAAGCACCATGCGCCATGCAGCGCGCCGAGGCGCAGCGCGCCAAGCGCGCCCGGGCGCGCGTGACGAGCAATGAACGGCGCAGGTGCGCGGCACTGCGACAGGCAGGCATCCTTGAACGGCGAGAGTTGATAGGCTCCCGCCGCGAGCAGGAGCGCGGCCGATAGCCCGCGGCTCTGCGAAAACATCAGTTCCGCGGAGAAGAGTTCCCGACGTACCAGCGACCATTGCAGTGTCGTCGCGAGCACCGAGAACAACAGCCACACCAGCAGATAACCCAGCGCGAAAACACCACTCGAGGCGATTGCGGCCGCCGGTTCGCCACGCGCGAGCGCATGGCGCCGCACGGTGGCAAACAGCAGGATTGCGGGAGCCGCGCTCGGCAGCATCATCGCGATCATCATGATCCACCACATCGCGACTGTGAGCGCAACGCCCGCGAAGTTCCAGTGCGACATGGGCATGTCCATTTCGCCCATCGCCGGGACGCTGAGCCGATGCGGGAAGAATGTGGTGACCGTCATCTGCCACGCGCTCATGCCGGTTCCCGCACCAGCCAGTACATACAGCCAGGCGAGCAGGCACAGCGCGGCGAGTCCCGCAGCGATCAGCGCGCCTGGGTGGCGCAGAAGGCTCAACATGGGATCAGGCGTACACGATGCCGTGGTTGTTCAGATGCAGGTGCGCGAATTGCGCGTAGCTATCGGTCATCGAAACCTTCACGGGGCCATCGCTGCTGCTCGATGCGCTGCCGATATCTGCAATGGCGTATTCGAATCCACCGTGCACCAGGATCTGAACACGCGCCTCCGCACCCGTGACCTTGTTGCGGATGGGCTCGCCCTTCAACGTCACGTACCCGTCGATGACCATGCGGCCCCGGCGCCCGTCAATGTCGACTTCGAAATCAATCTCCGTAAACACCGGCGCGTGCATCGTCTCGATCGTGGAGGCAAAGACCGCAAACATGGTCGCAAAGGGATCGGTGTCCTGACCGGTCATGATCCGCAGCAACGCACCACGCTGCGCGGCATCGGCCCGTGAATCGACGAACGCGAGCGCCTCACCCTTGCCTTCATGAATAGGGCCCGGCCACTTGAAGATGATGCCCAGCGTGAGGCCATCCAGCTGCGTGGTGCCGTGATGACCCCGGTCGATCTGGATACCGCCAACGGCATGACAATGACCTTTGTCCGGCAGCGCGTTGAACTGGCAGTTGCAACCGTATTCGCAGGTGCAGTTGATGAGCTCGCGACCTTTGATTTCCCAAGGTGTCATGGCGCTCTCCTGTGTGCTGCGGAAAGCGTACTCCTGGCGGGGCCGGCTTCGCCAGCGTGTCGATGGCTGAGCGCCAGCAAGCGCGGCCAAGAGACCGACCGGTGCTGAGCAAACAGATCGAAGGAGCGTCAAGGCTGCACGGTCAGCGCAACAGCGTGCACCACCGACGGATTGTCCCTCAGTTTGAGATACAGCCCGTCATCGCCGGGATGCGGTACTGGAAGTGACCGTCCTGGAAATCCCTCGGGCACCGGCACCACATCCTCGAACGCCGCGCCGCGCGCAATTGCCTCGATCAGATACAGATCGGATCCCGACAAGCTGCACGTTTCACCCACCGGCGGGCACTGCAGCTCGGCCAGTTCAGGCAGGCGAATCAATGTAACCAACGGCGCCCAGTCGCCCACCGTGTCGCCGACGGCGACCCTGAACTGCAATGGTCCGAACGCAGCAGCACCGAAAGTCTTCCCGGGATCCAGTGTGGCCACCACCACACCGGGACTCGCCAGCTTCAGTTGTCCTTTGTTCAGGCTCAGGGTGGTCGCGAACGTCCCATCGAGCGAAGCAATCTCCAGCCGCTCATCGGCCGAAAAGGCGGAAGGCCACTTCGAACGAATGGAGAACGTCAGGCTGCCGCCCTGCGGCAACTCAGTCTGATCCGCGAGCCGGATCTTCGCGCTGCCCGCGGCATGCGGCATCTGCACGCTCTTGTCGATGAGTGACGCGCTGGGACGCGGTGGCCGCACCACAGTCCTCAGCCCGAGCACACGCCCATCGGTCAGCGACACTCGCACGCCGAGAGACTCGCCGGCATTGAACGTAGCCGGACTCTCGGCGCGAGCGAGCATGGACAACTCGTCGTTACCCTTGCCAGTCGAGAAGGATCCCGGCGTGAACTCGACACCATTGACGCTCAACGCCGTCACCTGGTCGAGCCTCTGGCCTTTCAGCAGACCGCGGACATCACCGGCATGCACGATGAAGTCGTCGAGGTGCGCCGCGGCGGCATAGGTCTTCAGGCCGATCTGCTGCGATTCACCCACACCGTACTGCTTCATCCGCAGTGTCAACGCGCCCGGCTCGACCTGTTGCAGCGGAAACTTCACGACCACCTCGCTGGGCGTAAGTCTCGTCCATTGAGCAGCGAGCACTTTTCCTGAAGGGCCCTCGACTTCGACATCCTGCAGACAGCTGACACTCTCGGCACGCACGTGGATGACGCCCTCGCGACCGACAATCAATGTGTCGCTCTCCGCGATGCCAGTATTCCAGCTTTGCAGCACCGGACTGACCATCCGGAACTCCGGACCGAGGTAATCGTCGAATCCCCATTTCCCGTGCAGCACGCCGCGCACCGACGCACCCAGGTTCGCCGAAGCAAGCGCCGCAGTGTCGACGACGAATCCACCCTGCAAGGCATCGGGTCGCGCCGCCAGTTGTATCTGAGCGCCATTTTCACCGGCCAGACGCAGGCTCAAATCATGCGAATACTGCGTCCCGAACACCAGCGGTGCGCCCTCGACAGGAAGGACCAGCGACGTCTTGCGAGCGCAGAAAATGTCGCGCGGATCGACCGCGCGCAGCAGCGGCAGGCGCGGCGTTTCGATCGCAGGCAGTGCCGCGACGAGAACCGACTTGGGATTCTGGAACGACGGCGGCGTATTGAGACGCAAGGACATGCGCTCGTCGCGCTGGAACCCGAGCGCGGGAACGTACTGATAGTTAGCGCGCTTGAACGGATCCAGTAAACGCGCGAGATCCAGTACAGAGGCAATGTAGGGACTGTAGTAACCGCTGTTCAGTTGTGGCGTGCCAGCTGCGGTGATCAGCACGTCCGTGGCGGGGCCTGCGGTCAACGCCTCGATCATCGAGGCGCTGTGACCGTCGGACAGGATCAGCGTGTCCTGACCATCCATGAGGCAGGAAACCTGCAACTGCGCAATGCGGTCCAGGCACTTTTCGTTGACCTTGATTGCGAGACTGCGTGCCAGCAAAGGCGTTGCGTCTTTGACCGTCTCCTGACTGGCGCTATCGAGCTTGCGCAAGTCCGACAGGTAGATCTCCAGACGCGTGCGGTCGAGGCTCGCCTGGTTCAGCTGCTGTGCGGCCCTGACGAA